>CAPOAR010000128.1:0-7148 GCA_948670295.1 uncultured Oscillospiraceae bacterium | reverse complement strand
CAGAGAAAACGCGCCTTGTTTCATTTCACCGCTCCCGCATTATAATTTCTGAACGCCCAACTGCGCCAGCCAGCCTTGCAGTTTCTTTGCCGGAAAGCCCGTAAAGGAATAGGTTTCCCCCGTCCGGCTGTGGATCGTTACCTGGGTGAATATCGCCACGCCGTTCACCGAAAAGCCCTTGATGTTTTCCAGTGGCAAATCCATATCCAACGCGCCGGGCGTCATACTGATTTTGAAACACGCCCGCTGGTTGGTGATATAGATGTTGCCCTGGAACGGCTTTTTCGTCAAGCCCTGTTTGAGATAAAGGGACATCATCCCGCTGCCGATCATTGTCTCGCCGGGGTTCAGTTGAAATTTTGCCATAGCTCCACGCTCCTAACTGTGATTATCTTTCGCCGTCCACTTCGGGACATTTTGATATGCTCCCTATAAGACAGACATCGAAACAATAAAAACAAGGGGGAGCAGACATGGGAAAACGAATTGAAATGGACTTGCAGGAAAAGGAGTATCTAATCCGAGAGTGTCTGTCAGGCCGGATGCGGATGCGGGAAGCGGCGCGCAGAGCTGGGGTAGGTCATTCCACGATGCACAACTGGATCAGCCGATACCGTGCGGAAGGAGCTTCGGCACTTTCGGAGAATGGAAACGCGCAGAAGCGAACATACAGTGAGGAGCTTCGGCAAAAGGTAGTAGAGGAATATCTGTCGGGACAGGGGAGCTCCATGGCCATCGCGGAAAAATACAAGCTCCGCTCCGGGAACCTTGTGTTGGACTGGGCAAAGGAGTATCATCGTCATAGAGAACATCCGAAAGAAACGGGAGGAGTATCTATGGCGAGACGAAGGCATACGCTGGAGGAGCGAGCCCAGGCAGTCAAGGAATATTTGGAGGAGGGGAAAGATTTTTCAGAGCTTTCAGAAGAATATGGCACAACCGCTCAGGTGGTACGCAGTTGGGTGAAGCGGTATCAGGAGATGGGCGTGGCAGGTCTGGAGGACCGGCGCGGGAAGCGTCTGGCGTCCCAGACGCCCCGGACAGCCGAGGAGGCCCTGCGGATTGAAAAGAGCAGATTGGAGCGTGAGAACTATCTGCTGGGGATGGAGCTGGACTTGTTAAAAAGTGCAGGAGCTGGAGAGGGGGGATCACTGAGGCAGTTCCGTCAGGAGCGGCAGTATCAAGCGGTGCGTTGGGCCGCGGAGGAGCAAGGGTATCCCGTGGCGGAAGCGTGCCGTGCACTACATATCTCCCGGGCCGGTTACTACCAGTGGCGCTCCGGGAAAGCGGGGGTCCGCACCATGGAAAACCGGCGTCTGGCCGGACTGGTGAAGCAGATCCACAACGAGAGCCCGGATAAGGGATACCGGCGTATTCGGGATGACCTGGCGCGGTATTACGCCACGCCGGTGAACGACAAGCGGGCCCTTCGCATCTGCCGCAGTCTGGGTATTCAGTCCACCATCCAATACGCCCGACATGGATGTACCCGGCGGGCTTCAGACCCGCAGTATCTGGCTGAAAACGTGCTGAACCGCCAGTTTTATGCGGACAAGCCCAATGAAAAGTGGCTGACCGATGTGACAGAGTTCAAATATTATATGGGGCCAACCGTCCATAAACTTTACCTCAGCGCCATTTTGGATCTGTGCGACAGACGGATCGTTTCCTTTGTTCTCCGGGACACCAACGACAGCACCCTGGTGCATGAAACCTTGGATCGCGCCCTTGCCGCCAACCCGGACGCGCATCCTTTGTTCCACAGCGACAGGGGCTTTCAGTACACGACCCGAGTGTTCCACGACAAGCTGGCTGCGGCTGGGATGACGCAGAGTATGTCGCGGGTGGGCAAGTGTATTGACAACGGACCCATGGAGGGCTTCTGGGGCATTCTCAAGCGGGAGCGATACTATGGCAGGCGCTTCACCAGCCGGGAGCAGCTGTGCCAGATGATCCGGGAGTATATCGCTTACTACAATTTCTCCCGTCTCCAGAGGCGGCTGGGCGTCCACACACCTATGGAGGTCTACGCCCAATGCAGGGCGGCCTGACAAAATTTCGCATTTTATTTCACTGTCTACTTGACGGGGGGCAGTTCAGAATGCACACTTGATTTTGGTGTAACGTGACCGACATTTTGTCGCTCACGTTTCTGACAAGCGAATACCATCGTTCTCCCAAGTATATTATGGGCGAAATCTAAAAAAACAGGCTAATGGCATGACAGTCCCATTTCAAAAAACATGACACCGCCCCTCGGATATACTTCGAGCGACAATTTGTCGCTCGAAGTTGTGCGGATATTGGTATCACCCCCTCCCATAGCACCGTCATTCACCACAAACGAGCAAGCCGCTATGTTGTATTAGGCGAAATCTCACATTCACCCTTTACAACATACATCTTTGAATAGACGGCTGCTGGCGGATAAATACCGCTTCCATTCAGCTGTGCTGTTCGTTACCTTATGGGCGGTCTGATCTGCCAGTTCCGATACATATTGCAGTTTGCTTGCCATGAATACCTCCTTATTTCAAAATATGAAAAGGCCCGGAGAGAGACAGGGACCGTGCTGTCCTCTCCGAGCCTTATAAAATGATGCCATCAGGTTTTTTTGCTTCCCCCTGTTAGGATTCCAAGATACTTGACCATTAAAGGAATATACGTGAGGGTAAACACCACCGAAGCGGCAATTCTCACACCCTTCTTACATTTTTCCGCAATGCCATCCCCGCAAGTACGCCCAAGGACAACAAGCAGAATTTTAAGACGGCCAAATCCTTCCAGTCGCTTTGCCTGACAAATTCATCTGCGCTAGCAAATAATCGCTTCATAGCGGCGCCTCCCCTTTGACAAATATGGGTGTCTTCTCGCTGAAACAATTATAGCCCATTTAGCGAAATCCTGTCAATGTTCTGATTTGTGCTTGTCCTGGTTCATCCTGTCCAGCACCGCCCTCTGTGCCGGAGAGAGCACACGGGGCGGCGATACCTTCAGCCACTTTTTGGGCAGCTCAAAGGTCAGCCCGCCCCAGCGGTTGGCGTCCGTCTGCCGCACCAGCTCCGAATGGCTCCGACACAATTCCGACAGTTGGCGCTTCAACGCCTCGTTGTGGGTGTAGACGCTGGCCGTACCCTCGGCCTCGTTGAAGTTGATGATGGTCTCCTGCTCAATTTTAGATAGCTTCATATCGTCACCGCTCCTGTCCGTGCCGGGGCCTGCCGGGGACGCCGCAGCCCTGGGTATGGTCCGCCGCTTCTTGCTGGCATTGCTTCAAACTGTCCCGCAGGGAGGGCTTGGGGGCCTCGTTATTGATGATGCCGTCGATCTGGTTGCAGTTCTGCTCCATACTCAGCTCGGCAGTTTTCAGCGTGTTTTCCAGCAGACCGGGCAGTCTATTGTAGGCCAGCAGGTTCACGGACCAGCACGACAGCGCCCCCGCCTGCTTAAATGCAACGATGTCGCAGGGTTTTACAAAACCATTGGCCCGGTATTCATCCAGTATGGCAAGGGCATCCACACCCTCCATGATCGGGCCGGTGGCAATCAGGTCATACCCGCTTACAATGGGGCTTTCTCCCGCCGAACGCGCCCACTCCAAAGGCGCAGGGTGCTCCATCGCTCCCGCGTCAAAGCGGTAGACTGCCGCCGCGTCCCTCTCGCGGGAGAGGAACCCGGCTTCCCGTTTCCGGGCCGCGACCCGATCCATCACTGACCCTCCCCGCACAGGGACAGGGCTTCTCCCGCAATGTGGGAGAACTGCTCTGCGAGGGGCAGCACCTCGCCATACGCGGCGCAGGCAGCGCCAATGACGGCGCATACAGCATCATCCACCGCCGCCAGCACACCCTCCGGCCCCGAACCGGCCAGCTCCCGCAGGGCTTCCACCGTGTCCGGGGACAGGCCCAGTTTCTCGCCCGTTTCCACCGCGCCGGGGAAGCCGTCATCCCCATCCAGGAACCACCCATAGGGCAGGCCAAAGTAGTTGGCGATGGCCTGATACTGATACACGTCCGGGGCGCTGGACCCGTTGAGCCAGCGGTTCACCACCGGCACGGACACGCCCGCCGCGCGGGCCAGCTCCTCCCGGCCTGCCCCGCTGATAGTGAGCAGGCTTTTCAGCCGCTGATCAAAATTTTTGATGTTTTCCATCCTCATTTCGCTCCCTTCCTCTTGTCAAATTCCAGCTCAAAGCGCACATATTTCCCACTGTCGTCCGCCATCACCACCGTGGCGTCATAGAAAACACCCTTGCGTTCAGAGAACAGGCCGGTCATAGGGACCCGCCCGTCGCGCAAAAGAGCGGCGGCAATCTTCCGGGTCAGCTCCTTGCGCTTGCTGGCAAAAAAGCGGTTGTTTTTCCACAGAGCAAAGCCGCAGGGCGGCGTATCGTAGTAGCCCTCGCAGAAAAAGCTCTTTTTGCCCTCCACCACGTCCTTGCCGCACCGGGGGCACTTGCCCACCACCGTCCGCCCGGAGCGGGACAGGGCGGACGAGGCCACGCTCACGTTGGCGCAGCTCCGCACCAGTCCCCGCAGCATTTCCACGATTCCGGCCATGAAGTCCTCCGGGGCCAGCTCGCCCCGTTCCACAGCCCTCAGCCGTTCCTCCCACTCCGCCGTCAGCTTGGCGGAGCTGAGCTGATCCGGCATGGCCCGGGCCAGGGCCAGCCCTTTCTCCGTGGGGACCAGATACCGCCCATCCCGCGCCACATAGCCGGAGCGCACCAGCTTTTCGATCACCCCGGCACGGGTAGCGGGAGTACCCAACCCTTTGCGTTCCACATCCTCCAGCTTGGCAAAGTCCTCCGCGCTTGCCCGCTCCATGGCCAGGAGCAGGGTGTCCTCGCTGAACCGCGCCGGGGGAGAGGTGGTGCCAGCTTTCAGCGCTGCATCCCCGCCCTCCAGCGTCTGCCCCTCGGCCAGCTCGGGCAGGGCAGCGGACGGCGCTTCCCTCGGAGCCCTTTTCAGCCATGTGAGATAGGCCCGTTCCGCCTCCTTCCAGCCCAGGGCCATTTCCGTTCGGTCCCCGGCGGTAAAAGAACCGCCGCCACATTCCAGCGTGACGGCGGTCTCGGCGTAGGTATGGGGTTCGCCCACGGCACACAGCAGGCGGGCGACAATCATGGCGAGGATGTTCCGCTCCCCGGTGGGCAGGGGGGCGAGGTCGGCCACGGCGATCTCCGCCGTAGGGATGACGGCATGGTGGTCGGCAACCTGGGCGCTGTCCACCACCTGGGCGGCGTTGACAGGAAGGTCCAGCCCCTCCATGCAGGGCAGCGCCACCGCTTGGCACAGCGCGGGCAGACGGTCGGCCATATCGTCCGTCAGATAGCAGATTTGCAGGGCCCGGGCCTCGGTAGTCACCTACCCCAGCGCCACATCCAGCGCCAGCATGATGGTAAATCCTGCCGCGAAGAACAGCGTCCCCAGATTGGAGTGTTCCCCGGCGGACGCCTCCGGGATCAACTCCTCCACCACTACATAGATCATGGCCCCCGCCGCGAAACTGAGTAGATAGGGCAGAGCGGGCAGGATCAGCCCCGCCGCCAGCATGGTCAGCCCCGCCGCCAAAGGCTCCACGATGCCGGAGAGAACGCCATACAGAAATGCCCGGCCTTTTCCCATTCCCTCCGCCCGTAACGGCATGGAGATGATCGCCCCCTCCGGGAAATTCTGAAGGGCGATGCCGATGGACAGGGCCAGCGTACCGGCGGCGGTGATACCGCCGTTTCCGGCCATCCAGCCCGCCAGCACCACACCCACCGCCATTCCCTCCGGGATGTTGTGGAGGGTGACGGCCAGTACCAGCATGGTGGTCCGTTTCAGCCGGGTATGAGGACCTTCCGGCTGCGTGCTGTTCTGGTGCAGATGGGGAATCGTCCTGTCCATAACCAGCAGGAACAGGACGCCCAGCCAAAAGCCGATCACCGCAGGGAGAAACGCCCACCGGCCCATCCCCTCCGCCTGTTCCATAGCGGGGACAAGCAGGCTCCAGACAGACGCCGCCACCATGACCCCGGCAGCAAAGCCGGTCAAGGACCGCTGGAGCATCAGATTCAGTTTTTCTTTTAAGAAGAACACGCCCCCTGCTCCCAACGAAGTCCCCAGGAAGGGGAGGAGCAGTTCAAGGACTACATTTCTTGTCATTTCTGAACGCTTGCCTCCAAATAGCACAGCGGCGCAAGGCTTCCGCCAAGCAGTGCTGTTTGACTGATTTGAAAATTATGCTCCGAAATGAACCGTTCAAACCCTTCCGCAGTCCATTTGAAATAGACTTTGAATCCTGCCAGGGTCAGCAGCCACGCCCTCAAACGGAACCCCGCGCCCCTTCCATGCACAAAGGTTGGAGCATATAAAATTCCTCCCGGCTTCAGCACCCGCTTGATCTCCGCCAGTGCCAGTTCCGGGTGGGGCATGATGTGCAGGGCATTGGAGATCACAACGGCGTCAAAGCTGTCCGGCGCATAGAGCAGGGCCGTGGCATCCTGGACGGAGAAATGCAGACGGCTGGAGCGGGGCTTTTTCCTGGCCTCCACAATCATATTTTCGGAGAAATCCGTGGCCTCCCACAGACGGACACGCCCCGCCAGCCGGAAGGAGAGCTGCCCACTGCCACAGGCCAACTCCAGCACATTCATCTCCCTGGTCAGGCCGGGACGTATCCTCTCACAGATAGTATCGTAGAGTTTCCAGCTATGTTTCATGAATGACCCATAGGATTTTGCCGTCCTCCGCCAAAATTCCTTGTTGTCTCCCGCTTTCATGAATTGTTTCTCCTTTATCTCGCTGTCACATCCTGCCAGCCAGCCGCTTCCAGCAATGCTCCGGCAGATTCACCACCATTGTGCGTATAAAGTCCTGCGTTTCTTCCTCGGTCAGATCAAACCCCATTGCCGGAAGCCGTTCACGAATCAGCTCGACACACCGGAGCATATCCTTTGCCAGCAGGAAGCCGGTGTCCGTCAGGTAGATTTTCCCGTATTTCTCCCGCACCAGAAGATTCATATCCATCAGAGTCGCCATCATTTTCGTGACAGAGGCTTTCGAGCAGTTCAGCGCCTTTGCGACAGCCTGCGTCCCCACATCTGGATTGCTTTTGCCCAATTCGTAGATCGCCAGCAGATAGCGAAGATGGGCTTCCCGTAA
>CAPOAR010000127.1:0-7420 GCA_948670295.1 uncultured Oscillospiraceae bacterium | reverse complement strand
GCACCGACCCGTCCATGTCCAACCCCCTGGGCATCGTCCACGGCGGGATCACCGCCGCCCTGCTGGACACCTGCATGGGGGTCACCTGCTCCGCCCAGTGCGGCCGGGCCGCCACCCCCACCGTCACCCTGACCGTCAACTATGTCCGCCCCGTCCCCCTGGACGCCCAGCTGCGGGTGCGCACCCGCACGGTGCGCATCGGCCGCTCCACCGGCCAGCTGTCCGCCGAGGTGTCCCCGGCGGACCGCCCGGAGGAAATATTGGCAACCGCCACGGGGGTGTTCTCCATCCGGCGGTAACGGCGGGCAAAACGGCGCAAAAAGAGCCGCCCCTTTTGTGAAGGGGCGGCTCTTTCTTATTCCCGCTTCATCAGCAGCATCCCGCTGCGGGGGTGGACCGTCAGCCAGTTGCCGTGGGAGATGAGGGGCCGGTGCTGGTCGGCGTTCACGCCGTCCGCCCGGACCGTCCAGCGGCCGGAGGGCAGCTGGATGGCGTAGTCGTGGCCGGTGGCGTTGTAGGCCACAAACAAAAGCTCCCCGCAGGGGCCGCCCCCCTCCACCTGGAAGGACACCACCCCTTCCCGGTACACGTTGGGCTCCACAATGCGCCCGCCCGCCCCGGGGCTCTTGTCGCACAGCCCCGGCAGGGACTTGCGCAGCCGGATAAGCTGGCGGTAATAATCGCTCAGCGTGCCGAAGGTCCAGGCCCGGTGCCAGTCCAGGCAGTTCACCTCCGGGGGGGATTTGTAGCTGTTGTGGTCCCCCAGCTTGGTGCGGGCAAACTCCTCCCCCGCCTGGAGGAACAGGTTCCCCTGGCAGGTGAAGCACACAAAGGCGGCCAGCCTGTTCTGGGCCAGCAGGTCGTCCCGGGGCTCCTGGTAGCACACCGCCCCGCCCGGGCCGGGGGAGCACAGCGCCAGCTTATCCCAAAGGGTATAGTTATCGTGGGCGGACACATAGTTGATCACCTGGGAGCAGGCCCGGGGCTTGAAGTCGCCCACGCCCCCCATCCAGCCGGCGGCGGCGCACAGGATGGTCTCCCCCAGCCCTACTCCGCCGTTGACAAAGCCGGGCTGCTCACAGTGGAAGCAGTCGCCCTTGATGGCGTCCCGGGTAACGTCGCAGAACATGGCCACGCGGGGGTCCAGCAGGGGCGCGCTGTCCTTCATGGGCGAAACCATCCCCGGCTCCATGGGGGAATCCGCCGCCCGCCAGGGCTCGCCGTACACCAACTTCTCCCCCCTGCCGAAGGCGGCGTCCAGCGCCCTCTGGATGCGGTTCATCAGCTCCACCGTCAAAAGGCCCATCAGGTCGAAGCGGAAGCCGTCGATATGGTACTCCTTCGCCCAGTACAGCACCGAATGCACAATATAATTATCCGCCATGGCCCGGCCCGCCGCGATATCGTTGCCGCAGCCCGAGCCGTTGGACAGGCTGCCGTCCGCCCAGCGGCGGTAGTAGTACCCCGGCGCGGACCGCTCCAGCCAGGAGTCGGCGGTGTAGGTGTGGTTATACACCACGTCCATCACCACCCGCATGCCGTTTTCATGGAGCGCCTGCACCATCTCCTTGCACTCCCGGATGCGCGCCGCCCCGTCGGCGGGGTCGGTGGAATAGCTGCCCTCGGGCACGTTGTAGTTCATGGGATCGTAGCCCCAGTTGAACTGGCTGCCGTCCCCCTCCTCGTCCACCGAGCCGAAGTCATAGATGGGCAGAAGCTGGACATGGGTGACCCCCAGCCCCTTCAGGTGCTCCATGCACAGGGGAAGGCGGCCCTGCCCGTCCCGCCAGGCGAAGGCCCCAAACCGGCCCCGGCACTCCTCCGGCACGCCGCTGTCCGGGTGGTAGGAGAAGTCCTTCACATGGAGCTCATAGATGATATTCTCCGGCGGGAGGGGGGGCGCCCCGTCCCGGTCAAAGCCCTTCGGGTCGGTGCGGGCCAGGTCCGCCGCCATGCTCCGCCGCCCGTTGCGCCCGCAGGCCACGGCGTAGGGGTCGGCGGTGAGGGCGGTTTCCCCCCGCACCGTCACCTCATAGTCATAGTAGACCCCGTGAAGGTCCCCCTCCACCGTGCAGCTCCACACACCCCGGTCCCCCAGCTCCAGCGGCCGGCGGTCAAACCAGGGCCCGGCCGTGTCGTGCCGGTATAAAAACAGCTCTACGCCGGAGGCCTCCGGGCTCCAGAGCTTGAATACCGTTCGGTCCGGGGTGCACACCGCCCCCAGATCGCAGCCGCCGTAAGCATACCGGCGGTCAAATTCCCTGTCAAAACGCGTATGATCTCCCACACTCATTCCCCACAGCACAAAAATGATTTGTCAAAACCATCCGGAAATTTTGCCCGGTTTCTCTACTATATTCGTTTTTCCTCCGGCTGTCAACTAAAAATCAAAGAACTTCCAGAATCTTCTAAGTTCCGTAAAAAATTCCCGGCCTGACGGGTTCAGGCCGGGAATTTCAGGTTTTCTAGGGAAGGACTGATTAAATCGACAAGAGCGATTTGCGAGAGCTTTCGCGCCAGAATGCGGCGCAATTTCGCAGGAATAATTTTATTTATTTCAAGGAATTGCAACAAAATTCTGGCGCAAAATATCCGCAAAGCGCCACGGGCGCATTTAATCAGCGCTTCCCTAGCTCTCCGGCTCTGGGAAATAATCCCGGAGGAAGGTGGAAACCGCCGTCCAGTACAGCTCCGGGTCCGTCCCCACCGCCTGGGCGTGGCCCGCGCCGGGCGCCCACAAAAACGCCTTGGGGCACCGGGCCGCCTGGTACAGCTTCCCCATCATGGCGGCGGGCACAAAGTCGTCCTCCACCCCATGGACAAACAGGGTGGGGGTGCTGGAGCGCGCCACCGCCCCGATGGGGGCGGCGTCCCGCAGGTCAAACCCCGCCCGGCGCAGGGTGGTCTTGCGCAGCACGGCGAACAGCAGCCCCGCCGGAAGGCAGGCGCGGGCAGGCAGGACGTCGTGGTAATGGGCCAGCACATGGCGGGCCTCCGCCTCAATGGAGGTATAGGCGCAGTCGGACACGGCGGCCTTCACCTGCCTGGGCAGCGCCCCCCCGGTGGCCATGAGCACCGTGGCCGCCCCCATGGATACGCCGTGGAGGAGGATCTCCGCCGCCGGGTCCCGGCGGATGACGTAGTGGCACCAGCCCACCAGATCCAGCCGCTCGTCGTACCCCCAGCCCACATAGTCCCCCTCGCTCCTGCCGTGGCCCCGCTGGTCGGGCAGCAGCACGTGCCAGCCCAGCTGGTTATAGTGCCTGGCGATGGCCCCCATGGATTCGTAGGTATCGTGGTAGCCGTGGACGCAGATGGCCCAGCGGTGGCAGTCCGGCGCCCCCGGCGCCACCGTCCCCCACAGCAGCAGCCCGTCCGCCGCCTGTATGCCCGCCTCCCGGAAGCCCTCCATATTCCTGGCCCACAGCCGCCCCTCGGCCTGCACCGGGTTGGCCTCCTCCGCCCAGGACTCCCGGACCCGGGGCACCATCATCTGCCCGTAGAGATAATTGCCCAGCGCGGCCAGGCCCCCCGCCGCCCCGGCTCCCGCCGCGGCCAGGCCCAGCAGCCCAAAGGTGGTTTTCTTCTTCATAGCCGCCCCTCCAAAGGTGTTTTTTCCATCATACTCCCAGCGGAACGGCCCGTCAACGGGAAAAGTGTAAAACCTTTGTAAATCCGGCACCGCACGCCGGCCGGCGTGCAACATCCCAGGGGCAGCCTGTCCGTTTTTCCGGCACATTTACAAAAAATCGCGAAAAAAATATCCGCCCCGGCACTTGACTTGGGGCGGCGGACGTGGTATCTTAGTGGTCGAAATAGAACAGCAGTTTCAATTTTAAAAAGGAGGTTCGATCCCCATGGTCTTGCTGCCCCGCGCCAACGCCCCGCCTTTCCCGCCAGATACGGCCCGCCCAAATCCATGCTGAAATTGAAAATGAGCAACCCCCGCTCAAAAGAGCCGCAAGCGATAGGAAGCCTGCCAAAACGGGGCCCCCGCAAAGCCGCCCTTCGGCTTTGTGGGGAGAGGAGCCGCAGCGAAATGAGTGAGCGGCGGATTAAAAAGCCGCCGCAAGCGATCGGAAGCTTGCGGCGACGTGGTGGAGGAGGATGGATTCGCTTTTCTGCGGAAAAGCCACGGGCCGGCGAACGTGCCACCGGCACGTCCGCTTGGACGGCCCTTTCGAACCCATCCTCAAATTGAAAATGAGCAACCCCCTGCGGGGGTCACTCATTTTCTGGTGGAGGAGGATGGATTCGAACCATCGAAGGCAAAGCCAGCAGATTTACAGTCTGTCCCCTTTGGCCACTTGGGTACTCCTCCTTATTCAGTTGGGCGGAAGAAGGGTGGAGCTGGTGGACGGATTCGAACCCCCGACCTGCTGATTACAAATCAGCTGCTCTACCGGCTGAGCTACACCAGCACAGAAGCCTTCCGCGCTACAGCGGAGCTTATTATAACAGCAGGAAACGGGCTTGTCAACCATTTTTCAAAAAGAATTTTAAAAGACGAGGAGATGGCCCCACACGCCGCTATGGAATCTTGAACCCCCGGGGGAGCCGCGGTGCTCCCTGTGCACGGGGGAGCTCTACCCCGGCGACCCCTATTTTGAGCTGGACGGCCGGGCGGTGTGCGAGCACTGCCTGGGCCGGTATGCCCGGCGGTACTTCGCCGGGCAGCTGCGCCGGGTGGCCCGGGAGGCGCGGCACGAGCCGCAGCACTGTTTTTTGAGGTAAAGGAGCACGAGAGAGAATATATGACGCTATATGAACTATCGCTGGAATACGCACAGACCGCGGCGGACCTGCGCCGCCGCATTGTGGAGCTGGAGCACGCGGGACGGCAGGCGGGCGACGAGGCGCGCCGCATGCAGCTGGAGGGGCGCGCCCGCCCCCTGCGATCCATGTACCGGGACGTGCGGGCGGTGGCCCGCCACCTGGAGCGCTACTACGAAAAGCACTCGCCCCGGCAGGCCGGGCCCGCCGCGGCCCCACAGCGCAAAAGGAGGGCTTGAACATGCGCACAATTTCTTATGACAACACCTTCGGCATGGTGGACCTGGCGGTGTACGCCGAGCTGATGGCCCAGGATAACAAGGACCAGATCAACCGCCTCAAGCGCAACCTCACCCACGCCCTGCGCCAGGACATCACCGAACGGCAGCGGGAGTACATGATCCTCTACTACGGGCGCAACCTGAGCATGGAGGCCATCGCCAAGCAGTGCGGGGTGAACAAATCCACCGTGTCCCGCACCTTGAAGCGCGGACGCCAGCGGCTCTACCGCTGTCTGCGCTATGGCGCGGCAAACCTGCTGGAGCAGGCGGAAAGTTAGCCATTTTCACAATTGAAATTTTATCCGGCTTGTGATATAATTCCTTGGGCATCTTAAGAAACCGGCAAAATCTAATCATCAGCCGAGGTATGTCATGAGTTATCACGGGGTATTTTTTGACTTTGACTACACACTGGGCGACTCCACCGCCGCCATCGCAGAGGGCTACCGCCTGGGCTTTCTGGCGCTGGGGCTGGACCCGCCCACCGAGGAGCAGGTGCGCCACACCGTGGGCCTCACCCTGGCCGACGGCTATGCCCTGCTCACCGGCGACCACAACCCGGAACGCCAGGAGGCGTTCTACCACAGCTTCCAGCACACCGTCGGCGTGGAGGCCGGCGGCGAGGGCCGCCGCCTGATGATCGAGGGCACCACCCTCTTCCCCGGCGCGGAGGAGCTGCTCTTGGCGCTGAAGCACGCGGGGGTGCGCACCGCCATCGTCTCTACCAAGCCGGGAAGCACCATCCGGCGCATCTTTGAGCACCAGGGCCGGAAGGACCTGCTGGACCTGGTGGTGGGCGGCGACGAGGTCACCCAGGCCAAGCCCCATCCCCAGGGGCTGCGCCTGGCGCTGGAGCGGCTGGGGCTGAGCGCGGAGCAGGTGCTGTTCTGCGGCGACACGGTGATCGACGCCGCCACCGCCCAGGCGGGGGGCTGCGACTTCTGCGCGGTGCTCAACGGCACCACAAAGGCCGACGCCTTCGAGCGCTTCCCCTGCGTACATACCGCCCCGGACCTGGCCGAGCTGAAACGCTGGCTCAAGGTATGAGCAACGCCCCCCGGCGCGCGCCGGGGGGCGTTCTCTTTCATTCTGCGGGGGAGGGCTGCGCCGGGGAGGACTCGGGGAGCGGCTCGGAGGCGGCGCCGGCGCTGAAGGTCACGGTGATGGCGTACACGTGCTCGTAGCCGTGCTTGGCGTACTCCCGGGGCATGTGGAAGTAGCCCACCTCATAGGAGCGGATCTCATTTTTCGTGGTGGCAATCTGGACCGCCAGGGGGATCTCCTGGTCCAGCTCGATCTTGGCGCTCTCGGTGAGGGTGGAGGTGGCGAAGGTCATGGCGGCCGCATCGTCCCCCGCCGCCATCGTGACCTCGCTGGAATAGACGCCGGATGCGTCCTTACAGGCCATGCGCACCCCCTCGGTCATCTTGCCGAAGGTCAGCGCGACGCGGCCCGCACCTCCGGCGGCCTCCAGGACGCCGTGGTTCACGCACTTCCATTCCCCGTCCGCCAGCTCGTAGGCCCGCAGGTGGATGGACTTGGCCCCCTCCACCTGGAAGTCGAAGATGTGGTAGGCCTCCATGCCCAGGGCCAGCAGGTCGGCCAGGGCCTGCTCCTCCTGGCTGAGCTGGGCGGGGGCGATGGTCATGGCCCCGCCCTTATTTTTGTCTTTATCCCCGTTTGCGCCGCACCCCGCCAGGGACAGGGCCAGCGCCGCCGCCAGCAGCAGGGAGACACATCGTTTTGCCCACATAAGGAGCACCTCCAACTGAAAAAATCTGTCGAACTAAAGGATATTATAGCACAATTCCGCCCCCCTGTCCAGCGCCGCCGGGGCCGGGAAAACTTTTCGTTGTCACCGACGGCGGTTTATGGTATCATAATGTTCCAATAACCGTCCGCCGTCCGGCGGCTTGCTTGGGAGGGAACGCCGTGAACATCCACGAATCCGCGGAAAACTACCTGGAGGCCATCCTCGCCCTGGGGGAAAAGGGTCCGGTGCGCTCCATCGACGTGGCCCAGCACCTGGGTTTCTCCAAGCCCAGCGTCAGCCGGGCCATGAGCCTGCTGCGGGAGGGAGGCTTCGTGGTCATGGACGCCGGGGGGCTGCTCACCCTCACCGATGATGGGCTGGAGATCGCCCGGCGCATCTACGAGCGGCACTTGCTTCTCACCCGCTGGCTCATCCACCTGGGGGTGCCGGAGGACGTGGCCGCCCGGGACGCCTGCCGCATCGAGCATGATCTGAGCGTGGAATCCTTTGACGCGCTGCGGGGGCATATCAACAAGGACATGGGCATTGAATAGAGAAAACCGCCGCTTTCAGCGGCGGTTCAGTCCGTCGAAAAAGGCTTTGCCTTTTCCGA
>CAPOAR010000126.1:0-7423 GCA_948670295.1 uncultured Oscillospiraceae bacterium | reverse complement strand
GAAAACGGATTTCATTTTCTTCGCGCCTGCGGGCGCGAACTCTGCGAGGCTTTTTTGACAAAGCTCAACCGCCGCTTTCAGCGGCGGTTGAGCTTTGTCACGACGGCTGCGCGCTTCTGACCTGTCACGCTGCGCGCCCTCCGCGACGGCGTTCTAAGCCGCTGCACCTGCGCGCGCCGTTTGCCGGCCCTGCGGGCCGTCAAGCCGTCCGCTCCGCTTCGCGTCTTAGCCGCCTGCTTCCGGGCGCTGCGCGCTTCTGACTTCTCCGCACAGGTTCTGCGCAAACAGCTCCCGCACCCCCGCCAGGCTGTCCGTCTGGCCCAGCGCCCACATCAGCTTGGTCACCGCCGCCTCCGTGGTCATGTCCCAGCCCTGGATCACCCCCTGGGCCAGCGCCTTCTGGCCCGCCTGGTACAGGGAGAAATCGCTGCTCTCGTACAGGCACTGGCTGCACACCACCACCGCCATCCCCGCCTGGGCGGCGGCGTGGAGCTTCTCGATGAGGTTGCGCCGGATGAAGTGGAGCCCCCCCGCCCCGAACGCCTCGATGACCACGCCCCGGTAGTGCATCCGCAGCAGCATGTCGAAGATCTCCGGGTCCAGCCCCGGGGTGAGCTTGATGAGAAACACCTGCTGGCACAGCTCGTCCCGCAGCGCGCACGGACCGGCCGCCGGGGGGATCGCCTCCCGCCGCAGGGTGAGGCCCGCGCCGTTCACGACCGCCACCGGCGGCCAGTTCACGCTGTCGAAGGCGGCAAAGTCGGTGGTGTGGGTCTTGACCGCCCGGCAGCCCAGCATCACCTTCCGCCCGAAGGCCAGGAACACCCCCGCACAGCCGCCGGCCGCCATGGCAAAGGCGGTGCGCAGGTTGTCCAGCCCGTCGGTGAGGGGGTGCTCGATGGGCAGCTGCGCCCCGGTGAGCACCACCGGGATGGGGATGCCCCGCACCATGAAGGACAGCACCGAGGCGGTGTACGCCATGGTGTCGGTGCCGTGGGAGATCACCACGCCGTCAAAGCCGTCCCGGGCCTCAAAAACATGCCGGGCGATGAGCCGCCACTCCTCGGGCTGGATATTGGACGAATCCAGGTGGAGGATATCCCGGACGGTGAGGGCATAGCTGTCCCCCAGCGCCCCCAGGCTGCGGGCAAGCCCCTCGCCGTCAATGCCGGGGGCAAGCCCCTCGTCGGTGAGCCGGGAGGCGATGGTGCCGCCGGTGGTGAGCAGTAAGATGCGCTTCATAAAACGCCCTCCTCCAACAAAATCAGCCCCAGTATACCCCAACAAAATCCACTTTGCAAGTATTGTCATGGGGCGGGGACAATAGTATACTGGGAAGCAGAAACATGAAACGGAGGCACACGCCATGAAATACGACCTGCTCATCGTGGGCGGCGGCCCTGCCGGGCTCACCGCCGCCATCCACGCCCGCGCCCGGGACAAGTCCGTGCTCGTCATCACCAACGACCCCACCGCCTCCCCCCTGTGCCGCGCCCCCGCCATGGCCAACTACCCCGGCCTGCCCGGCGTCACGGGGCTGGAGCTGGTGCAGCGCCTGGCCGCCCAGGCCAGGGACCTGGGGGCGCAGTTCAAGCCGGGCCGGGCCCTGTCCGTGATGCCCCTGGGGGACACGGTGATGGTGTCGGTGGAAAACGACGCCGTGGAGGGCGGGGCGGTCATCCTGGCCCCCGGGGTGTCCCGGGCCGCCCCCCTGCCCGGGGAGGAGGCGCTGCTGGGCCGGGGGGTGAGCTACTGCGCCACCTGCGACGGCATGTTCTACCGGGGCAGGACCGTGGTATGCGCCGGGGACGCCCCCAATTTTGACGAGGAGACGGCGTTCCTGCGCTCCATCGGCTGCCAGGTCATCGTAAAGCGGCTGGCGGGGCTGTCCATCCTGGGGGAGGACCGGGTGAGCGGGGTGCGGGACGCCGCCGGGGCGCTCACCCCCTGCGACGGGGTGTTCCTGCTGCGCGCCTCCATCGCCCCCGCCCGGCTGGCCCCGGGGCTGGAGCTGGAAAACGGCTATATCAAGGTGGACGCCCGCATGGCCACCAGCCTCCCCGGCGTGTACGCCGCCGGGGACTGCACCGGGCAGCCCCTCCAGCTGGCCAAGGCGGTGGGCCAGGGGCAGACCGCCGCCCACTTCAGCCTGGAGCGCGGGGGCGCGCCGTCATGAGCCTCCGCTTCGCCGTGTGCGACGACGACCAGGACTACGCCCGGTACATCGAAAGCCTGGCCGCACACTGGGCCAGGGCCGCGGGGACGGCGCTGGCGGTGGAGCGCTTCCCCTCCGCCCAGGCGTTTTTGTTCCGCTACGAGGAGCGGCGGGACTTCGACGTGCTGCTGCTGGACATTGAGATGGACGGCATGGACGGAGTGGCGCTGGCCAAGGCCGTCCGCCGGGACAACGACGACATTCAGATCGTCTTTGTCACCGGCTATGCCGACTATATCGCCCAGGGCTACGAGGTATCCGCCCTGCACTACCTCACCAAGCCCGTGGACCCGGACAAGCTCTCCCAGGTGCTCACCCGGGCGGTGGGGCGGCTGCGCCGCAACGCCCCCGCCCTCACCCTGGAGCTGCCGGGGGAGACGGTGCGCCTGCCCCTGAGCGCCATCCGCTATCTGGACGTGTCCCACAACTATGTCACCGTCCACGCCGGCCGGGACTACAGCGTCAAGCGCCCCCTTGCCGAGCTGGAGAAGGGGCTGGACAGCCGGTTTTTCCGGGTGGGGCGCTCCTTCATCCTGAACCTGGCCTTTGTGCGCCGGGCGTCCCGGACGGAGGCGGAGCTCACCACCGGCGAGCGCATCCCCCTGCCCCGGGGGCAGTACGAAAAGCTCAACCGGGCCATCATTGACCGGATATGAAGGGAGGACGCCGCCATGGCGCTGCTGTCCAGGCTCATCGACAAGCACATCGCCGCCTACCAGCGGGAGCTCATTGAAATCCATTACGCCGAGGTGGAAAACATGTACCGCCAGATGCGGGGCTGGCGGCACGACTACCGCAGCCACATCCAGGTGATGAAGGCCCACGCCGCCCAGGGGAACTGGCAGGCTGTGGCGGCCTACCTGGACCAGCTGGAGACCGACCTGGCCGCAGTGGACACGGTGGTCAAGACCGGCAACCCCATGGCGGACGCCATCCTCAACAGCAAGATCTCCTTGGCCCGGTCCAAGCACATCCAGGTGCGCGCGGACGCCAGCGTCCCGGTGGCGCTGGACATCTCGGCGCTGGATTTGTGCGTCATCCTGGGCAACCTCTTCGACAACGCCATCGAGGCCAGCCTCCCCCTGCCCGAGGAGCAGCGGCTCATCCGGGTCTATATCGACAGGAAGGGGGAGCAGCTCTACATCTCCTTCACCAACTTCACCGCCTCGGGCAAGCGGGAGAAGCGGGAGGGCCGCTTCCGCTCCACCAAGGGGGAGGGCCACGGCTTCGGCCTGGTGCGCATCGACGCCATTGTGGAGCGGCTGGGGGGCTGGCTCAGCCGCAACAGCGAGGAGGGGGCCTTCACCACGGAGATTCTGCTGCCCGTGGGCGGCGGCACGCGGTAGGGGGGCGCTGTCCATCCCTGCCCCTGCAATTCAGCCCCTGCACGCGGCAATTCAGCCCCCGGTTTACACGGCCGGGGGCTTTTGTGCTACCATACGCCACGAGGTGAGATACATGGAAAAAACCAAAACCGGCAAGCAAAAGCCCGCCTACGGCATGGCCTCTAACTGCGCGTTCATGATCTCCCGGGCCTGGCGGGACGCCAAGAGCGTTCTGCTCATCTGCGCAGGGCTCATCGTCTGCACTGTGGCCGCCAGCCTGCTGGAGCTGTTCGTCACCCCCATGATCCTGGACGCGGTGGGCCGGGGGGTGTCCCCCGGGGAGCTGACCGTCCTGATCGCCCAGTTCGCCCTGGGGCTGGTGTGCGTCTACTCCTTTCAGGCGTATCTGAACGCCAACACCCTCTTCGGCCGGGTCTGCGTGCGCCGGATGCTGGCCGTCGAGCAAAACCTTTTGGAATGTTGCACCGCCTACCCCCACATCGAGGACCCGGACTACCTCAAGCGCCTGGCAGAGGCCGGCCGGGCCCACTCCACCAACAACGACGCGGGGGAGGCTGTGTGGAACACCCTGACCAGCCTGACCTCCAACCTGGTGAGCTTCGCCGTCTACCTGCTGCTGCTCTCCCAGGCGGGGCCGGCCATCTCCCTGCTCACCGCTGCGCTGGCCGCGGCGGGCTACTTCGCCGGGGAGCGCATCCGCTCCTGGCGCTACCGCCACCGGGAGGAGGAGGGCAGGCTGCGCCGCATGTCCGACCGCATCGTGTACCAGAGCCAGAGCCCCAAGCTGGCCAAGGACGTGCGCATTTTCGGCCTGGGACCCTGGCTGCTCCAGCTCTACGACAAATATACCCAGATGTTCGAGGACTTCTGCGTCAAAGCCCAGCGGCGCTACCTCTGGGCCGACCTGCTGGACGTGGCCCTGGCCCTGCTGCGCAACGGCGCGGCCTACGGCTGGCTCATCGCCCTGGCCCTCCGGGGGGAGCTGTCCCCCGCCCAATTCGTGCTGTACTTCTCCGCCGTGGGCGGCTTCGCCCAGTGGGTGACGGGCATCTTCACCGACCTGGGCGCCCTCCACCGCCAGAGCCTGGACCTGTCCACCCTGCGGGAGTTTATGGCCGCGCCGGAGCCCTTCCGCTTTGAGGACGGCGCACCCCTGGCCGTCAAGCCCGGCCACCTGTACGCCATCGAGCTGCGGGACGTGTCCTACCGCTACCCCGGCGCAAAGGCGGACACCCTCTCCCACGTCAGCCTGGCCATCCGCCCCGGGGAGAAGCTGGCGGTGGTGGGCAAAAACGGCGCGGGCAAGACCACCCTCATCAAGCTGCTGTGCGGCCTGCTGGACCCCACGGAGGGCCTGGTGCTGCTGGACGGGGAGGACATCCGGCAGTATAACCGCCGGGACTACTACAAGCTGTTCTCCGCCGTGTTCCAGCAGTTCGCCCCGCTGCCCGGCACGGTGGCGGAAAACGTGGCCCAGGGGGAGGACGTGGACCTTGCGCGCATGTGGGACTGCCTGGACAAAGCGGGTGTGGCGGAAGCGGTGCGCGAGCTGCCCCAGGGGGAGAACACCCACCTGGGCCGCCAGCTCTACCTGGACGGGGTGGAGCTGTCCGGCGGGCAGATGCAGAAGCTGATGCTGGCCAGGGCGCTGTACAAAAACGGCCCCATCGTGGTGCTGGACGAGCCCACCGCCGCCCTGGACCCCATCGCCGAGAGCCAGCTCTACCAGAAGTACCACGAGCTGACCCGGGACGCCACCAGCGTGTATATCTCCCACCGGCTGGCGTCCACCCGGTTCTGCGACCGGGTGCTGCTCATCGAAAACGGCGGCATCGCCGAGGAGGGCACCCACGACTCCCTGCTGGAGCTGGGCGGGCGGTACGCCTATCTGTTCGGCATCCAGCGCAAATACTACGCGGGCAGCGCGGACCTGAAAGGGGTGGCAGACCATGAGTGAGAACAAAAGCCGCATGACCCTCAGGGAGGCGTTCGCCGCCACCCGCCGGGGCTATTCCATCCTGTGGAAGGCCATGCCGAAGATTTTCCCCGTCTCGCTGGCCAAAAACGCCCTCACCGCCCTGTCCCCCTATGTCCCGCTGTACTTCACCGCCCGGCTGGTGAACACGGTGGCCGGGGGCGGGGGCGGCGGGGAGGCGTGGCCCCTGCTGGCCGCGCTGCTGCTGTCCACCGCCCTGGCCGGGGCGGCCCAGGCCGCCGCCAGCTGCCGGGCCCAGGTCATTGACAATGGCTACGCCTTCCCCGCCCGCTGCCGCCTGCACGTGGACAAGATGCTGCGCATGGACTTCCAGGACGCGGACGACCCCAAGACCCTCGCCCTGCTCAACCAGATCATGGAGGACGAGAATTGGGCCAGCTGGGGGCTTTGGAAGCTGAAGGACGCCTTCAGCCGCCTGGTGGAGGCCGTGCTTCGCATCGCGGGGGCGCTGGCCCTGTCCGCCAGTCTCTTCACCCTGCCCGTGCCCCAGGGCAGCCCCCTGGCGGCGCTGAACAGCCCCTGGTGCCTGCCGGCCATGCTGGCGCTGATGGCTGGGGCGGTGGGGCTGTCCGCCCTGTGCTACAGCCGGGCCCAGACCTTCTGGTCCGCCATAGACGGCTCCTTCTTCAACCGGGCCTTCAATGCGCTGTGCGCCCACGCCCAGTTCAACCGCTCCGCCTCCGCCGACATACGCGTCTACGCCCAGGACAAATTCCTCTTCCAGAAGGCGGCCGACCCCGCCCTGGACGGCTTCGGCCCCAATTCCGCCATCGGCCGGGCCAGCCGCGGCCCCCGGGGGCTGCTCACCGCCGCCTCGGAGGGGGTGGTGCGGGCCTACTCCGGCGCGGTATACCTCTTCGTGGGGCTCAAGGCCCTGGGGGGCGCCTTCGGGGTGGGGGCCATCGCCCAGTATGTGGGGGCGCTGGCGGGACTGTCCAAGGGGGCGGCGGACCTGCTGTCCGTGCTGTCCGACCTGCGGGAGAACGCCCAGTTCCTTCTTCCCGTCTTTCAGCTGCTGGACATGCCCAACCGCATGTACCAGGGCAGCCTCACCACCGAGAAGCGCGCCGACCGCAACTATGAGATCGAGTTCCGGGACGTGTCCTTCCGCTACCCCAACACCGATGCCTGGGCCCTGCGCCACGTGTCCATGAAGTTCAAGGTGGGCGGGCGCCTGGCGGTGGTGGGGGAGAACGGCTCGGGCAAGACCACCTTCATCAAGCTGCTGTGCCGGCTCTACGACCCCACCGAGGGGGTGATCCTCCTCAACGGCATCGACATACGCAAGTACCGCTACGGCGACTACCTGGCGCTGTTCTCCGTGGTGTTCCAGGACTTCAAGCTGCTCTCCCAGCCCCTGGGCAAAAACGTGGCCGCGTCGGAGGACTACGACCGGGCCCGGGCGGAGCAGTGCCTTGTCAAGGCGGGCTTCGGGGCGCGGCTGGAGCAGCTGCCGGAGGGGCTGGACACCTTCCTCTACCGGGACTTCGACGAAAACGGGGTGGAGATATCCGGCGGCGAGGCCCAGAAGATCGCCCTGGCCCGGGTGCTCTACCAGGACGCGCCCTTCATCGTGCTGGACGAGCCCACCGCCGCCCTGGACCCGGAGGCGGAGGCGGAGGTGTACACCAAATTCAACGACATTGTGGAGGACAAGACCGCCGTATATATCTCCCACCGGCTGTCCTCCTGCCGGTTCTGCGACGAGATCGCCGTGTTCGACGGCGGGCGGGTGGTCCAGCAGGGCGTCC
This sequence comes from uncultured Oscillospiraceae bacterium, assembly GCA_948670295.1. GTDB lineage: Bacteria > Bacillota > Clostridia > Oscillospirales > Oscillospiraceae > Enterenecus. Next base: position 115 of record CAPOAR010000126.1, on the reverse strand, counting down.
ACGACGAGCTGGTGGAGGCCCAGGGCAAGTACCGCGCCCTCTGGGAGGCCCAGGCCCAGTACTACCAAAAGCGTCGCCTGGCCCGGGAGGCGGACATGGAATAGGCAGACGCGGC
>CAPOAR010000125.1:0-7514 GCA_948670295.1 uncultured Oscillospiraceae bacterium | reverse complement strand
TGGGTTGCTTCATAGCCTCGTACCAGTAGTTCCCGCGCTTCATTGTGTAGCATACACCATGCAAGTGGAGCAGGAGGAGCACAACCTTATGAGCAAGGAGGAGCTGGAGAACCAGATCGCCACGCTCACGGGTGGCCGCGCCGCCGAGGAACTTGTGTTCCACTCTATCACCACCGGCGCGTCCAACGACATTGAGAAGGCCACCAAGCTGGCCCGCGCCATGGTCACACGGTACGGTATGACGGAGGCTTTCGACATGGTGGCCCTGGAGACAGTCACGAACCAGTACATGGGCGGCGACGCCTCACTGGCCTGCGCCCCGGAGACCTCCGCGAAGATCGACCAGATGGTGGTCGATACCGTCAAGGCCCAACACGAAAAGGCGCTGAAGCTGCTGAAGGATCACGAAGCCAAGCTCCACGAGCTGAGCAGGTTCCTCTGCGAGAAGGAGACCATCACCGGCGAGGAGTTCATGAACATCCTGGAGAAAAAGGATTAAACCATACAGACAGCAGAGGGAGCGGGGCCGCGGCCCCGCTCCTTCTTTTCCTTTATTGAACCGAATGCCGTATATCCGTCCGCCTGCCCACGGTCTGCGCGGGACAGCTTAAACAGAAATGCGCGATACGCCTCGTCATAGGGACCCCATATCGCAAGAGATGTTATCTTGCCTATAAAAATCAGATCTTATTAAAAAATTCTTTCTTTAGACGGTCAATCACATCCAAAATGGTCTTTTGCTGGCTTTCACTTAAATCATCCAGATAGATATACGAGCGGTTTTCCATTCCCATCATATAGTCCAGAGAGGTATTGTAAAGCACCGCCAGCTTAACAAGTTGTTCTACGCTGGGCGTGATGGTATTGCATTCATAGCCGCTGATGGTAGCGCGTGTTACTTCCAACCGGGCCGCTACATCTGACTGCGAGAGCCGTTTGCCCTCACGCAATGCTTTCAAGCGCAAGCCAAAATCATAAACCGCCATTCGTTCACCCCCAGCCTCTTGCTATATTCTACAAGAACGATAGAAATTATAACTTTGCAAGACAATGCAAATTGTGACATTTACAATTGACAATCTTCCAAGCGCATAATAAAATATGTAAGAAGCTATTAAAGACGGAGCACGGCGAAGCGGCATCAGCACAATAGTAAACTATGCCCAGAAAAGGGACTGGGAAACAACCGTGATCGACCCTATACCCGGCATATCACCCATGAAGGTCCAGCCTCAGGTTTAAAGCCGTGAGGGGGGCTGAATTCTTCCTTTGTTGACTGCTTGCATTTTCAAGAAAAACGGAGTATCATTGCCTATCATAAAATATGGAAGGAGCGTTCAGGTTGAGCATGAGCACAGTAGAAGTTTCGGAAAAGCAAAGTCTGATGGAGCGAATCGCGGCTTTTATTGTGGATAAACGCAAAGCCTTTTACCTGATGTACATCGGAGTTGCTATTTTCTGCGTCTTTTCCAGCGGCTGGGTGGCGGTGAATGACGATCTGACCAGCTACTTGTCTGACACCACCGAGACCCGGCAAGGGTTGACCGTGATGGACGAGGAGTTTGTCACCTTCGGCACCAGCCGCATTATGGTGGACAATATCTCCTATCGCCAGGCTGAGGGTTTGGCGGAACAGATGGAGACGATGGAAGGAGTAAAGTCAGTGGAGTTTGACGGCTCCAGGGACCACTACACCAACGGCTCCGCCCTGTTTTCCATCACCTATGACGGGACTGCCACGGACCCGGTGAGTCTGAAGGGGTTGGAGGGTGTCAAGGCCCTTCTGGATGGGTATGACGTCTATATCACCGGCGACACCGGCGACTCCGCCTCTGAAAATCTGAACGCCGAGATGCAGGTCGTCATGCTGATCGCTGTGGCCATTATCCTGGTGGTGCTTCTGTTCACTTCGCACACCTACATGGAAATCCCGGTGCTGCTCATGACCTTTGGCATGGCGGCGCTGATGAACAAGGGCACCAACTTCCTCTTTGGCGAAATATCTTTTGTCTCCAACTCGGTGGCGGTGGTGCTCCAGCTGGCTTTGGCCATTGACTACGCGATTATTCTCTGCCACCGGTATACCGAGGAGCGGGAGCAGCTGGAGGCTCGGGAAGCGGTGGTAGCCGCCCTGAGCAAGGCCATTCCGGAGATTGCCGGCTCCTCTATGACCACCCTGTCCGGCCTGGGGGCCATGTGCTTTATGCAGTTCGGCATCGGCAAGGATCTGGGCTTTGTGCTGATGAAGTCCATTGTGCTCAGTCTGCTGGCCGTATTTACCCTGATGCCTGGGCTGCTACTCAGCTTCAGCGGCCTGATCGACCGCACCCACCATCGGAATTTTGTGCCCAAAATCACCGCTTGGGGCCAGTTGGCGGTGAAAACCCGTTTTGTCATGCCGCCTCTGTTTGTGGTGCTTCTGATCGGCGGTTTTGTGTTCGCCAACCGCTGCCCCTACGCCTACGGGCAGACCGAGCTGACCACTTTTCGACAGAGCGACGCCCAGATCGCCCAGCAGCGGGTGAACGACACCTTTGGCCGGGTGAACACCTTGGCGGTTATTGTACCCAAGGGGGACTATGAGCAGGAGGGCCGTCTGCTCCGGGAGCTGGACCGCCTGCCTGAGACGGACTCCGTGCTGGGTCTGGCCAACGTGGATGCCATGGACGGCTATGTCCTCACGGACCGGCTGCCCCCCCGGCAGTTCGCCGAGCTGACCGATCTGGACATTGAGGTGGCCCGGCTGCTCTACTCCGCCTACGCCGTGGACCAGGAGGACTACGGACAGGTGGTCTCCGGCCTGGACAGCTACGGCGTACCCCTGATCGACATGTTCCTGTATGTCTATGACATGATGGAAGACGGTTACGTCTCCCTGGACGCGGACATGACCGAGACCATTGAGGATCTCCACGTCCAGCTTACCGACGCCCAGCTGCAATTGAAGGGAGAGAACTACAGCCGTTTGGTCTTACAGCTCGACCTGCCCGAGGAGGGAGAGGAGACGTTCGCATTCCTGGACACCCTGCATGAGGTGGTAGCCCAATATTATCCCGAAAATTCCCTCCTGGTGGGCAACTCTACCAGCGATTTCGACCTGTCCGCCTCCTTCGGCAACGACAACATGCTCATCAGCATTCTGACCATCGTGTTTGTCATTCTGGTGCTGGTGTTCACCTTCAAATCCGCCGGGCTGCCGGTGCTGCTGATCCTGGTCATCCAGGGCAGCGTCTGGATCAACTTCTCCTTCCCCTACTTACAGAATGAACCCCTGTTCTTCCTCAGCTATCTGGTGGTCAGCTCCATCCAGATGGGCGCAAATATCGACTACGCCATCGTGATCGCCAACCGCTATGTGGAGCTGAAACAGACCATGTCCCTCAAGGACGCGGTCATCGAGTCGCTGAATGAGGCGTTCCCCACCATTATTACCTCGGGCACCATTCTGGCCTCCGCCGGCGTGGCCATCGGCCTGCTGTCCACCACAGCCTCCATCGCCTCCATCGGCGTGTGTCTGGGCCGGGGCACATTGATCTCCATCTTCCTGGTGATGGGCATCCTGCCCCAGATTCTGCTGCTAGGCGACACGATCATTGAAAAGACTGCCTTTACCCTGAAGGCCCGGCATCCCATTCAGACCCACGCCGGTGCGCTGCGCGTGGACGGCCATGTCCGGGGCTACATTTCCGGCATGGTCGACGCCGATTTCAGCGGCGCCCTCCACGGCAGCATCAACGCGGCGGTGGCGGCGGGGACAGTTCAGCCGGAGGATCCGCCCCAGCCAACGGCGGTCACCGCAGGAGAGGAGGCGAACACCCATGCGTAAAAGTGCCAATCGGCTGTTCGCCATCCTTTTGGCGGCCTGGATTCTGACCACTCTGGCCCTGCCCGCTTGGGCTGCGGAGGAAAGCGCCATCACCATCTTCAGCGTGGAGGACCTCCTGCGTTTCGGAAAAAATTGTGCGTTGGACACATGGTCCCAGGGCAAGACCGTTACCCTCACCGCCGACCTGGACCTGAGCGGGGTGGATTTCGCCCCCATCCCCACTTTCGGCGGCACCTTTTTAGGCCAGGGACACACCATCTCCGGCCTGCAGATCACCGCCGCCGGGTCAACCCAGGGCCTGTTCCGCTATATCCAGCCGTCCGGCGTGGTCCAGGACCTCACCGTGGAGGGAACCGTGGCCCCCGGGGGCACCCGCTCCACCGTGGGAGGCATCGTGGGCAGCAACGCCGGAACCCTGCAAGACTGCGCCTTTTACGGCGCGGTTCAGGGGGATACCACTGTGGGAGGCATCGCCGGGTACAACAGCGTCACCGGTGAGATTACCGGTTGTTCCGTCTCTGGCTCAGTCAGCGGCCAGAATATCACCGGTGGCATTGCGGGCCGGAATTTGGGGCTGCTGCTCAAATGTGAAAACAGCGCTGGAGTGAATTTGACCCAGGCGGAAACCAATGTGGATCTGATGGATGTGGATGCGGCCGCTATTCTGGAGGAGCGGGCCACGGCGGATGACGAAGCCTACCACCTGCTGGACGGCTGCTTTGATATCGGCGGCGTTGTGGGCTGGTCCAGCGGCGTGGTTCAGAGCTGCACCAATTATGGGACGGTTGGCTACCCCCATGTGGGCTACAACACCGGCGGCATCGCCGGGCGGCAGGATGGCTATCTGTCCGGCTGTACCAACAGCGGAACCATTTACGGGCGGAAGGATGTGGGCGGCATTGTGGGCCAGGCGGAGCCTTTCCTGCTGATCGACCCCAGCGGGGATTCCCTGGAACGTCTGCGGGGAGAGCTGGAGGCCCTGGACCGCCTGATTGACCGGGCGATCGGCAACGCCCAGCGCACCGGGGGCGATGTGTCCGCCCTGTTGGAGGCCATGGGCGGCTTCACGGACGATGCGAGAGACAGCTCGCAGCGGATGCTGGATCACATCGCCAACTTTGCGGACGACAATATCGGCTCTGTCAACGTAATGACGGCAGACCTTACCAATGCCTTGGACCAAATTACCCCAGCTTTGGATGACCTGTCCTCTGTGGGCGGGAAGCTGGAGGAGCTGTCCTCCCAGCTGAAATCTGCCATGAACTCCCTGAGCGGGTCGGCCGCGGCGGGCGACCAGGTGATGGCAGAACTCCGGGCGGCGTCGGACCGCCTCCAAGTAGCGGGCAGGAACCTGAAAAAGGCTGCTGACGCCCTCAGGGATGCACTGGAAGAATTGATCAAAGCCCTGCCCGAGATCAAAGAAGGTGGAGAGGACGGCACCTTGGCCGATATTCTCGAAGATGTGGAGACGAATGCGGTTCAGCTGGTGTCCGCCGTTGATGAGGCCGCGTCCGCTGTCAATCAGGTGTATGCGGCGTTCGACCTGCCCGACTTTGACCTGCCCGAATTGCCTGATATGCCCCAGCTGCCTGAATTTGATTGGGACGCGGTGGACTTTGAGAAGGTGCGCGGCGATCTCCAGGCCATCAGCGGCGCACTCAAGCCCGCCGGAGACAATTTGACGGCGGCCCTTGAGAGGCTGAGTCAGGCTATGAAGAATACAGACGGCATTTTTGCCGGATTAAAAGCCGCGCTGGAACGCTTTAAGGGGGCGTCGGATTCCACCGCCGCCATCGGAAGTCTGGCGGGCAGGGCCTTCGATACCATCAGCGGCGCAGTGAAGGAGTTGACATCCAAAGGGCCGGTGTCCTTCATTCCGCTGGGGGACCAGTTCCGTCAGGCCAGCGACGGTCTCTTTGACGCGCTGGGCGGTCTTTCCGGCGAGATGGACGCCCTGAACCGGATCGCGCAGAATGGAGGCGACACCCTGAGCGCTGACCTGCGGGCCATCAACAACCAATTCCATACGGTGTGTACGGTGCTGCTGGACGCTGCGTCTGATTTGACCAATACCCCGGTGGATGGGCTGGACCCTATACTCCAGGACACCTCGGAGGAGGACATCGCCGCCACACGGGACGGCAAGGTAGCCGACTGCCGCAACACCGGCGGGGTAGAGGGCGACCGGAACGTGGGCGGCGTCATCGGCGCCATGGCCATTGAGTTCGACCTGGATCCTGAGGATGACGCCACCGGCGTGTTTTCCTTTGGAACCACCTATGAGACAAAAGCTGTGCTTCAGGGCTGCGTCAACTACGGCAGTGTCACCGCCAAAAAGGACTGCGTAGGCGGCCTGGCGGGCCGGATGGACCTTGGCACTGCCCTGGACTGCCAGAATTACGGCCCGGTGGAGAGTACCGACGGAAACTATGTCGGCGGCGTCGCGGGTTTCGCGGACGCCTCGGTGCGCAGCTGCTGGGCCAAGTGCGTCTTATCCGGCGGGAATTACGTGGGCGGCGTCGCCGGGTGGGCCAGCCGCCTGCGGGACAGCTGCGCCATCGTCACAATTGAAGAAGGCACAGAGTACCTGGGGGCCGTTGCCGGCGGCGTGGACGCAGACGGGGTGCTGTCCGGCAATCTCTTTGTGGACACCGGAACCGCCGGGGTGGACGGTGTCAGCTACGCGGGACGGGCTGAGCCGGTCCCCTTTGAGGCCATGTCGCAGCTGGATGGGGTCCCCGCCGAATTCACCGCCTTTACCCTTACCTTGCTGGCGGACGGAAAGACCGTGGCTCAAATCCCCTTCCTCTATGGAGACGACCTGTCCCGTATTGAGCTGCCTCCGGTTCCCGAGCGGGAAGACAGCTATGGTGTGTGGCCAGAGTTCGATATGTCCGGCACCAGCTCGGATGTAGCGCTGGAGGCGGAATACGCTCCCTGGGTCACCCTGGTGGCCAGCGCGGAGCAGTCCGGCAAGCTGTCCCTGGCTTTGGCGGAGGGACGGTTCACCCAGGAAGCGGTTCTCCACGTTTCCGACAGCGCTCAGACTCCGCCTAAAAAAGACGCGGAAGGCGCCGTCACGTGGGACATCTCCCTTGCCGGGAGCACACTGGGACCGGAGGACGTACTTCCCCTGCGGCTGCTCAGTCCCGGAGAAGACGCCGAGGTGTGGCAGTATCAAAACGGCCAGTGGGTGGCGGTGGACACGACCCGAAACGGACAGTATCTGCTTCTCACTATGGAGGGCACTCAGGGAACCTTCTTTCTCCAGCCCAAGGGGAACGGCCTGTGGATACCCGTTCTGCTGACGGCAGGCGGGGCGGCGGGACTGGGGGTGCTCCTGCTGATTGCCAGCAAACGCAAGCGGGCGAAAAAGGCCGTCAAAGTTCAGAAAGAACAAGAGGAGCCAGCTCCGAAATAAAATGCCCCGCTTGCCAGATGGACTTGTTCCGTCTGGCAAGCGGGGTGATTCGTTTTTTCAAGTGCTGGCGATGACAATCTGAGATACATAGTGTCCTTCTATTTTGAAATAACCCGGCGGTCACTTGCCGTCGGTGGCAATCATGTTGGGCCAGTGCTTTTCCATACGTTCGTTATTGAACTGCCGGTCCAGGAACTGCTCAAAGGCACTGTTACGCGAGGTTGCGGATGCTCCGGTGATCACGGGTATCTCAAAGCCTGCTGGCCT
>CAPOAR010000124.1:0-7516 GCA_948670295.1 uncultured Oscillospiraceae bacterium | reverse complement strand
CCCAGGAGACGCTGGAACAGGACGGCAAGGCGTTTATGATGAAGCTCCAGGACACGGTGCGGGCGGCGGTAGACGAAGCCCGGTTTGCCAAGGTGCTGGACACCATGCGAAAGAGCACCGAGGCCAAGCTGGACACCACCGATATCCCCGCCCTGGTGAAGCTCACCGGATCCAACTTCAGCCTCACCGACGCGGAGGGCAAGGGCGTGCTCCAGCACCTGTTGGAGGGCGCGGACTACACCCTCTACGGGCTGGCCAACGCCGTCACCCGGTACAGCCAGGACGTGGAGGACTACGACCGGGCTTCCAAGCTGGAGGCCATCGGCTACAACGTCATGACCATGAGCCCGGCGATGTTCCGGCAGATCAACCAGGCATCCGCTATGGCCGCGTAACGTGGGCCATGCTGATGATATACAACAAAGCGACAGGAGGAAAATTTCATGAGTAACCAGCAGAATGTCACCACGATGGCGGAATACAAGCCCTTTACGCTTCCCGCCCCCATGGACAGCAGCTTTGACGCCGCCGACATGGCGGAGGACCTGGAGGGCCTGGATCTCTCCTTCCCCCGGGTGAAGATCCCCGGCGGCGGCGTGCCCCAGTTCAAGATGCCCAGCGAGAACCCGGACCGCCCCGACTACGTCAGCGAGATCGAGGGGATCATCCTCTACAACCACTCCGCCAACGCCTGCTGGCCGGAGGGCAGTGAGTACGACGACAAAACCCCGCCCCAGTGCCAGTCCATGGACGGCAGGCAGGGCTACGGCAGCCCCGGTCTGCTGTGCGAGGCCTGCGGCAACAACCAGTTCGGCTCCAGCGGCAAAGGCAAGCTGTGCAAGAATATGCGGATGCTCTATATCCTCCAGGATGGGGCGTATATGCCGCTTCAGCTGGCCCTCCCGCCCACCAGCATCAAGCCCTATAAGAACTATGTCAACATGACCTTTGCCCTGCGCAACCGGCCTGTTTACGGCAGCCTGGTCAAGATCACGCTGAAGCCGGTGAGCAGCAACGGCTTCGACTACAGTGTGGCCTGCTTCTCCACGGTCCGGGATTTCGCCGGAGAGGAGCTGGCTGCGGTCAAGATGTATGCCGAGGGGTTCCGCAAGATGGTCAAGAAGATGCTGGAGCAGCAGGCCCAGGCCTATATGGAGGCTGCGGCCAACATCGTTCAGGCGGTGGACGCCCCGCTGGAGCTTCCGGACAACGATGACCACTTCGCGGTGGGCGTCCTGGATGGTGAGCGGGAGCTTCTGCCCGCCTGAATCCGATTTGTCCAACGGCAGAGCAGGCTGTTCCCGCAGTTTTCGCGGGGACAGCCATCCCCGCTGTCGCCCCTCACGGAGGAACAGCGCCGGTTTGCGGACCAACACCACGACTTGATCTATTCGTTCCTGGGCAGGGGAGGCTACGCCACAAATGAATACTACGACGTGGCCGCCCTGGGCTTTCTCCAGGCGGTGCAGCGGTATCTCACCCAGCCGTCGCTGCGGCGGTATGCCTTCTCCACCATCGCGTGGCAGGCCATGGCCCGCAGCGTCGCCGCGGACTACCGGGCGGAGGAGCGCCGCCGTGGCGCGGAGCAACGTTACCTGGAAACCGTCCGGGCCAGACCGCCCGACCCACACAGGGATCTGGAGGGCCAGCTTGTCCTCCACGATCTGATATCTATGGGCAATGAGGACCAGCGCCGTCTGGCCCAGCTTCGACTCCAGGGCTATACGGTGGCGGAGGCCGCCCAGGCCCGGGGCATGAGCGGAAAACGGGCCCGGAAGCTCCTGAACGAGCTGCACCGGGCGTATTTCAATACAGAAAGAGGGTTCAACATCCATGAATACTGAGGAAAAGGCCACAATGACGCTGAATGGCGTCCTGCTGCGGCCGCTGGCCGTGGGCGCGAAGGCTGTCATTCTCCACCAGGGGCAGGTGACGTACACCTCCCGGGTGGTGTCCATCCACAGCTACGGCATGGGTGAGGTGCGCTTTGAGACGCTGAACACCCAGTACCGCCTGCTGACGGGGCCCAGCTCCGAGCCGGCAGCAGGCTGCTTTCCCCTGGCGATGGCCGCCTGAGCTGGACGGCTGACATATGGACAAGCGCGGCAAAGGATTTCCATGTCCTTTGCCGCGCCTGCTTTTATTTGGAGGATCACATCATGATTGACTATAAAGCTGTTCCCAGCGGGCTGGAAATTGCCCGCCGCATCGCGGACTGCCTGGAGGCGTCCGCACCTCGTAGCTATGACCCTGATGAACGCTCTCGGGCCATCCAAGAACTCAACGACATCTTGCAGGGCCGGTCCGCCCGGTCGGCGGATGAACTGCTGGCCGAGCTGGACAAGTGCGAGGATGCCCGGTTCCCCGCTGTACGGGAGGACATCCAAGCGTTCCTGCGGCAGAAAGAACTGCTGACCGTGCCCTATGACAAGCGCCCCAGCCAGAGGCGGTTCACGTTTGACTGGATGAACGGCGTCGATGGACGCAGGCTGAAAATCATCAGCCAGAAGCTGTACGACCGGGCGGCCAGGGAGGGCTTCCCAACCGACTTTTTCCGGGAATCTTATTTTGACCATGTGACATTCTACTGTCTGCCAAAATTCGCGGATTTTTTGGGGTCCGAGCTTCATAACTGCAAATTTGCTGTGTGCAGTGTCAAAAGCGCATCTTTCATTTTATCCCATGTCTATGACACGGAGTTCTTTTCATCCATTTTGAATTACGTGGATCTTTGCGGCGCCGTCTTGGCCAATACCCATTTCCAGGACTGTGAGCTGTCCAATGTGTTGGCCCAGAAGATCCTGATGAAACGCTGCAACACCATTGACTGTACGATGGACGGCGTAGATTATGCCGGGACCATACTGGATGGCTGTACCTTTGGCAGGATCACCGCCGGTACGATTCGCCTGGGCTGGGCCACCATTACGCAGACGGGCGCTACCGCCGAGGAATGCTACCAGAACCGGAAAGCCGTCTACCGCGCCCTGGGCGTGAAGGAGGCCGCCGCATGAGTCGCGCCATCCCTGTCCGGCCCAAAGACCGGGTATGTTTCCAATGCAGCCAGTGCGCCGAGTGCTGCCGGAACATAGAGGGCGAGCTGATGTTGACGCCCCTGGACGCCTACTGGCTGGCCCGCCTTCTGCGGGAACAGCGGCTGGCTTCTTCCATCGACGCTGTGTATGAGCGTTATGCCCACACCGATCTCCTGGAGGGCTGCCTGCCCATCTATCTGATGAACACGGTGGGAGACGACCATGCCTGCGTCTTTCTGCGGGATGGCCGGTGCTCCGTCTATAAGGGCAGACCGCAGACGTGCCGGATCTATCCGTTTTTCACCTGCCCGGGGGAGTGCGGTAAAGCCTTTGAGACGTTCCAGTGTATGGACCGCCACGCATCCCATTTCACCGGCGGCAAAGTGCTGGTAAAGGATTGGCTTCACGAGAATTTTTCCGAGGAAAGTTGCGCATTTATGACCACAGAAGCCACCCTGATGCCAGAGCTGGGTGGTTTGCTCCGCAGACTGGGTGCTGATGAGATCAAAGCCTGTATGGTCCAAACCCTCCACTACCGCTACTACAGCTATGACTTGGACGGACCCTTCATGCCCCAATACACAAGAAATATGAAGGCTTTGATGCGGCTCCTTCGGAACAGGTCAAAGGGGGTGTGAGGGATGTACGCGTTGGAACGGAAGGTGTTCTTAAAGACAGGGCACTGCCCGCGCTACTGCTGGCAGCGGTACGCTGTCTCGGCGAACCGCCCTCTTTTGGATAGAGTGCGGGCAGGCCAGCCGAAAAAATCTGAATGGCGGGTGGTAGTTGTGCCGTGTCTGGTTGAGACCTCCTCAGATAATTTCGCACGAAGCGCTTGATTAAATCGCACGATTGGCATATACTACAGATAAAGTCATCTGTGTGAAAGGAGCGCTGGCAAATGTCTATCACCGCGACAGAGTTGAAAAAGAACCTGGGCAAATACCTGGCCCTGTCCAGCAAGGAGGACATCTACATCACCCGGAACGGAACGGTGGTGGCCAAGCTGTCCAACCCCTTCCAGGACCGGGTGGATATGGCTAAATCCCTGTTTGGCATCCTCCCCCCTGACGTGACCGTGGAACAGGCCCGCGAGGAAAGGCTGGACCGGATATGAGGGCGCTGATCGACACCTGTATCGTGATCGACGCGCTCCAGGCTCGGGAGCCCTTTGCCGAGGCCGCCCAGCAGATATTCCTGGCTGTGGCAAACAAGCGCGTCATGGGCTTCCTCACCGCGAAATCGGCAGCGGATATCTACTACATCACCCACCGGCATACTCATAATGACTGTGATACCCGACGTGTGCTGGGCACCTTGTTCAACCTGTTTGAGCTGCTGGACACCGCCGGGATGGATTGCCGGCGGGCGATATCGTCCGAGCTTACAGACTACGAGGACGCCATGATGGTGGAAACCGCCCTGCGCTGCGGGATGGACTGCATCGTGACCAGGAATCTCAGAGACTATGAAAAATCCCCCGTTCAGGTGTATTCTCCCTCCGCGTTTTTAGCGCAGATCGAGGAGGGCGCCGGGGAAGAATGACCGTTCCCGCAGGCTGCGGGAGATGAATCGCAAAGGACTGTCAGACTGTTTTTTACAGTTTGACAGTCCTTTTGCGTTTTGAAAGGAGACTCAGATGTGAATGAGCGCAGTTTTTCAAACCCCGCCAAACTGCATTGGTACCCGGACCTCTCCTGCCCCGTCTGCGGCGGGGAGGTGAACTCCTGGGACAAGCGGTGCAGCCGTGCGCTGGGCTATCAGCAGATCGTGTGCGAGGGCTGTATCGCCCAGGAATACCAGATTGAAGTGGAGGAGCTGAGAGACACCATGAAGGAGCACTTTGGCCTGATCCCGTGTCCCGGGATATGAACGGGGAGTTGAACGACCTGACCCGGCGGCTCTACGCCCAGGGGTACACCAGGGAGAACCACCCGGATACGGTCTGCTGGGGCGACTGGCAAAACTTTTCCTATAAATGGGAGACCATGCTGGGCTTCACCTGGGAGACCCCCTGCGGCCTGCTGATCCAGGGCGAGAGCGATTCGGGACGAAGCGTGGCCAGCTCCGAGTGCTTCTGCCAGCACGTCTGGTACCGCCCGGAGAATGATAATCCCCTGTATCGCTGCCCATACCAGCGGAAGGGCTGTGAACATATCCCGCAGGGGTTCCCGCTCATCATGTGCCCATGCCATCAGACGGACAGGCCCTATGGCTATGAGCACAGCGTGGAAAAAATTGAGACCGAGAACGCCAAAGAAGCCCATAAGCAGTACATGGAGCTCACGGGCGGCACCTATTGCGCCTGTGTGGTGGGCAGCAACGGTTACGAGGGCGGCTGGTACGAGGTCAAATATGACGTGGAGCGATGTATCCAGCAAGGGTGCAAAAACCCGGTCTGTGTCATCCGCAAGCAGCCCCGTGATCTGAAAAAGGTCAACATTTTTTACGATGTCCGCCGCACCTGGATCACCCGCCGGGGCTTCCTGGAGGAGAAAAAGGTGGAGGTCACCAAGGGGATGAAGGTCTTTGACCGCCCCGTGGCCCGGACGGACGCGGAAATCTGGCTGAAAATCAAGGAGCACGAGGCCAGCCCGCTGAACAACTACACCGTGATCGAGCACCCGAAGAAAACCATGGAAGACCGCCGCCAGGAGTATTTCTCAAAAATGCACCGGCACTATGACGACCAATATGACTATTTCGAGTTCCACTATGAGGTGGAGAACATCCGCATCGCCCGGAGCGAACAGCGGGACCTTTTGCAGGACCTGCGGGACGCCGCCGAGGGCATCGAGGTCGTCCACAACATCGACCAGCTCAAGGCCGATGCTGAGAAAAAACGTTCGGCCAGGGCCTACCGCCGGGAGCTGAAGGCCCGCAGGGCGCAAAGAGCGGCTCTGCCGCCAGCTCAGGCGGAAGAACAGATTTCCATTTTCGGAGTTGATTAAATGAACATATCAAATATGAGCGCCTATGGGCTGCAAATCAATTTGAAGCTGCTGGGTGATATCATTGCTTTTGTCGTCACCACCGCTAAGGCCAATTACGCCCAGATGGAGGAACTGCGCAAGAGGTGCATATTCCCCCTGCCCCCCACATCCGAGGCGATGCAGCGGGACTACGGCTTTTTGTACCTGGGCGAGCTGTTGGAACGGTATGAGGAGCGTTTCGACATGGCCCCCCCTGACCGCAGGGCCATTGCCTTGGCCCTGGGCTATACCAGGGATATCGCCACCCCTGAGATGTTTGTGGGCACTCAACGGGCCGATTTCATCCAGGGGGTGCGGCGGTGCGCGGAAGATGACCTCTACCTCACCGGCGCCCTCTACCTGATCCACGGGGGTGAGAGTACTGCGGTGGTCCTTGAACAGCGGCTGAAAGATCGGGTGTACACCCAGACTGAGGAGCTGATCTTCGCCATGAGCCTGTTTCCCGATGGGGAACAGGCCCTCGCCCAATTCAGCGACCAGTTAGTGGCTCTACTGGGAAAGGGGCAAACCTTTCCTGTGTTTGGCAACACGGATATCCTGAATCGCGCCCTTGTCATGCTGTTCCCGCTGAAAAAGCGGATGAAGGCCAGACGGCTGGATCTGCTCCGGGCCCTGCTGTCCCTGCCGGTCTCCTTCGTGAAGGAGGGCAGCAAGCACTATGGCTGGCTGGTTGACCACGGCTATACCCCCATTGAGATCGCATACGCTAATGTTGCGGCCCTGTGCAGCCAGTGTGTTCCCGGCGGCCCCGGACGCAATTCCCTCACGGCGGAAAAGCTCGTTGTCTCGCTGTTCCGCACCGTCCTGGCCCATGACAAGCCTCTGTCTGCCGAGGTCTACCAGCAGCTCTCCCAAATCTATCAGATGTATGCAAAGTTTGACATCAAATGCTATGAGAAGCACCGGCTGGCTGAAACGCTGACGGCCGGTGTGCGCATCCAGACCCCCGAGACCATGGCCTGGTTCATCCGCTGCACCGATGAACCTCTCCATCCGGCCACCGCCGGCTTCGATATCATGGATCCCAAGTGGGACCCCCTGGCCGGCAGCCTGGACACAAAGCACCACGTCAAGCTGTTTGAAAGCTGTCTGACCGAGGATATGGACGCCGCCCAGATCCGCGAGCGGCTGAACCGATATCAGGCCCTCACCCAAACGGATTTCCTGGTGCGTTACAGCGAGGACGCGTTTGCCGGCAGGTTCCCTCTCATGATCAAAACGGGTATCATCGACCTGTGGACATCCTTCCAGGGCTGTCTGTCCGAGGATGGCGATGTATCCAACTCCACCCTGCTGCGCCATATCGGGGGCTACTGCCATGACATCCAGACGTTACAGGCGGTTGAGTTCCTGGCGCAATTTCTTCCCCAATATGGATTTCAGGGGGCAAAAACATATTTTGGCCGCTATCAGGATGGATTTGAAGATGAGCTGTGGGCGAAAAAAGGGCAGAAAGGATGGCCGTAATGGCCTGACTGCCCTCCGGGA
>CAPOAR010000123.1:0-7606 GCA_948670295.1 uncultured Oscillospiraceae bacterium | reverse complement strand
GACTGGATCGACGTGGTGGCCTGGCGCGGCACCGGCGAGTTTGTCAGCCGCTATTTCGCCAAGGGCCGCATGGCCGTGGTAGAAGGACGGCTGCAAATGCGGGACTGGACCGATAAGGACGGCAACCGCCGCACCTCTGCCGAGGTGGTGGCGGACAATGTGTACTTTGCCGACTCCCGCCGGGATGGGGACGGAGACCGGGGCGGCAGCTATGGCGCGGCCCCCGGCTACGGCGGCGGCAGCTATGGCGACCGCGGCGGCTATGGCTCCCGGCCCGCCGTCCCTGCGGCTCCCCCCGCCGATTACGGCGTCCCAACCGGCGGCGACCAGTTCGCCGAGCTGGCTGACGACGACGGCGACCTGCCCTTCTAACGCGGAGGGCCATCTCAACATAAGGAGGTCTGCCAATTATGGCTATGGATAATGCGAAGCCCCGCGGCAACCGCAAGCGCCGCAAGGTGTGCGCGTTTTGCGTTGACAAGGTGGAACAGATCGACTATAAGGACGCCCAGAAGCTCAAGCGCTACCTGTCCGAGCGTTCCAAGATTCTGCCCCGCCGCACCACCGGCACCTGCGCCATGCACCAGCGCCAGCTGACCGACGCCATCAAGCGCGCCCGTCATGTGGCCCTGCTGCCCTACGTCACCGACTGACAGTAAATGGAAGCCCCCGGAGCTGCGCTCCGGGGGCTTTCGGCGTCTGCGCCCCAACCCTAAAGAAATCTTCATGATTTTTGAAGAGAACCTTTGTTGCGATTTTCCATTTAGCCGCTATAATAGGCATAGGCGCTGTTTGAAAATTGACGATGTGCCCGGCGGCAAGGGATTTTTTTCGCCAGACAAGGCGATTTGACGCGGAAATACTTTGTGTATTTCAAGTCAAATCAACGACATATGGCGGAAAAAGACCTGTCGTTTGGGCATGTTGGCAATTTTCAAACGAGCCTTAGACAAAAAAACTGCGGAAGGCAGGGGCTTTTATGGAAAACAAACCGCTGAAAATATTTCTCTGGGCGCTGACCGCCGCCATTTTGGGCGGCAGCATGTGGGCGCTGTACGCCACCGGCTTCTTTGAGGCGGCGGGCTCCCAGCAGGCGCTGGGGGAATACATCGCCCGGTGCGCCCCCTGGTCCCAGCTGGCCTATTTCGGGGTGCAGCTGGTGTCCGTCGTCGTCGCCCCCATACCCAGCAATATCACCGCCGCGGCGGGGGCCTACCTGTTCGGGTTGTGGCCCGCCTTCCTGCTCACCTGGGGGGCGGTGACATTGGGCTCGGCCGTCGTCTTCGCCCTGGCCCGGGCCCTGGGCCAGCAGTTCGCCAGCCAGTTTGTCAGCGAAAAGCTGTCGGACAAATACCTGGATGTGATCCGCCGGAAGCGGGACGTATTTTTAGCCCTGGCCTTCCTCTTCCCCTTCTTCCCCGACGACCTTTTGTGCATCCTGGCGGGGCTCACCGACATCTCCTTCCGGCGGTTTTTCCTGCTGGCGCTCATCGCCCGGCCCTGGGGGCTGCTGGTGGCCTGCATGGTGGGCAGCGCCACCGTGTCCATCCCCTGGTGGGGGATGGCGCTGCTGGGCACGGGCGGGCTGGCGGTATTTCTGCTGGCCATGAAGTACGGCGACAGGGTGGAGCAGGCGGTCATGGACCGGCTGAAGCGCTGAACTGAAAAAGCGGGCGCCGCGAAACGCGGCGCCCGCTTCCCTTTTGACAGTCCCGCACAGCCTGCGCCCCCAGGCGCAAGCCCGGCACCCATTCCCCCGGCGGCGTGCGCGCAAGTGTGCCCCGCGCCCTTTCCAAAGATTTCAGCCGCCCAGGTACGCCTTTTTCACCGCCTCGTCCCGGAGCAGGTCCGCCCCGGCCCCAGTGGCCACAATCTTGCCCGTCTCCAGCACATAGCCCCGGTCGGCCACGCTGAGGGCCATCTGGGCATTCTGCTCCACCAGCAGGATGGTGACGCCCGCTTTGTGCAGCTGGCGGATGATCTCAAAGATCTGCTCCACCAAAATGGGTGCCAGCCCCATGGAGGGCTCGTCCAGCATCAGCAGCCTGGGGCCGGACATCAGCCCCCGGCCCATGGCCAGCATTTGCTGCTCGCCGCCGGACAGGGTGCCCGCAACCTGCCTGCGGCGCTCCTTCAGCCGGGGAAACTGCCCGTACACCCGCTCCAGGCCGGGCTCGATGGCGGAACGGGCCTGGGTGTAGGCCCCCATCTCCAGGTTTTCCTCCACCGTCATCTGCTGGAAGATGCGCCGCCCCTCGGGGACGTGGGCCATACCCAACTCCACGATCTTGTGGGCGGGGAGGCTGGCCAGGTTCTTTCCCAAAAACTCCACCGAGCCGGTGCGGGAGCGCAGCAGGCCGCACACCGTATTTAAAATGGTGGACTTGCCCGCGCCGTTGGCCCCGATGAGGGTGACCACCTCGCCCTCGCTGACCTGGAAGGACACGCCCTTGATGGCGTGGATGGCGCCGTAATAGACGTTAATATCGTTTACCTTCAGCATATTCGCGTCCCCCTCACTGCTGCTTGCCCAGATAAGCCTCGATGACTGTGGGGTTGGACTGGATCTCCTCCGCCGTCCCCTTGGCAATGATCTGGCCGAAGTTGAGCACACAGATGCCCTCGCAGATGCCCATGACCAGGCTCATGTCGTGCTCAATGAGCATAATGGCGATCTGGAAGGTGTCCCGGATTTTCACGATGTTCTCCATCAGCTCCGCCGTCTCCGACGGGTTCATACCCGCCGCCGGCTCGTCCAGCAGCAGCAGGGACGGATTCGTGGCCAGCGCCCGGACGATCTCCAGCCGCCGCTGGGCGCCGTAGGGCAGGGAGCCGGCCTGGTAATTGGCCATATCCTGCATGTCGAAGATGGACAGCAGCTCCAGCGCCCGCTGGTGGGCGGCCTTCTCCTGCCGCCAGTACCTGGGCAGGCGGAGGATGCCGGACACCATGGAGTACTTCTCCTGGTTGTGCAGGCCGATCTTCACATTGTCCTCCACGGACAGGTTGTTGAACAGCCGGATATTCTGAAAGGTGCGGGCGATGCCCATGCGGTTGATCTGGGCGGGGTTTTTGCCGTGGGTGTCGATGCCGTCCAGCAGGATGGTGCCCCGGGTGGGCTGGTAGACCTTGGTGAGCAGGTTGAACACGGTGGTCTTGCCCGCGCCGTTGGGGCCGATGAGCCCGGCGATCTCGGTGCGGCCCACGGTGATGTTAAACTCGTTGACGGCGGTGAGCCCGCCGAAGTCGATGCCCAAATGGCTGCACTCCAGAATGGGGGTCTTGCCCAGGTCCCGCTCCGGGATGATGGACACGCTGGGCACAGGCACCATTCTGCCCTTTTCAAACACCTTTTTCTCAGCCATTGTCCGCGGCCCCCTTTCGCTTGGGGAGGATGCGGCCCGCCAGGGCCTTGAGCTGGTCGTTGTTGGTGGCCAGCATCACCAGGATGAGCACCACCGCGTACACCAGCATCCGATAGTCGGCGAACTCCCGCAGCGCCTCGGGCAGAATGTACAGCACAGCTGCGGCGACGATGGAGCCCCACATATTGCCCAGCCCTCCCAGCACCACATAGACCAGCACCAGGATGGAGGTGTCGAAGCTGAACTTGCTGGCCGCCAGGTTGGAATAGTTCAGGCCGTACAGCGCCCCGGCCGCCCCCGCCAGGGCGGCGGAGGTGACGAAGGCCATCAGCTTGTACTTGGTGACGTTGACGCCCACGCTCTCAGCCGCGATGCGGTTGTCCCGCAGGGCCATGATGGCCCGCCCCGCCCGGCTGCGCACCAGGTTGAGCACAATGACCAGGGTGATCATAATGAGGATAAAGCCCGCGGTGAAGGTGGCAATGGTGGTGGTGCCGGTGGCGCCCTGGGCGCCCTTGATGATGGCTATGCCCTCCGGCTCCAGCCCCAGGTCGCTGATGGTCAAGCTGCCGTTGATGTTGAAGGCCATGTGCAGCCCCCGGCTGTCATAGCCCACCAGCAGGCAGTTAATGAGTTCCTTGATAATCTCGCCAAAGGCCAGGGTGACGATGGCCAGATAGTCCCCCCGCAGGCGCAGCACAGGCACGCCCACGATGAACCCCGCCGCCGAGGCAAAGACCGCCCCCACCAGAATCGCCACGGCCAGACGCACCGGGGCGGAGGGGATGGACGCCTGGAGGCTCTGGGCGGCGATGACGCCGGAGAAGGCCCCCACGCTCATAAAGCCCGCGTGGCCCAGGGACAGCTCGCCCAAAATGCCCACTGTCAGGTTGAGGGACACCGCCATAACGATATAGGCGCAGATGGGCACCAGCATGCCGGTGAGGGAGCGGTTAAGCAGGCCCAGCCGCCCCAGCAGGGTGACGGCGGCAAAGGCCAGCACCACCCCCAGGTAGGTGGCGAAATCCACCTTGGTGGTCTTTTTCAGCCCCTTGATTTTCTGTGTCAGCTTTTTCATCCCGGCCACCTCACACTTTCTCGGGCACGTACCTGCCCAAGAGGCCCGAGGGCTTCACCAGCAGCACGATGATGAGCACGGCGAACAGGATGGCGTTGGCCAGCTGGGTGGAGATATACGCCTTGGCCAGCGACTCGATGACCCCCAGCAGGATGCCCCCCAGAAACGCCCCGGGGATGGACCCGATGCCGCCGAACACCGCAGCGGTAAACGCCTTGATGCCGGGCATGGAGCCGGTGGTGGGCATGAGGGAGGTGGTGAAGGAGCACAGCAGCCCCCCCGCCACCGCCGCCAGCGCGGAGCCGATGGCGAAGGTCAGCGAGATGGTGGCGTTGACGTTGATGCCCATCAGCTGCGCCGCCCCCTTGTCCTCCGAACAGGCCCGCATGGCCTTGCCCAGCTTGGTCCGGCCTGTGAAAAAGGTGAGCAGCACCATGATGACAATACACGCCCCCATGGTGAACAGGGAGATGTAGGAGATGGACAGCTGCCCGCCGAACAGCCGCAGGGTATTGGGCTCCCCCTGGGCGTTGGTGGTGGGGATGAGGGGGGTATACCCCTTGGGGGAGGCCCCCCAGATGAGCTGGGCCGCGTTTTGCAGAAAATAGCTCACGCCGATGGCGGTGATGAGCACCGCCAGGGAGGTGGCCTGCCGCAGGGGTTTGTAGGCCAGCCCCTCAATGACCACGCCCAGCGCCGTACATACCGCCATGGCCAGCACCACCGACAGCCAGCCGGGCAGGCCCAGGTAGGACACGGCGCAGAAGGAGACGTAGCCGCCCACCATGATGACATCGCCGTGGGCAAAGTTGAGCATTTTGGCGATGCCGTACACCATGGTGTACCCCAGGGCGATGATGGCGTACACGCTCCCCAGGCTGATTCCGCTGATCAGATAGGAAAGGAATTCCATAGACGCACCTCTCTTTTTCTCACATTGGCCATGTGCCAGAAACGGGGGCGCGGTACACCGTGCCCCCGTCCCCGTCACAGCCTGGAACAGAAGATATGAAGCTGGGCCCCCTCAAGGTCAGGGGGTGACGTACACGCCGTCCTTGATGACCACGGCCATGGGGGCCTTGGACACCTCGCCGGTGGACTGCCAGGTCATGCCCTGGCCGGTGAGCCCATCCACGGAGATGGCGGTCATAGACTTTACCAGCGCCTCGCAGATATCGGCGGCGCTCATGTCGGCGGTGCAGCCCGCAGCCTGGATGGCCTCGTAGATGACATACACCGCGTCATAGCCGTCGGCGGCAAACTGGTTGGGGATTTCGCCGTGGAGTTCCTTATACTTCTTGACAAAGCCCTGGGTGCGCTCATCCTCTGCGTCGGCGGAGAAGGGGGTGAGCAGCATGACGCCCTCGGCCAGCTTGGTGTCAAAGCCGTCCATCCCCAGAATGCCGTCCATGCCGTCCACGCCGAAGAAGGTGGGCGCGTAGTTCATGGCGGCGGCCTGGGCCAGGATCACGGAGGCGGGCTGATAATAGATGGGAAGGAAGAGCACATCCGCCCCGGCGTTCTGCGCCCCCGCCAGCTGGACGGAGAAATCGGTCTGGGTGTCCTTGGTAAAGGTGCCCTGGTAGACGATGCTTATGCCCTTGGCCCCAGCCTCCGCCACGAAGGTGTCCCGAATACCCTGGGAGTAGGCATCGTCGTTGCGGTAGATGACGGCCACCTTGGCCCCGGAGAGGTTCTCAGCGATGTAGTCGGCGGAGCCGGTGCCCTGGTTGGGGTCGGTGAAGCAGACCTGGAACACGTTGTCCTTGCCGCTGATCACGTCCACAGAGGAGCCGGAGGGGGTCAGGGTAAACACCCGGTCCTTGTAGGTCTCGGCGGACACGGCGATGCCGGAGCCGGAGGTGACGCTGCCCACGATGATCTGCGCGCCGTCGTCCAGCAGCTTGTGGTAGGCGTTGACGCCCAGCTCGGGGTCGGCCTGGTCATCCTCGGCCTGAAGCTCAAAGCGAATGGCCCCGCCCAGGGCGTTGATCTCATCCACAGCGATCTGGGCGCCGTTCATGGCAGCCTTGCCGTAGATGGCGTTTTCACCGGTCAGCGGGCCGATACCGCCCAGCTTGAAAGTGCCGCCGGCAGTGCCAGTGGTCTGGCCGCCCTGGTTGTCGTTCTGGACGGGCTGGCTCTCCTGGGCGCCCTGGCTGGGTTCGCCGGAAGCGGGGGCGCCGCCGGGGCTGGTGCAGCCGGCCAGCAGGCCCAGGCACATGGCCCCCGCCATGAGCATGGCCACAAGATTCTTCTTTTTCATTCTGGTTTCCTCCTATATTGAGATATGCCGCAGGTCCTCTAACATCGAAGGGGGCACCACTGCGCCCCCCCAGATTGTTGACAATTATATACTTGTTATTTTGATTTGTCAACCGCAAAAAGTGCCAAGGACCGTTGGGGGAGGAACCGCGTTATGTGATATTGTGACGGATATTTGTACTCAGACTACCAATCCCCCATTGGGCGACACCACCTGTCCGGTGAGGAAGGACGCCTCATCAGAGGCCAGAAAGGCAATGGCGGCAGCGGCCTCCTGCGCCGTGCCGATGCGGCCCAGCGGGGTTTCGTCCGCCAGGGCGGCCAGATCCGCCTGGGTGAGGTGGGCGTTCATTTCCGTATCAATCACCCCGGGCGACACACAATTTACCCGGATATTAGAGGGCCCAAGCTCCTTTGCCAGGGCCTTGGTGTAGGCGATGACCGCCCCTTTTGTGGCGGAGTACGCCGCCTCACAGGAGGCCCCCACCTGCCCCCACATGGAGGACACCGTGACAATGGAGCCGCTCTTTCGGGAGAGCATATGGGGCAGGACGGCGCGGCAGCAGTGGTGGACGCCGTCCACGTTGACGGCAAACAACCGCCGCCACTGGTCCTCGTCAATTTGACTGATGAGCCCCACGTGGGAGATGCCTGCGGCGCAAACCAAAATGTCAAGTTGACAAAATTTTTCTAACACATTGTCAACCAGTTCTCCCACCTGGCGGGGGTCTGCCACATCGGTCCGGACCGTCACAGCGGGCACGCCCAGCTTCTGAAGCTCCCGGACCAGCGCCTGGGCCCGGTCTCCGCTTTGATGGAAGGCTACCGCCACCCCCCAGCCCCGCTGGGCGAACAGACGGGCGGCAGCGGCCCCAATCCCCCGGGAACCGCCGGTAAT
>CAPOAR010000122.1:0-7912 GCA_948670295.1 uncultured Oscillospiraceae bacterium | reverse complement strand
GCGCCGTCAGCTTCCGCTTCATCTGTTTCATCTGCTCGTCCTCCTTATCTTTCGTTGCAAGTACCTCAGAACAGGTCCTTCACCCATATAGTTTTCGTCCGATCCACTTCTTCCAAAATTTTATCTCCGCTCTCCTCCTGCTCCCCGGCGGGAGCATCATATTCACCACTTGCTTTCCGCACCGCTCCACCGGCTTCTCCACAAAATGCACCCTGGGCAGCTCAAGCACCCTAAGCTCTTGGTGATATGCCCGATATATTCCCAGCAGCCGCTCCGCTAGATATCCGTCCACCCTCCGCTCCTGAGCACAGTAGCCGGAGACATCCTTCTGCCGGTCAAATTCCTCCAAAATCGGGAACAGCCATTCGCAATAGCCCTGAAAAACCTGCCTTTTCATGATAAAGATATTCCCGAAATGGCAGATTGTGTTTGCGAGATACCCCTCTGCCCCATCTGAATATTCGGGAAAGCGCGCACCAAGAATCTGCTCCGCCAGGTTTAAGTCTTCGCCGTGATGGAATGGAGCGGAAGCGTAATGCTCCCGCACTGGGATGTGCATATTTTCCCCTTTGGGGAAAACCACATCCCAGTTCTGAATCAGCTCTGCAAATCTCTCATAGCCCAGCCGGTCCAGCATCTGAAGCGTCGGTTCCCCTTCAATTACATAAGGAAGCCGTGCCGCCTCATTGGGGTAAAGATAACGCCGGTAGTGGAAAAAGCCATAGTAGTCCGCTTCAACATTTTTCCACGCCCAATATTGCCCGGTCAGTTCGCAGTAGGAGCGGTTTTTCTCAGAAATGCTGTCACCGGCATCATCATGAAGAAATCCTGGAAAATGCTCGCCGGCCAACGCCGCCCCCACCTGGAGCGGAACTAAAAGAGGGTGTTTGGGAACATTGACGGGTTTATGGCAGCAAACAAATAATTTGATATCCATTTCATCCCCCAATTCCTGTTTCCCTCAAGAAATTCACACACGTTCCGTCTGATATTCTCCTTGTATTTTCATACCTCTCCGCATTTATCTTCATATTAGATAGTTCGTTGTTTATTCGAAGAAAAAATAAGTGGGGGTGCAAAAAATCCCTGCAGACGTCTTTATTTTACTACAAATATCGGTCAATTGCAATCTCTATTTTGACTAAAAAGGTCATAGGGCCGTAGCTAAATTGAAAAATCAGCCTATTTTTACACGTCTTATGCCTCCTGGAAAGCCCAATATGGCCCGTTTTCAGCGATAAATCCTTTTCCTTTCCGCACAAAGAAATACCAACAATCTGTTTCGTTGTGTTTTCTCGCGGGGTTTCTGGGTTCTTGTGTTGCCATCGCAAAGCTGACCGGGCCGCGATTTTACCAATCACGGCCCGGTCAGCTTTATATTGTGGCAGATCAATTGATTTTCCGCCAGGCACACCGTCAATGTTCAAACAGCGCCTAATTCTCCTCCCTCAAAGACGGCCGCACCGGCTGCGACAGATCCCGCCCGCCGAACTGGCCCGGGGACTCCCCCTCCACCAGCAGCTGCACCTGCTCCACCGTGTCCAGGCTGCACAGCGTCGCCACAATGGCGTCGACAGCTTGACCCCGCTCCTCCTCGGGCAGCTCCAGCAGCTGGGCGGACAGGTCGGCGCAGCACACCCCGCTGTCCACCCAAACCGAGCGCACCGACAGCCCGGCGGGCAGCAGGGGCGCCAGCCCCTCCTCCTTCGGCCCGGCCAGGAGGGCCTCCAGCACCGCCCTAGCCGGGACCTTATCCTGCGTCAGGCGGAATACCCGCAGCTCGAAGCCCAGGGAATCTCCCCCCTCCCGGCGGAAATAGAGGGCCGCAGTCACCTCCACCGGCGTCTCCTCCGCGCCGGAAAACAGCACGTCCCCGGGATAGAGCACGTGGCGCTCCCGGTAGGACTGCCCAGCCCCGCTGGCAGTCACCCGCACGCCGTCCACCCCCGGCAACTGGGCCAAGGTCAGGGTGATGCAGTAATCGGCCAGCGTCAAATCCACCCCCACCAGCCCGGCATAGGCGGCGGACAGCTCCACATGGGCCACCCGCTGCTCCACCGACCAGCTGAGCACCCGGGTTCCGGCGGGGATAGGCGCGGCCAGCTCCGTCTCCTCCTCCGGCGGCCCCGCCAGCAGCGCGTCCAGCATGGCGGGCACCGTGGCCGCCCCCTCATAGGGGCAGCTGTCCAGCGCGGCGGTGAGCTGCCGCCCCTGGGTGAGAAACCAAAGCCTCAGCCCCTCGTCCTCCGCCGGGGCGGCGGGGGCGCAGCCGCAGGCCAGCGCCAGCCACAGCGCCGCGCACAGCAGCTTGGCAACAGCGTTTTTCACAGCGCCTCCCCCTCTCGCAGCGCGGGGAACTCCGCCTCAAACCGGGTGCCCCGGCCGGCGGGGTTCGGCCCCGCAGTGATATCCCCGCCGTGGAGCCGGGCGGTATCCCGGGCGATGGACAGCCCCAGGCCGGTGCCTCCCGCCGCACGGGAGCGGGCCTTGTCCACCCGGTAAAAGCGTTCAAATATCTTGGGCAGGTCGTCCTTGGGGATACCCAGGCCGGTGTCGGTGACGGTGAGGGCCACCTTCTCCCCCCGCCGGGACACCCCCACCTCCACCCTGCCCCCGGGCAGATTGTATTTGATGGCGTTTTCCACCAGGTTGAAGGCCACCTGGTACAGGTCGTCCTCGTTGGCGGACAGGGCGCAGGCGGGCTCCACGCTGACCCTGAGCTCCACCTCCGCCCGCCGGGCCACGGGAGAGAGCAGGTGGGCCACCTTCTCCGCCACCGCCCCCAGCTCCACCGGCTCCCGCTCCCGCTCGGTTCCGGCGTCCAGCCGGGTGAGGGCCAGCAGGTGCTCGCTGATGCGGGTGAGCCGGTCCGCCTCCTCCCCGATGTCGGCCACAAACTCCCGCACGGTGCCCATATCCACCGAGGGGCTTTGCAGGATGGAATCGGTGAGCAGCCGGATGGAGGCCAGCGGCGTTTTCAGCTCGTGGGAGGCGTCGGACACAAACCGCCGCCGGGCCTCCTCGGTGGTCTGAAGGCGGCCGGTGAGCTGGTTGAACTCATCGGCCAGCTGGGCCATCTCGTCCCTGCCCTGGGATTCCACCCGGTGGCTGTACTCGCCCTCCCGCACGTGGCGGATGGCGGAGAGCAGCCGCACGGTGTTGCGGGTGAGGGTTTTGGACAGCAGCACCACCAGCACCAGCGCCACCAGGCAGATGACGATGGAGATGTAGCGCAGGTTGGCCTGGATGGAGCGCAGCACCCCGGCCTGCTCGCTGTCGTATTCGTAGAGGTACACCGCCCCCAGCGTCATGCCGTGGTAGAGGATGGGCACCGCCGCCCGGGAGCGGATGGCCCCCTCCCGGTATTCGGAGCGGGACACGTCCTTCCCCCGCAGCGCGGCGGCCACCTCCCCCATGAGGGCATAGCCCCCCAGGCGGTTGTCCAGGGTGGAGCTGTCGTAGAGGATGCGGGCCGTCGCGTCTGTGACCAGCACCCGGGTGCCCTGGGCCTCCTCCAGCAGGGCCATGGTCTGCTCCACGCCCTCCCGGGTCAGCGTCTCGGACACCGCCAGCGTGGAGCCGATGACCAGCGCCTGCCGCTTCAGGTTGCTCTGCTTGGAGGTGAACACCATATTTTCCGCCATCAGGATGGGGTAGGTGTTCATCACAATCAGGATGGCCGCCACCACCAGCAGATAAGTCAGCGCATATTTGGCCTGGATGCTGCGGAAAAAGGGAACGCTCTGCTCCCGCCGCCGTCTTGCCGCCGTCATAGGCCGTCCATCCTTTCTTGATAACCTCCGCTGTGTCCACGCGGCCATTGGGCGAATGGCCGGGTCGCTCTCGCCGCCGATCCACGCTCAGAGTTGGCACATGGCCGGGTCGCTTTCGCCGCCGATTCACGCAGCCATTGGGCGCACTACGGGATGGCTTCCCTCCGACTCGGGCAAAACCCGGGCCCGCTCTGCGGTCCCTGGGCTTTTGCCCTCGCTTCGGTCCATCCATCCCTATGCGCCTATGCCTGCGCTATTGGCCAAATAATACCCCACGCCCCACTTGGTCAAAATGTGCTCCGGGTTGGCCGGGTCGGGTTCCAGCTTCTCCCGCAGGCGGCGGATGTGCACGTCCACGGTGCGGAACTCCCCGATATACTCATAGCCCCACACCAGATTGAGCAGGTTCTCCCGGCTGTACACCCGCCCCGGGTTCTGCATCAGCAAGGCCATCAGGTCGAATTCCTTGGCGGTGAGCTCCACCGGCTCTCCGTCCCGCCAGGCCGCCCGCTCGCTGAGATCCAGGGTGATGGCCCCCTGGGTGAGCCGGTCCGCCTCCCGCTGCTGCTGGGCGGCGGCCCCCGCCCGGCGCAGCAGGGCCCGGATGCGGGCCTTCAGCTCCAGGATGTTAAAGGGCTTGGTGATGTAGTCGTCCGCCCCGCACTCAAAGCCGATGATCTTATCCGTGTCCTCGCCTTTGGCGGTGAGCATGATGACGGGCACGTTGGAAAACTCCCGAATCTTCATGCACGCCTGGAGCCCGTCGATTTTGGGCATCATCAGGTCTAGTATAATGAGGTCGAACTGCCCGGTGCGGGCCTTGTCCACCGCCTCCTCGCCATCGGAGCCGGTGTCCACCTGATAGCCCTCGTTCTCCAAATTGAATTTGATCCCCTTGACCATCACCCGTTCGTCGTCAACCACCAGTATTTTGGGCATCTGCGTATCCTCCTGTTGTGATCTGATCCAAAATATTCTCCAAAATCCCCTCGCCGATCCCCTTCACCCGGACCAGCTCCTCCGGGTAGCGGTAGGGGCCGTTCTCCTCCCGGTCGTCCAAAATGGCCTGGGCGCGGACCTGGCCAATGCCGGGCAGGGACATCAGCTCCTCCAGCCCCGCGCTGTTGATATCCACCAGCTGCGTCCCCTGCGCCTGGGCCACGGCCGGCGGCTCGTGGGGCAGCCGGCGCAGGGGCTCCATTGCCGCGCCCCGCAGCGCGAAGCACATCGCCATCGCGGCCCCGGCCGCCATCACCGCCGCCAGCGTCCGCCCATCCCCCCGGCCAAGCTTCATTTTGTCCCTCCAAATTCTCCCCAAACCCGGTTTCTCCCAGTTGCAAGGGGAAAAACTTTCTGATATAATAGTTTTGTACCGCTCTTTCCGCCCGCCGTCCCCGGACGGCACGATATATTATAACATAGATCGCGGGAGATTCCTATGAAAAAATATCCTTTTCTTTCCCTGCTTCTGGCGGCGCTGCTGTCGCTGTCCCTCGTCTGCCCCGCCCTGGCCCTGGACGACCCCCAGCCCAACTGCCGTGCCGCCATCCTGGTGGACGGTGATAACAACGAGGTGCTCTACGACTTCAACGCCCGCCAGCGGATGTATCCCGCCTCCATCACCAAGATCATGACCTCCCTGGTGGTGCTGGACGCGGTGGACGCGGGGGAGATCTCCCTGGACACGCTGGTCACCGCCTCCGCCCAGGCGGTGAACCTGCCCTGGGACAGCTCCACGGCGGGCATCAAGGCCGGAGAGATCCTGACGGTGCTGGACCTGCTGTACTGCGACCTGCTCCCCTCCGGCAACGAGGCGTGTAATATCCTGTCTGAGGCGGTGGCGGGCACCTCGGCGGAGTTTGTGGCCCGGATGAACGCCAAGGCCCAGGCGCTGGGCATGGCGGACACCCATTTCATGAACCCCCACGGCCTCCACGACCCGGAGCACTACACCACCGCCTATGATGTCTACCTCATGGCCTCCGCCGCCATGGAGAACGAGACCTTCCGCACCATCGTGCGCTCGCCCTCCCACACCCTTCCGGCCACCAATCTCCAGCCGGAGCGGACCATCTATTCCTCCAACGGCCTGCTCAGCAGCTTCTACGCCATCGGCTATACATACGGCAAGGCCATCGGCATCAAGACGGGCAATACCGGCGAGGCGGGGCGCTGCCTGGCCTCCGCCGCCGTGGACGAGCTGGGGCGCACCTTCTACTGCGTGGTGCTGGGCACCGAGGACACCGTGGACGAAAACGGCCGCCACTTCTGGTCCTTCTCCGAGACCAAGCGGCTGCTGGAGTGGGCCTTTCAAAACTTCCACCGCACCACCCTGCTGAGCCAGGACACGGAAAACGTGATGCGGGAGGTGAAGGTATCCCTGTCCGACCAGGCGGACTACGTGCTGGCCCAGCCCACGGGCAGCATCGAGGCCACCATGCCCTCGGACTACGACCCCAAAAAGGCGGAGCTGCACTTTGACCTGCCGGAGGAGCCGGTGGAGGCCCCCATCGCCGCCGGGCAGAAGCTGGGCACCGTCACTCTGCGGTACGGCGATATAGAGTACGGCACCCTGGACATGGTGGCCGGCAGCAGCGTGGAGCGCTCCGAATTCCTCTACACCGTGCATCAGATCAAGCACTACTGGTCCCTGTGGTGGGTGAAGGCGCTGCTCGCCGCCGGCGTGCTGCTGCTGGCGGTGCTGGTCTTTTTCCTCAGCGTCATCCTTCCCCGCCGCAAGGCCCGGCGGCGGTACAGCCGGGCGGGGGGCCGCCGTCCCGCCTCCTCCTACCGCGGCCGCCGGTGACGCCGGGTTTTGTCGGATTTCCTCCTATTTTGTTATATTTTTCTCAGAGTTCATAGAAATTTCACGACGTTCACGATTTCTTCACAAAAGGTTCTCAAATTGTCCAACACTTCCCAGGGGGGCTCTGGTATTATAATCACGTCAGGTACAAAACCAGACAATCTCCTCCCTCTCTCTTTTCTCAAAAAATGAAGGCCCCCCGGCGAAAGCCGGGGGGTTTTCATGTTCTCACCGCGGCCCGGCCTTGCGCCGTGCCGGGGCGGGAGGCTCACATCGCCAGCTTCTGCTCCAGGCGGGCCTCCTTCAGCGCCTTGCGGATGGCCACGCCCAGGACAGGGGCGCAGATCACAGCCAGCCCACCGTTCACCAGCGTGGCAGGCAGCTTTCCCACAATCAGCGCCCAGCACTGCACCGGCGTGGTGAATCCCTCAATGAGCATCCCGTTGTAGAAATAGACCTTCACCGAGTAAACCACCAGGAAGGCCAGCGCCGCGCACAGGGAGGACGCCAGCATGGCCGGATAGCTGTCCCGCTCCCTCTTCAGCAGCCTGACGAACCCGTAATACATCACCAGGCCCGACACCAGGCCGTACACGCCCTTGACAAAGAACGTGATGAAGGCTTCATGCGCATAATACCCCTGCGTCAGGTCATAGAGGAACGACCCCAGTCCGGCGGCGGCAAAGCCCCACCAGGGTCCCAGCAGCAGCCCGGACAGCGTGCACATGATATTGCCCAGGGTGAACGCGGTGACGCCGCCCACCGAGAGGGGCAGGACAATGCGCGCGAAATTGCCTGCCGCCACCAGCGCCGTCATCATAGCCGCCACGCATAGTCTTAGGATCATTTCCCGGTTTTTAGATTGGTTCATCCTTTTCAACTCCTTCCAGGGCCTTGACGGCCCCTGGTTCTGGTGTTATTATATGTAAAACTGACATGGTTTCCATGCCCAGTTTTCATCTTTTTTATGTGGCCAGATGAACATTCTTCCATTTCCGCCCGAAGCAGGCACGGAAATGGCCGGACAACCCGCTCGGAGGTGGTCTCTATGGCCGGTTCCTTCCCCCTCCCCGTGTTCACCGGGGACGCCCCCCTGTACCAGCAGCTCTACCGCCATATCGCCGGGGCCATCCAGTCCGGGGCGCTGTCCCCGGGGGAGAAGCTGCCCTCCAAGCGGCGCATGTGCGCCCTGGCAGGGGTGAGCATGAGCACGGTGGAGACCGCCTACTCCCTGCTGGCGGCGGAGGGCTACGTGCTGGCGAAGCCCCGCAGCGGCTATGTGTGCGCCCACCTGCTCCCCCCCATCCCCGCCGCCCCCCCCCCGGTGGACGTC
>CAPOAR010000121.1:0-7990 GCA_948670295.1 uncultured Oscillospiraceae bacterium | reverse complement strand
GCTACTCTCTGAAAATGAAAAGGCCACGGAGAATTTATTGAAGGCTCTGGAGAGTGGGCAGGCGGTTGAGATTATTGCCGAACGCATTACCCAAAAGAAGAAGGAACACGATGAACTGTCCTATCAACTGCTGGTGGAGACCACACAGCACCCTGTTCCCAGTGTAAGGGACATTCGCTTTTTCCTGAGTCAGTTCCGCAAGGGGGATATCAACGCCCCCAAATACCGACAGGGCTTGGTCGATATGCTCGTCAACAAGATTTACCTGTATGACGACAAAATGACCATCCTGTGCAATACACAGGATGGCCACTTCGATGTTGACCTTAAGGAAGTGAGTTCACTTAAGGGTCACTTGGTGGAGGCGAGGGGAGTCGAACCCCTGTCCGAAAGCGCTTCCACAGGAACCTCTCCGAGCGCAGACGATCTTTTACATTCCCTTACTCAGACGCGGGTCGTCACGCTGCTGAGCTTGGTAGAGTCATGATGCGTGGCGCGGTCAACTCTTTCCGCACGCACGGGCACCACTGAGATGACGCCCACACCCGGCTCGTGGTCCTTCCGGGCGGGACGGCCGCGTTAAGCCGCGGCGAGAACTACGTTATCGTTGTTCTTTAATTTATAAGTTGCCCGTTTTAAGGATGTCAGGCGCATCCGCTCGCTATTCCTGCTTCTGTACCCCCGTCGAAACCAGTACGCCCCCGTCGGGGCGGCCGAAAGCCGCCGGATGCCGTGGGTTATACCTTTTCCGGCGCGGGATAATCCACGCCCTGGGTGTCCACAGTGACCCGCTTCATCACCTGGTCCTGCTTGGGGCGGTCGTTCCAGTCCCGTTTGGCGGAAACAATGGCGTCCGCCGTCTCCATCCCCTCTACCACCTTGCCGAAGGCGGCGTATCCGCCGTCCAGGTGGGGGGCGTCGGCCACCATCACGAAGAACTGGCTGCCCGCCGAGTCCATGCTCATGGCACGGGCCATGGACAGCACGCCCCGGGTGTGGAGCAGCCCGTTTTGAAAGCCGTTCTGGGAGAACTCGCCCTTGATGGAATAGCCCGGGCCGCCGGTGCCCGCGCCGTCCGGGTCGCCCCCCTGGATCATGAAGCCGGGGATGACCCGGTGGAAAACCAGCCCGTCGTAAAAGCCGGACTGTACCAGGGAAATAAAATTGTTTACCGTGTTGGGCGCGACATCGGGATAGAGCTCCGCCTTCATCACGCCGCCGCTCTCCATCTCAATGGTGACGATGGGATTGCTCATGGTTACCATCCCTTTCTCTTTTCAATACCGGCCCCGTGAGGCCCGGTCCATCTCGCGCTTGGCGTCCCGCCGGGCGGCGGCCTCCCGCTTGTCGTAGAGCTTTTTGCCGCGGGCCAGCGCCAGCTCCACCTTCACCCGGGGGCCGGAGAAGTACAGCGAGAGCGGGATCAGGGAATAGCCGTCCTGCTGCACCCGGGCCTGGAGCTTGCGGATCTCCCGGCGGTGGAGCAGCAGCCTTCTGGTGCGCCGGGGGTCCTTGTTGAAGATATTGCCCTTCTCATAGGGGGATATGTGCATCCCGTACAGGAACATCTCCCCGTCCTTCACCGCGCAGAAGGAGTCCCGCAGGTTCACCGCCCCCAGCCGGATGGACTTGACCTCCGTGCCGGACAGCTCGATGCCCGCCTCGTACTTGTCCTCGATGAAATAGTCGTGGAACGCCTTCCGGTTGGAGGCGATCTGCTTGCTAGACTGCTTGGCCATGGGGCGTCCCTCCTTTCTCCCACCGTAGTATGATAGCATACCACACCATTTGCGGGAATGCAAGGGGAAATACGCCCCGTAATATTACAATTATATTACGGGGAATTCAAAAAATCCGCTCTTGTTTTTATGCCGCCGGTAGCATATAATATCATGGTTTCAACTCAGCCGCTGTATTGGACATATTGGCAATGTTTAAACAAGCCGTAGAATGCGCGCCCGGTCCGGGCGCGGCACATCGCCCGAAAAGGGAGGATATCCATGGATACAAGGCCCATCGGCGTATTTGACTCCGGCCTGGGGGGGCTCACCGCCCTGCGGGAGCTGGCCCGGCTGATGCCGGAGGAGGACCTGGTTTATTTCGGCGACACCGGGCGGGTGCCCTACGGCGGCCGCTCGCCACAGGTCATCACCAGGTATGCCCGGCAGGACGTGGCCTTCCTGCGCACCTTTGACCCCAAGGCCATTGTCATCGCCTGTGGGACCGTGTCCGCCACCGCCCTGGAGGTGCTGCGGGAGGAGAACCCCATCCCCATCTTTGGCGTGGTGGGGCCCACCGCCCGGGCCGCCGCCCATGTGACCCGGAACGGGCGGGTGGGCCTCATCGGGACCCGGGCCTCCATCCGCTCGGGGGCCTACGAGCGGGCGCTGAACCAGCTGCATCCCGGCGTGGAGGTGACGGCCCGGGCCTGCCCCCTGCTGGTGCCGCTGGTGGAAAATGGGCGCTTCCGCCCGGGCGACACGGTGGCGGAGACGGTGGTGTCGGAGTACTTAGCCCCCGTGAAGGCCGCGGGGGTGGACGCGCTGATCTTGGGCTGCACCCACTATCCCCTGATGAAGGATATCATCGGCGGGTTTATGGGGGCGGAGACCGCCCTGGTGGACGCGGGGGAGCAGTGCGCCCGGTGGGTGAAGAAGCAGCTGGAGTGGGACGGGCTGCGCAATGCCCGCCCCGGCGCGGGCCGGCACCGTTTTTTTGTCAGCGACAGCGCCGGGGACTTCTCCGAGCTGGCCTCCGTGTTTTTGGGGGAGGATGTCCACGGCGGGGTGGAGCAGATCGACATTACAGCGTACTAAGAACCTGTATTCACGGCCGAAACCGCCGGATGGCTGAGGGATTTTTCCGGCAGGCGAGGCAAATTTTCGCAGGAATAATTAGGTCTATTTCAAGAAAATTTAACGCCGCATGCCGGGAAAAGACCTGGCCGGACGGTGAATTGAGGTTGTGAATACAGGTTCTAAAGGTACGGCAGCCTGATATCGTAGCGAGGGAAAGCCATGACGACAGACAACGTAATCATATCCATCAAAGGAAAGCAGCTCTATGCCGAGTGCGCCCCGGAGGAGATCGAGCTGGTCACCGCGGGCACCATGGAGCGGGACGGCCGGGGGGGGTGCACCATCTCCTACCAGGAGAGCGAGCTCACCGGCCTGGAGGGCACCACCACAAGGGTGTGCATCGACGGGAGCCGCGTCACCCTGCTGCGGGAGGGGAATACCAACTCCCAAATGGTGTTTGAGGAGGGCAGGCGCCACCTGTCCATGTATGAGACGCCCTATGGGGCGCTGTCCATCGGGGTAAACACCCGGCGGATGCGCTCCACGGTGGACGAGGCGGGGGGCGATCTGGAGATCGACTACGCCATTGAGATCGACAACCTGGTGGCGGGGCAGAACCTATTCCGCATGAACGTGAAAAAGCACCCGCCGCTTCAGCAGTAGGGGGGAGCGGGAGTGAACAGGGATCTGACCCGCGGCCCGGTGATGGGCTCCATGCTGGCCTTTGCGGTGCCCATGATCCTGGGCGACCTGCTCCAGCAGTGCTATAATGTGGCCGACACCCTGATCGTGGGGCGCTACCTGGGGAAAAACGCCCTGGCGGCGGTGGGCTCCTCCTTTACGCTGATGACCTTCCTCACGTCCATTCTGCTGGGGCTGTGCATGGGCAGCGGGGCGGTGTTCTCCATCCGCTTCGGGCAGCGGGACGGGGACGGCCTCCGGGAGGGGGCCCACGCCGCCTTTGCCCTCATCGCCGCCATCACGCTGGGGCTGAACCTGCTGGCCTTCGCCTGTCTGGACGGCATCCGGGCGTTCCTGCGGGTGCCCGATGAGGTGTGGCCCATGATGCGGGAGTATCTGGCCGTCATCTTCTGCGGCATCGCGGCCACCTTCCTTTATAATTATTTCGCCTCCTTCCTCCGGGCGGTGGGCAATTCGGTGGCGCCGCTGGTGTTTCTGGCGGCGTCGGCGCTGGTGAACATCGGCTTGGATTTGTGGTTTGTGCTGGGCCTCAAGCGGGGGGCGGCTGGGGCTGCGGAGGCCACCGTCATCGCCCAGTACCTGTCGGGGGCGGGCATCGCCGCTTACACCCTGGCCAAGCATCCCGAGCTGCGCCCCGGCTGGGGCCGGTTCCGGCTGCGCTGGGGCCGGGTGCGGGAGATCGCCGGATTTTCTATCCTCACCTGTGTGCAGCAGTCGGTGATGAATCTGGGCATCCTGCTGGTGCAGGGGCTGGTGAACAGCTTCGGCCCCACGGTGATGGCCGCCTTTGCCGCCGCGGTGAAGATCGACGCCTTCGCCTACATGCCCGTCCAGGATTTCGGGAACGCCTTTTCCACCTTCATCGCCCAGAACTACGGGGCCGGGGAGGAGGGCCGCATCCGGGCGGGGCTGCGGGGGGCCGTGGCGGTGTGCATGGCCTTCTGCCTGGCGGTATCCGCCCTGGTGTGGGTGTTCGCCGCCCCGCTGATGGGCCTGTTTGTGGAGGCCGGGGAGACGGCCACCATCCTGGAGGGGGTGCGCTACCTGCGCATCGAGGGGGCGTTCTACTGCGGCATCGGCTGCCTGTTCCTGCTCTACGGCCTGTACCGGGCGCTGGGCAGGCCGGGGATGTCGGTGGTGCTGACGGTGATTTCCCTGGGCACCCGGGTGGCGCTGGCCTACCTGCTGTGCGCCATCCCGGCGGTGGGGGTGGTGGGCATCTGGTGGTCGGTGCCCATCGGCTGGGCGCTGGCGGACGCCGCCGGGCTGGGTTACTACCGGGCCCGCCGGGGGCGGCTGCTGGCCTGGGAGGGCGTCCCGGGGCAGAAAAATGCTCCAGCGGCCCAAAATGGGGAAAGAAAAGGATGAAATCCGCTTGACGGGGACAAAACGATATGCTATAATTTCAAATTGCGCTGGTGCGCGGAAAGGGGCCCTGGCCGATGCTGAACGAACTGGAACACGCGGCCAAGGTGGTAGGCGTCAAGCAGGTCCGGCGGGTGCTGGCAAACAGCCGGGCCAAATGTGTTTACCTGGCCAAGGACGCCGATCCCCAGCTCATCCGTCCCATAAAGCTCCTGGCCCAGGAGCGGGGCGTGGAGGTGGTTCAGGCCGGGTCCATGAAGGCTTTGGGCCGCGCCTGCGGCATCGCCGTGGCGACTGCGTGCGCAGCCGTCGTGAGCAGCGCGGATGGAGCGGAGCGAGAGCAAAAGTCCAAGGCCCGCTAGAGGCGGGACTGAGTTTTGCTCGAGCCGGAGCGAAGCCGCGCGTTGCGAGCAGGCGGAGCATGACAACTTGAGAAGAGTGCAGCCGTCGTGAGCCCCGCCCCAACTTTTTCCGGTTTTAGCGAATAATCCCCGGATGATTCGTTAAAATATATATTCATTGAAAGGAGGAAAATCATGCCTACTTTTAACCAACTGGTCCGTAAGGGCCGCGAGAAGAGTACCTATAAGTCCAACTCTCCCGCCATGCAGCACGGTCTGAACACCCTGAAGAACAAGGAGACCGACCTGCCCTCCCCCCAGAAGCGGGGCGTGTGCACCGCCGTTCGTACTTCCACCCCGAAGAAGCCGAACTCCGCGCTGCGTAAGATCGCCCGTGTGCGCCTGACCAACGGCTACGAGGTCACCGCCTATATCCCCGGCGTGGGCCACAACCTGCAGGAGCATTCCGTGGTGATGATCCGCGGCGGTCGTGTCAAGGACCTGCCCGGCGTTCGTTATCACATCATCCGCGGCACGCTGGACACCCAGGGCGTCAACGGCCGTATGCAGGCCCGCTCCAAGTACGGCGCCAAGCGGCCCAAGGCGGCCAAGAAGAAGTAATTTCTTCACCCACAACGAGTTTTGCGCACACGCGCAAGGCAAACCGCCTTGCCGAGCGTTTATTCCATATTTTTATGGGTAGGCCTCGGACAGGCATTGCACGAGGTATTGCTTGGGCATGGCGCGGCAAGGCGCCGCTCAAGGCTTCGAGTACCTGTGAATTCTAATTTTATATAGAAGGAGGGAAGCGAAGTGCCCAGAAGAGGAAACGTACCCAAGCGGGAAATTTTGCCCGACCCGCTGTATAATTCCGTCCTAGTCACTAAGCTCGTCAACAGCATCATGCTGGACGGCAAGAAGGGCGTAGCCCAGAAGGTCGTCTACGGTGCCTTTGACATCATCAAGGACAAGACCGGCAAGGAGCCCCTTGAGGTCTTTACCACTGCCATTGAGAACATCATGCCTTCCCTGGAGACCAAGTCCCGCCGTGTGGGCGGCTCCACCTACCAGGTGCCCATGGAGGTCCGTCCCGAGCGCCGCCAGACCCTTGGCCTGCGCTGGCTGACCAGCTATTCCCGCAACCGCGGTGAAAAGACCATGAAGGAGCGCCTGGCCGGCGAGATCATGGACGCGGCCAACAACACAGGCTCCGCGGTGAAGAAGCGCGAGGACACCCACAAGATGGCCGAGGCCAACAAGGCATTCGCCCACTACCGCTGGTAAGGACGGAGGCAAACAGAACCAATATGGCAAGAAAAGTTACTCTGGAAAATACCCGGAATATCGGCATTATGGCCCATATCGACGCCGGCAAGACCACCACGACGGAGCGTATTTTGTTCTACACCGGCGTGAACTACAAGATCGGCGAGACCCATGACGGCACCGCCACCATGGACTGGATGGCCCAGGAGCAGGAGCGCGGCATCACCATCACCTCCGCCGCCACCACCTGCTATTGGAAGGGCACCAAGGACCAGTTCCCCCAGACCCGGATCAACATCATCGACACCCCGGGCCACGTGGACTTCACCGTGGAGGTGGAGCGCTCCCTGCGCGTGCTGGACGGCTCTGTCACCGTCATGTGCGCCAAGGGCGGCGTGGAGCCCCAGTCCGAGACCGTGTGGCGCCAGGCGGACCACTACAAGGTCCCCCGCATGATCTACGTCAACAAGATGGATATCATGGGCGCCGACTTCTACAACGTGCTGAATATGATCCACGACCGGCTCAAGGCCAATGCGGTGCCCATTCAGCTGCCCATCGGGAAAGAGGAGACCTTCAAGGGGATCATCGACCTGGTGGAGATGAATGCCGACATCTATTATGATGAGATGGGCAAGGACATGCGGGTGGAGGATATCCCCGCCGACATGATGGAGCTGGCCAACGAGTACCGCACCAAGCTGGTGGACGCCTGCGCCGATATCAACGAGGAGATCATGGAGCTGGCCCTGGAGGAGCAGCCCATCCCCCAGGAGCTGCTGCGCCGGGCCATCCGCAAGGGCACCATCGACAACCTGATGGTCCCCGTGGTGTGCGGCACGTCCTACAAGAACAAGGGTGTGCAGAAGCTGCTGGACGCCATTGTGGACTATATGCCCGCCCCCACCGACATCCCCCCCATCAAGGGCGTCAACCCCGAGACGGAGGAGGAAGAGGAGCGCCCGTCCTCCGACGACGAGCCCTTCTCCGCGCTGGCATTCAAAATCGCCACGGATCCCTTTGTGGGAAGGCTGTCCTTCATTCGCGTCTATTCCGGCACGCTGAACACCGGCACCCAGGTGCTCAACTCCACCAAGAAGCAGAAGGAGCGCATCGGCCGCATCCTCCAGATGCACGCCAACCACCGGGAGGACATTGAGACCGTCTACTCCGGCGACATCGCCGCCGTCATCGGCCTGAAGAATTCCACCACCGGCGATACCCTGTGCGATGAGAAGCACCCGGTCATCCTGGAGTCCATGGAGTTCCCCGAGCCCGTGATCCGGGTGGCCATTGAGCCCAAGACCAAGGCCGGCCAGGAGAAGATGGGCATCGCCCTGATGAAGCTGGCGGAGGAGGACCCCACCTTTAAGACCTACACCGACGAGGAGACCGGCCAGACCATCATCGCCGGCATGGGCGAGCTCCACCTGGAGATCATCGTGGACCGCCTGCTCCGGGAGTACAAGGTGGAGGCCAATGTGGGTGCGCCCCAGGTGGCCTACAAGGAGACTATCA
>CAPOAR010000120.1:0-8102 GCA_948670295.1 uncultured Oscillospiraceae bacterium | reverse complement strand
GGTGATGATCCCGTCCACGCAGCCGGGGAGTACCACTGTGCGGATGACCCGCCACTTCCCGGCCCCCAGGCCGAAGGCCCCTTCCCGGTAACTCTGGGGTACGGTTTTCAAGCTCTCCTGGGCGGTCCGCATGACGGTGGGCAGGTTCATGATCACCAGGGTCAGCGCACCGGCCAACAGACACTTGCCGAAGGTGTTGGCGAACATCAGCATCCCCACCAGCCCGAAGATGATGGACGGGATACCGGACAGCGTCTCGGCGGCGTACTCAATGACCGCCACCAGTCGTTTGCTGGCGGCGTACTCTGTCAGGTAGATGGCCGCACCTACCCCCAAGGGCAGAACGATCAGCAGCGTGGCCACGATGATATAGACTGTGTTCAGAATATCCGGCAGGATGCCGATGGTATCATTCAAATAGCTGGGTTTGGTAGACACCAGATCCCAGGTGAGGTTGGGCACGCCCTTGCACAGTACAAAGCCGATGAGGAACAGGGCGAGGCCGCAGGTGAGTGCCGCCGACAGGTACATCAGCCCTTTCATCAGGCCGATATAGAATCTCCTGCCGGAGGAAATGGTTGTGTTCAAACTTAACCCTCCTTGTCCCGTTTGAGAAAGAAATTCAGCGCGGCGTTGATCAGCATGATGAACAGGAACAGCACCAGGGCGATGGAGAACAGCGCCTGCCGCTGCAAGCCGCCGGAATAGGCCATCTCGCTGGCTACCGCCGTGGTGAGAAACCGGACGCTTTGGAACAGGGCCGGCATATTGGGCACGTTGCCCGACACCATCATCACCGCCATGGCCTCCCCGATGGCCCGGCCCACCCCCAGCACCACCGCCGCCGCGACGCCGCTTTTGGCCGCCGGAGCGGATACCTTGAAATACGTCTCAATGGGGGTGGCCCCCAGGGCCAGAGAGGCATCCTCGTACTCCTTGGGCACCGCCTCCAGGGCTGTGACGGACACCTTGATGATGGAGGGCAGGATCATGACGGACAGCACAATAATTGCCGCCAGCAGGCTGGCCCCGTCCGGCACATGAAAGAGCCGCCGTATTCCCGGAACAAGCACCAGCATCCCCACCAGACCGTAGACCACCGAAGGGATTCCCGCCAGCAGGCTGACAGCGGATTCTACCACCGACTTTACCTTTGACGGGGCCAGCTTGGCCAGATACACCGCCGTGAAGAAGCCCACCGGCACGCCAAAGAGAATGGCCCCGGCGGTTCCGTAGATGCTGGTGAGAATAAAGGGCAGGATGCCGAAGGACGGTTCCGCCGCAGTGGATTCCCAGGTGTCCCCCAACAGGAAGTCCAGCAGGCCGATCTGCCGGATGGCGGGGATGCCGGACAGGATCAGGTATACCGTAATCAGCAGGACACAGCCCACCGTGACCAGACCCAGGAGCAGAAAGATCCCGTGAATCAGGTTTTCTGCAAACCGTTGATGTTTTCCCATAAATTACGCCTCCTAATGGGCAGGAGCGGCGGCAGAGACAGCCGCCGCTCCATGAGAGGGTTCAGTTTGCCGCTACCGCGCCGGCCTTGCTGATGAGGGGAGCGGCGTCGGCGGAGGTGGCGAAGTCGAAGAACTTCTGGGCCGCGTCGGACAGCTTGGCGTTGGTCTTTGTCACCAGGACGAAAGGGCGCTGGATGGCGTAGCTGCCGTCCTTTACAGTCTCCTCGGAGGGGGTCACGCCGCCCACGGTGAGGGCGCGGACGCTGTCGTCCAGGCTGGCCAGGGAGGCGTAGCCGATGGCGTCCGGGTTCTGGGCCACGGCGGTGATCACGTTGCCGGTGGAGGTCAGCTCCTGGCGGTACTGGCACTTTTCCTTGGTATCGGTGATGGATTCAAAGCCGTCCCTGGTGCCGCTGCCGGCCTCCCGGCCAATGAGGACTACGGCTGCGTCATTGCCGCCCACGTCCTTCCAGTTGGTGATCTCGCCCGTGTAGAGTTTGGCGATGGTCTCCACGTCCAGGTCGGCCACGGGGTTGTCCGGGTGGACGATCACCGCAATGCCGTCATAGGCCAGGATGGTGGCGGTCAGACCGCTGGCGGTTTCCTCATCCTTCAGGTTGCGGCTGCTCAGGCCGATGTCGCAGCTACCCTCCTGGACGGCCTTGATGCCGGAGCCGGAACCGGTGGGGTTGTAGGTAAAGGTCACGCCGTCGTTCTGCTCCATGAACGCCTCGCCCAGCGCCCCGATCACCTTCTCCATAGAGGTGGAACCATCGGTTGCCACAGTGCCGGAGAGCTTCTGGGAACATCCGGCCAGCATAGACGCAACCACGGCAGCAGCCATGACCAGACCAAGCAATTTCTGAGTTTTCTTTTTCATGACAAATAACTCCTATTCCTGTTTGATTTGTAGTGTATCTTGGGGAATCAGCAATCCATCTGCCTATCCTCCCGTCCACAAGAATAAGGATACCGCCTGAATGTAAAATGCGAAAGGCAGCTTTGGTAAAACCTGTGTAAAGTTTTATGCATAATTGTAAAGTTTATTTTTCCTGCCTTTCCTGTGCGAAATATCCATTCAGGGCGTACTTGTGCTGATACTCCTGGAATCGCTGACGGAAATCCTCGCTGTCAGTGCGGAATGTGCGCAGGGACTGATGGATGTCCATAAACAGCTTGTCCTGTTCCAGAGAGCCGTTCAGCATATTCCTTCCCTCGGCAACCTGCCCCTGAAAAGAGCCGCCTAAAATTTTCACTTGACACCGCTGTTCCCCGGAACGCACAAGCCCGGTGTCAACAATGGAGGATTCATCCGTAGACAATACCAGCGCAGGCCGTATGTCCGATTCCTGAAAAACCAGATTTCCCTCAAAGCCCGTTGGAAGAACCAGCAGTACAACGATCAGGGTAAGGCAAGCCCATATTGGGGCCTGATAATGGATGGATGCGCTTGGGAATAGCTTCATAATTGATTGTCCCTTTCTGATAGGGTCGAGGCCGCTCCTACCGGCAGGCAGAAGCGGCCTCTCTATGAGAAAGCAGAGGGTAAGCGGTTATTTTACCGCCAGCATCGTAGCCAGCTTCTCGTAGATTTCCGTGTTGTCATAGTATCCATCAAACTGATCGGCGTTCACGCCGTCAGCGAACATGGCGACCGGCAGTCCGGTGTGGCTATAAGAGGTGAAGGATACACCGGATTTGTTATTGAGAATGTGGGTGATCGTTACAGACAGCGGCTCATAAGTGCCGTAAGCCACATACTCCGCTTGATCTGCCATGCCGGTATCCTTCTCGTTGACGCTCTTTTCATAGGCTGTTTTCAGAAGGCCCATTTCATAATCTGTCAACACCAGCTTGTCACCATCTTCACCACTGGCTTTCAGGCCGAACAGCTTTTCAATGTCAGAGAGAACATTTTCAAAGGAGGTCTTATTCTCTTTGTATAGCTGGCGTACTCCTTCAGGAACAGCACCCGGCCAAACTTATCTCCCATGACGAAGTAGTCCTTCTTAAACTCCAGGCTGTCGGGACAGATGGTGTCCTTGAAGCTGTGGCCCTTCCGCATCAGGTCCCGGAGATCCAAATGGTACTCCGTCTCCTCGCCAGTGCGGTAGAAGTCGTGCAGCACCCGGAGACGCTCCACCGCGTCCAGCTCCTCGCTGTGGGCATCCAGGTGGCTCAGACGGGTGGTCACATCCGCCGTCACCCGGTCGAAGAAGGTGCGGGCCTCCTCGATGTTTTTGCGGTGAACGGACAGGGTGATGTACCTCTCCTGCACCACGCTGTTGGAGCTGTCGGTGACCTTATCCATCAGCATGGCGTTGTACTCGGCCCGGTAGCCGTCCAGGTAATCGTCCTGCCGGGGCAGCAGAATCTTCTGCTCGAAGTCCTGGCGGTTGAGGCGCTTGTTGTTGATGGTGAGCTTGGTGGTGGAGCCGGTATCCAGGGCGTTCAGCAGCTCCGAGTAGCCCAGGAACATGGCCGTTTTGTCCTCTTTCGAGGCGATGGCGTAGTTGATGTCCGAGAAGCGGATGGTCTTGGAGAACTTGCTCCCAAACTGAAAAATCCCATCCGGCCAGAGACGGCGGATGGGGATGGCGTCCTGCACGGACTTGGGAAGGACGAAGCCCTCCCGGTCCTGCTTCAACGTATTTTGAAGGGTTTTAATCAATCTTCAGTGCCTCCTTTACTGAGGAATGCTCCATCGCCAAGGCGTAGAAGTTCTCCGCCCGGAACACCAGCTTTCTGGGGTACAGCAACTCCGAGCGGATGACGGCGAGGAGAAAGCGTTCAAAGGTCATGCCGTTGTAGGTGAAAAAGCCGCAGAGGGCGAAGGGGAAGGCGGCCAGGACGCAGATCCAGCCAATCTCCCCGCTGCCCGCCACATTGCGCAGGCCGAAATACAACCCCACCGCCACCAGCACAGCCAGCAGGGCGAACAGGAACTGCCGCAGGGACAGCCCGAAGAACAGGCTTTCCTGATAGTCCCGGACTTCTTTGTTGATGCGGACTTCTATGGGTGATCACCTCCGAAATGAAAGAATCGGCAGACAGACCGTTGCAAGGTCCGCCTGCCTATGGTAAGATGCCACAAACTACTCAGAGGAGGTTGTGGCGATGATGTTTATGATTTTAGGTATCGGGCTGTTTTTACTCCCCATCCTGTTCCGTCTGGCCCTGAAGCTCCGATTGGGCATCCCCATGCTGTACACACTCCTGATGCTCACCGTGTTCCACGGCTGGTATCAGGCCCACACGGCCCTGGCGGACGGTATCTTCTTCGCCATGGTCGGCATCGCCGCCCTGTCCTGGGTGGTGACGCTGCTCCGCCGCCTCTGGGATCTGCTGGCGGACTGGCGGGAGGAGCGGGCCATGGCGGAGCTGCTGGCCTACCGCGTCCGGCAGGCCAGGGCCGCTGGCGAGTATGCCATTGACACCCAAGGACTGTGACGTTGATTTTATCGCTCTCCTGTGCTACAATAAGGCAGCTTATTTAAGGGCGAGGAGGCGGATTAGTGAAGGGTTTCAGCCGAAATAATCTATTGTTTTCCCTGTGCGGACTTAACTGCGGACTATGCACCATGCGCTTGGGCGGACATTGCGGTGGGTGCGGCAATGGGAACCAATCCTGCAAAATTGCCCGGTGCAGTTTGGAGCATGGGGGCATGGAGTATTGTTGCGAGTGCTCCCAGTATCCTTGCGAAAAGTACAAGAAGATTGGCGAATACGACTCCTTTATCACCGCACGGAGGCAAAAAGCCGATATGGAAAAACTGCGGGATATCGGAGCTGAGCGCTATAATGCCGAACAGGGGGAGAAGGTGCAGTTGCTGGAGTATCTGCTTTCTTCCTGCAATGACGGGCGCAGGAAAACGCTCTTTTGTCTGGCAGTCAATCTGCTGGAGCTTTCCGATGTGCAAAGTGTCGTTGATCAGCTTATGGCATCTGATCTGCCAACCGTGAAAGAGCGTGCCGTGTATGCAGCGTCACTGTTCCAAAAAGCTGCCGATGAAAAAGGAATTTCCTT
The DNA here is from genome assembly GCA_948670295.1 of uncultured Oscillospiraceae bacterium. GTDB lineage: Bacteria > Bacillota > Clostridia > Oscillospirales > Oscillospiraceae > Enterenecus. The sequence goes on along the minus strand of CAPOAR010000120.1, from coordinate 2,615 downwards.
GAAATTGAACAGGAAAAAGTAACCGTATTTCTTGATTTGTCAGCCCAGCCCCATCAGTTCCCGGATAAGCCTATCGCTCATTTTGATGCAGCCCACCAAGACAAGCATATTAAAAATCACCTCGCCCACATAGTTCCACACGATGGTGGCCGCCGCCAGGGTATCGTCCGCGATGGCGGGCGGTGTGGAGGCAAAGGCCGAGAAGATCACACAGGCTAACACGATGATACAGCCCTCCAGACAGATGGCGGCGTAGCTTTTGAGAAAGGCTACGCCAATACTGCTGGAGGGCTGTCCCGCAAAGCTGGCCATGGGGATGGGCGCAATGGCGGTGGCAAGGTAGAGCTTGAAAAACCGGGAATAGACGGTTAAAATCATGATCAGGGACAGCACCCAAATAAACAACGACCCCAGTAGGGTAATGGCCCACAGGGGGATGCTCTCCAGGAAGCCCACATCCTCGATGATGGTGACCATCTCGCTGGGCAGGGTGGTGTCAGTGAGCGCCGACAGCCCGGAGGCCGTCATGATGGTGGAGATCATGCCCTGGGCCACCTTGAAGAGCGCCGTCATCAGCTCCATCCCGTGGGTCACCGCCGCCTGTGCCAATACAAAACGGATAAAGCACTTGAACACCATTTCCGGCTTCTTCAATTCCGTAAAACTCGAACACGTTTTTACAATACCCATAACGAAGAACAGCACCAGCAGGGCGCAGCCGATGGCTTGGAGCGCGCCGTTGATACCTTGGATGACCGTCCAGACTCCGCCGCCTTTGAATTCCTCCGGGGTGGTACTGAGGAGCTGCCAGATCTCCGCCAGCTTCCCGTTCCAGGTCCCCAGGGCGGAGTTCAGGTTGTCCACGATCCAGTTTCCGCTTCCCACTCACACCACCTCCTTTGCGTCCGAAATTCGTTTCGCGGCCATGGCGCAGTAGTCCGGGGATAGGTCGATCCCGATAAAACTCCGGCCCAGGCGTTTCGCCACAGCGCCGGTTGTACCGCTGCCCATGAAGGGGTCCAGCACCGTGCCGCCAAGGGGGCTTCCCGCCAGGATGCAGGGTTCCGCCAGCTTCTCCGGGAACACCGCGAAGTGCGCCCCCTGGAAGCTGCTGCTGGGGACTGTCCAGACATCCCGCTTGTTCCGGCCCAGCGGGTTGAGGGGAAGTCCGGCAAAGTTCCCCCTTTGCGGAAGGTGTCCGGCATCCAGATCAAAGCTGGAGGCACAGCCTGACGGATAACTCCGGCGTTCTCCCGAACGGGTGGGTGTGATGAAGGATTCCCGGATGGCATCGGCGTCAAAATAGTATCGCGCTGATTTGGACAACAGGAAGATATATTCGTGGCTTCTGGTGCAGCGGTCCCGCACCCCCTCCGGCATGGCGTTGGGCTTGTGCCAGATAATGTCCTGCCGCAAATACCAGCCGTCCGTCCGCAGGGCCATGGCCAGTGCCCAGGGAATGCCCAGCAAGTCCTTGTTTTTGAGGCTTCTACAGTTTTTCCGGCAGTAGCTGTCGCCTATGACGAGCCACAGGGTCCCGTCCTTCCGCAGTGCCCGCCGCAACTCCCGAAACACCTGGACAAGCCGTTCCAGATACTCCTGGGGCGTTGGCTCTAATCCGATCTGCCCCTTTATCCCATAGTCCCGCAGTCCAAAATAGGGCGGCGAAGTAACACAGGTGTGGACACTCTCCGCATCCAGTGTTCGGAGCTGTTCCACGGCGTCGCCGCTGATCAATCGTTCAAATATGGTCGATCACCTCCCCTAAAAGGCGGAGGGCGCGGATGCGCCCTCCTGCTGCTATTTTCCTCATCCGCCAGTGATGAGGGTGAGGATCTCACGGGTAAAGGTGATCACGATACCGCCGGCGATGGTGAGCATACCGTTGGCCCGCTGGGAGGGGTCGTGGCTCTTGAGGGACAGGCCCAGCTGGAGGATGCCGAAGCCCAGCAGGATCAGGCCGATGGCCCGGATCAGGGAAAAGATGAACTCACTCAGGTTCTCCACGATCTGGAGGGGATCGTCCGCGGCGAAGGCGGGGACGATCATGACGGCCATGGACAGCACCAGACAGGCGAAGAGAGCGTAGGCCCGCTTGGCGCGGCGCTCAATCTTCTTCTGGCGCTCCAGGGTGTTCAGGGGCTTCTGGGATTTCTTCATGATCTTCATAGGTTGCAGTCTCCTTTTCTTCATCAGATGGTTCGGTTTCCGGGGCGAACAGCGGTTCCCCCTGGAACTTCAGCTCAGGCTTTTCCTGATGGTGGATGTAAGGCGGCCCACCGCCGTCAACGGTGTAACGGATGGCAGGGTGATCGGTCAGCTCGTACTTCAAATCCATCACCGGCTTGGCACCCCGGATGAACAGGATGGCGTAGCGGTTGTCCAGCCCACGCACCTCATCAGGAGTCAACAATTCGCGGCCGCTCATTTGAAAATTGGTGGAGTACGATCCGGATTTGCCCTTGGTCTGACCGTGAGTTCGGGTGTCAATCGTGGCTTTCCCAAGGGCCTCCGAAATGTACTTATGCGTTGACGATTCGTTGCCGCCCAAGTACAGAATTGTGTCACTATTACCCGGAATTGTCTCCCAACTGTCCTTAAAAAGTTCCTTGATT
>CAPOAR010000119.1:0-8120 GCA_948670295.1 uncultured Oscillospiraceae bacterium | reverse complement strand
GACTGCTCCAGGGCCATCTGCACGTTGTCCGCGTCGTTGGTGAAGCGGCTCATCAGCTCGCCGTGGGTGTGGGCGTCAAAGAAGCTCAGGGGCAGCTGCTGGAGCTTGTCAAACAGCTCGCTGCGCAGCTTATTGCAGCCCTTCTGGGCCAGCTGGGCCATGAGGTTGGACTGGATATAGGCGCAGGCCGCCGCCAGCAGGTAGACGCCGACGAGCTGCAGGCAGCTGCCCAGCAGGCTGGGAAGCTGGGGCTGGCCCGCCTTGAAGGCAAGGGCGATGTTATCAATGATGGGCTTTTGCAGATAGGTGGCCGCCACGCCCAGCAGGGCGGACACCACCACGCACACCAGCGCCGCGGCCAGCAGCGCGGGCCGGTTGAGGATATAGCGCATGGTGCGCAGGGCGGTGCGGCGCAGGTCCTTGGGCTTGCCGTAGCCGCCCCGGGGCCCGCCGTGGGGGCCGCCGCCGGGGCCGTGGGGTTTTCTGTTCTCAGCCATTTCCGCCGCCCCCTTCCTGCTGGGAATCGTAGATTTCGCGGTAGATCTTATTGGAGCCCATCAGCTGGTCGTGGGCGCCTACGCCGGCCACCGTGCCCTCGTCCAGCACCACGATCTTGTCCGCGTACTGCACGGAGCTGATGCGCTGGGCGATGATGATGACGGTGGTGCCCTTCAAATTCTCCCGGAAGGACTCCCGGATGCGCCCCTCGGTGGCGGAGTCCACGGCGGAGGTGGAGTCGTCCAGGATGAGCACGGCGGGCTTGCGCACCATGGCCCGGGCAATGCACAGGCGCTGCTTCTGCCCGCCGGAGACATTCACGCCCCCCTGCTCCAGGTAGGTGTCCAGCCCCTCGGGGAAGGACATGATGAAGTCGTAGGCCTGGGCATCCTTTGCCGCCTGGATCAGCTCCGCCTCGGTGGCGTTCTCATTGCCCCAGAGCAGGTTTTCCCGGATGGTGCCGGAAAAGAGCACGTTGTTTTGCAGCACCATGCCGATCCGGCCCCGCAGGCCGTCCAGGGGATAGTCCCGCACGTCCAGCCCGTCCACCAGCACCCGGCCTTGGTGCGCGTCGTAAAACCGGGGGATCAGGTTCACCAGGGAGGATTTTCCCGTGCCGGTGCCGCCCACGATGGCCACAAATTCGCCGGGCTCCACCGTCAGGTTAATGTGCCGGAGCACGTCCTCCCCCGCCCCCTCGGTCTGGTAGCGGAAGGATACGTCCTGGAACTCCACCCGGCCCCGGGGGGCGGGCAGGTCGGCCGCGCCGCCGTCGGTGATGGCGCTCTGGGCGTCCAGCACCTCGAACACGCGGCGGATGGACGCCTGGGCCCGGGTGTATTGCAGCACCGCCATGCCGATCATCATGGCGGACATGAGGATCTGCATAATGTAGCCGGTCACTGTCTGGAGGTAGCCGATCTCCAGCTCGCCCCCCAGCACCATATTGCCGCCGTGATACAGCACCAGCACCGTGGCCACTGAGAAGCAGATCATCATCACCGGCTGGATGGCCACGATGCGAAGCACCGCGCTCAGCCCGGCGGCGGTGAAGCCGTCGTTGGCGCGGGTGAATTTCTCGCGCTCCCGGTCCTCCCGGACGTAGGACTTCACCACCCGCACGGCAATGAGGTTTTCCTGCACCGTCTCGTTTAGGTGGTCCAGGGCTTTCTGCATCTTCTCAAAGAGGGGGAAGCAGATTTTCATCAGCAGACCCAGGGCCGCGGCCATAAAGGGCAGCACCACGCACACCACCAGGGCCAGGCGCGGGCTGATGGCCAGGGTGAGGATGACGCTGGCCACCGTCATGGTGACGCCCCGGATGAGGACGCGCAGGCACATGATGGCCACGTTCTGGATGTTGGTCAAATCGTTGGTGAGCCGGGTGATGAGGGAGGAGGAGGAAAACCGGTCGATGTCCGAAAAGGAGAAGGACGCGATTTTTTCAAACTCCGCCTGGCGCAGGTTGGCCCCCAGGCCCTGGGCGGCGAAGGTGGCGCATCGGGCGGCGTACCCGCCCACCACCGTGGCGGCAAGGGCCACCGCCACCATCAGCGCCCCGGACTGCCAGATCACCGTCATGTCGTTTCCCTCAATGCCCTGATTGATGATCCGGGCCATGAGCAGGGGGAGGACCAGTTCACAGGCCGTCTCCAGCACCACCAGCAGCGGGGAGGCCACGGCGTAGCCCGTATAGCCCTTGAGATAGGACGCAAGGCGTTTTAGCAAAGGTTACACTTCCTTTCAAAATGGGTCGTGGGAGGGCCCCTCCGGCGGGGGAGGGGGGGCCAGGGGGTCGGGGATGGGGTCCTGGCGCCTGGCTCCGCCGATCTGGTACAGGTTTTCCAGCATCCGGGAGAACAGCGCGTCCGCCAGGGCCCGCTCCTCGGGGGAGAAGCCATGGTACATGTGCCCGTCCACCTGCCGGAAGGCGTCCATGCTCTGGGCGATGGCGTCCCGCCCCTTTTGGGTGATGGAGATGCGGTTGCGGCGGGTGTCCTTCTGGTCGGTGCGGCGTTCCACATAGCCCTGCCGCTCCAGCACCTTCAGCGAGGCGGCCACAGTGGGCGGCGCACTGTGGAGCTTATCGGCCAGCTCCTTTTGGGTGGGGGCGCGGGCAGGGTCGTCGGGGTAGCGGGACAGCGCCCACAAAAGCCGGGGCGAGCCCACGTCCCGCACGCCCCGCCGGGCCAGCGCCGCCATGCAGGCGTTATGGTGGGCGCGCATGAGCTGCTGGAGCAGAATCCCGGATTGGTCGGCCATAAAATCCCCTCCCAAATCGTTCGCGTGCGAATGATTAGTGCACGTATTATTTTAACCGGCCGCCGGGAAAAGTCAAGGGGGGCGGCTGTGAACAGTTTGTGAATTCCGCGGCAGAAGAGCCGGGGAGAAATTTTCGATTTCCCCTTGACAAGCGGCGGATTTCCTGTTACAATCCTCTTTGTTCCTGCGAGTGTAGCTCATCTGGTAGAGCGCCACCTTGCCAAGGTGGAGGTAGCGAGTTCGAGCCTCGTCACTCGCTCCAAAAAAGCAAGGGCCGGTGTAACCGGCCCTTGCTTTTTTGGAATCCGTGGGTGATTTCGATACTCGGGCCGGCAAAGCCGCCCCTGCGCAATTCTCCGCCGCTGTGCGGCTGCGAATTTACGGCGCACTCGCGCCGCGGCCCAGAAGGGCCGTGGGGCGCGCCGTCGGAACGGCAGCCGAAGCGGCGGCGTACCACCCGCGCCACAGGTATCTTGCCCAAGGGCTTGATATAAATGACAAAGATAAAAACGCAACGCGCATCCTGCTGGGATGTGCCAGAGCCGGTAGGTAGCCCGGCCGTCTCGCCGAACCGGCGAGGTAAGTAACCTGCCCCTCCTGGGTTGTCCGTTCTTTGTCCATAACACGTTTTTAGGAGGGATCGTTATGGACGAGACGAGCGGGACACTGACGGTATTTTTTGAGGAGCCTTTCTGGGTAGGCGTATTTGAGCGGATTTCGAACGGCAGGCTGTCCGTGTGCAAGGTCACGTTCGGAGCGGAGCCGAAAGACTGCCAGGTGTGGGATTTTATCCTCAGACACTACCACGAGTTGACGTTCAGCCCGGCAATTGAAACCGAGGTGAGGCAGGCCGCAGACAATCCGAAGAGCAGACGGCGCAGGGCCGGAGAGCAGCTGCGCACGTCAGGAGTGGGCACAAAGTCGCAGCAGGCGCTGCAGATGCAGCGGGAGGCGATGAAAACCCGGCGGAGGCAAAGCGGCAGAGAGCGGCGGGAGGCCGAAAAACAGCGCCGGTTTGAGCTGAAGCAGCAAAAACGAAAGGCGAGGCACAAAGGCCATTGACCGTGCACTTCCCCAAAACAGCAGAAAGAGGGCAGAACAGGCCAAACGGCCCGCTCTGCCCCCTTTGCTTTTATTACATGGATTCCGGCGCGGTGACGCCCAGCAGATCCAGGGCGTTGCGCAGGGTTACCTTCAGCGCCTTCACCAGGCCGAGCCGCTGGTTGGTCAGCTCCGGGTCGTCGGGGTTGTTCACCCGGGAGACGTTGTAGTAGCTGTGGTACAGCTTCACCAGCGCCAGGATATAGTCGGCGATCAGGTTGGGCTTGCGCATCTTGGCCGCCTTGGCCACGGTGGCGGGGAACTCGCCCATCATCTTGAGCAGCTGGAGCTCCTTCTCGTCGGTGAGGCGGTCATAGCTCTCCTCCTGGTGGAAGGCGGGGATATCCTTGTTCTTCAGAATGGAGCACATCCGGGAATGGGCGTACTGGGCGTAATACACGGGGTTGTCGTTGTCCTTGGCGGCGGCCTGCTTCATATCGAAGTCCATCTGGGAAGAGATATCCTTGGACACGAAGAACCACCGGGCGGCGTCCACACCCACGTCCTCGCACAGCTCCCGCAGGGTGATGGCGTTGCCGGTACGCTTGGACATTTTGACCTCCACGCCGTTTTCCACCATGCGCACCATCTGGATAATGTCCACCGACAGCGATCCCTTGGGATAGCCCAGGGCGGTGAGGGCGGCCTGCATCCGGGTGATATAGGAGTGGTGGTCGGCGCCCCACAGGTTCACCATCACGGGATAGCCCCGCTCCACCTTATAGACGTGGTTGGCAATGTCGGGGGTGAGGTAGGACAGGGTGCCGTCGCTCTTGCGCAGGACCCGGTCCTTGTCGTCGCCGTAGTTGGTGCTCTTCAGCCAGAGGGCCCCGTCCTGCTCGTACAGCAGCCCCAGCTCGTCCATCCGCTTGAGACAGGCGTTGATGCGCTCCATATTGTTCTCATAGAAGAAGGTCTCGTGAATCCAGGACTGCATGTGCACCCGGTAGAGCTCCAGGTCCTTCTCAATCTTCTTCAGCTCCCGGGTTTTGCCCTCCATCATGAAGTACTCCAAGCGCTCCTTGGGGTCGGCGTCCAGCCACTTCTCCCCGTCCTGCTGGGCGATATCAATGGCGATCTGCTTCACGTCGTCGGCATGGTAGCCGTTGTCGGGCAGGGGGTACTCCTTGCCGAAGTACTCGAAATACCGGGAGATCAGCGACTCGCCCAGCATGACAATCTGGTTGCCGGCGTCGTTGACATAGAACTCCCGCAGCACGTCATAGCCGCTCTTTTCCAGCAGGCGGCAGATGGCGTCCCCCCAGGCCGCGCCCCGGGCGTGGCCGCAGTGCAGGTCGCCGGTGGGGTTGGCGGATACCCACTCCACCAGGATGTGCACCCCGTCGCCGGAGGTGTTCTGGCCGTAATTGTCCCCGGCGGTCAAAATTTGGTTGATCAGCGCGGCCAGCGCGCCGCTCTTCAGCTTGAAGTTGATGAAGCCGGGCTTGGCCACCGTGATGGACTCGGCCTCGGGCAGCAGCTCCCGGAGCTTGTCCACGATGGGGGCGGCGATATCCATGGGGCTCTTGTGCAGCGTCTTGGCCAGCTTCATGGCCGCGCCGGTGGCGTAGTCGCCCAGCTTGGTGTCCCGGGGGACCTCCACCGTCAGCACGTCGGGGGCGGGCTCCAGGCCGTAGACCTCCTGAAATGCCTGGCTCACCGCGTCGAAAATTTTCTGTTCAAAATCGCTCATAAAGCGTTCGCCTCCATATCTTTATTGTCCGGCCGTCCCTGCGGCCCGTTTTTCTCCCATGCCCTTTTCCCCCAGCAGCAGCTCCTGAAGGTTCCGGCACAGCGCCTGGGCGGAGGCGTTGTCCCGGATGATGAGCAGGATGGTGTCGTTGCCGGCGATGCTGCCCACCAGGCCCTGCTCCTCCAGCTTGTCGGCGAAGGAGCCCACCGCGTGGGCCAGCCCGGGCATGGTTTTGATGACGATGATGTTGCCCGCCGCGTCGATGGACAGGGAGGCCAGCCGCGCGATGTTCAGCAGCTTCCTAACGTCGTTGCCCACGGCGGACACGGGCTCCACCCCGTAGCGGATGCCGCCGCCGGGATCGGAGAGCTTCACCAGGTTCAGCGCGTGAATGTCCCGGGACAGGGTGGCCTGGGTGCACTGCACCCCCCGGGCGGCCAGCAGCTCCAGCAGCTGCTGCTGGGTGGCCACGCTCTGCCCGGAGATCAGCTCCAAAATCAGCTTCTGCCGGTCTGTTTTCATCGGTTCTTCCTCCCTGCGCCGGCGCGCAAAACAATAGACAGGCCGGAAAGGTCTTCCTAGTATACACCCTTCCGGCCTGCAATGCAATCATTTTTTGCATGTTTTTTGCATATTATGCTTTTTCTCCATCTCCATCCCGCTTTCCCGGGCGGGCGGTCTCGCTGCCGTCCGCCTTTTGGAGGGTGATCCGGCTGCGAAACTCGGTGGGGGTCATCCCCTTGTACTTGGAGAAGTTCATATTGAAGGTTTTGATGTTGTTATAGCCCACCTCGAAGGCCACGTCGATGACATACTTCTCCGTGGAGGCCAGCAGCTCGCACGCCCGGTTGATCCGCACGAAATTCAGCAGGGTTTCAAAGTTCTTCTCGGAGTAGTACAGCATCAGCCGGTTCATCTCCGGGATGGATACGCCGAAGTGGGAGGCCACCTGGCTGGCGGTGAGATTTTCTGCGGCATAGTTCTTGTAAATATAGTCAGTGGCGGCAAAGGCCACGTTTTTGTCGGTACGGTTGAATTTTGTCTTGGACTTTTTGTATATTTTGCGGTACTTCATGGGGGTGGTGCCCACCTGGGCGCTGAAGTTCCTGGACAGGTGGGGGGCGTCCACAAAGCCCACCAGCACGGCGATCTCGTCCAGGGTCAGGTCGGTGTAGATCAGATAGTCGGACACCTTCTCGATGCGGATGCCGGTGAGCAGCTTGGAGAAGGTGGTGCCGGTGATATCGGAGATGTTTTTGGACAGGGTGGATTCGGAGATGAAGAAGGCCCCCGCCACGCTGGACAGGGTGAGCTTTTCAGAGGAGTGGGCGTAGATGTAGCTGAGGATGGAATTCTGGGTGGAGATATCCCTCTCATAATCCTTTTCTCCGCGCACCGCCATGATGTACCGGCGGTACATGATCATCAGCTCGATGATCTTGTTGGTGACGTAGAGCTGCGCCAGGGGGCGGTCGGGCTGGCTCACCCTGGTGGACTCCACCCCAAGCTCCGCCTTGAGCTGCTCGGTGAGCCCGTCCATATACTGGGCCTGCACCGAGTCCAGATAGACCACCGGCTCCATGGATAAAAACTGGAGCAGCTCGGAGCTGTCGTCCTCAGAGCCGGGCACGCCCTTGAGTACGGAGTTGACATATTGGTAGTCGTAGACGATGCGCATGAACTGCAGCGTCTCCCCTACCGCCGTGATTTCGGAAATCTTCCAGGGGGTGATGGCGATGAGGGTGTCGGGCTTTACCTCGTACTCCACCCCGCCGATCTCAATGGCGCCTTGGCCCCGCTTGATGTAGAGAAAGCGGGCGGCCTGGTGGATGAGGGGTTTGGTGGGGGATTGGATAGCCTCGTAGTCAAAGGAGCAGATGGCGGCCGGGTCCTTGGTGGCGGCCAGGTTGTCCTGCAAGGTCGCAGGTCTGTTCAAAACGATCACCTTCAGCCTTTCTGGTGTATGGCGCACAGACACAGGAAAGCCCGGCCGCACGACCAGGGCCCGTGCGGCCGGCTTTCCCGTTGAGAGGAGGTTCTATGCTGTTAATGTGAAACGGTCCGTCAGCTGAGGACCATCATAGCCACGGTCAGCACCACGGCGGAGAACACCGCGATGACGGCCAGCAGTTTGGCAGACCACTTCACCCAGGTGTCCCAGGGCACACGGGCCAGGGCCAGGCCGCCCATGATGAAGCCGCAGGTGGGGGTGAACAGGTTGACGAAGCCGTTGGCGGCCACGTTGATCATGATAGAGGTCTCCACAGACCAGCCCATGCCCGCCACGATGGGGGAAACGATGGGGGAGGACAGGCCCGCCAGGCCGGAGGAGGACGGCACCAGGAAGCTCAGCCCCACATGGAGCACATAGTCCAGGAAGCCGAAGATGGGGGCGGGCAGGCCGGAGGCGGTCAGCGCGGTAATGGACGCCTCTACCAGCCAGGCGCCCAGGCCGGTGGAGCTCATAATCACGGTGGTGGCGCGGGCCAGGGCGATGACCAGGTTGACGGAGATCATGTCGGTAAAGCCGTTGATCACGCAGGGCATGAACTTCTTCTTGTCGTCC
>CAPOAR010000118.1:0-8264 GCA_948670295.1 uncultured Oscillospiraceae bacterium | reverse complement strand
ATGTTTTCAAAAATTTCGGCAGGCAGGGCTTTGGTTTGTGTTGCCTTTTTATGCCAAAATGTGCTGTTTCCTGGCTGATTTCCCCGAAATTTCCTCTTATTTTCCTCTTGACTTCATACCATTAGACTCCCTGCGTATGCTGTTCTACCCATTGGATGAATTTTTCCTTGGGGACTACCAGCCGGTTGCCGATTTTCAGTACGGGGAAGTCTGCTTCGTGCATCAATTCGTAGGTGCTGGATGGGGCAATGCCCAGCACTTTTGCCACTGTTGCTGCATTGAGGAACAGCGGCAAATCGTCATAACTTTTGTACTCAGAAATTTTCACATGCTTATCCTTTCAATGAATTTTAGGCGCAGATAGAAGGGGGAATGGATGCTATCTGCTTTAGCTGGCCACGCGCCGTACCGGTTCCTGCCCCAGAATTTCACTGCAGCGTTTTCACCCTGCTGGTGCGCTCATCTTGATTGAGAGTCTTGGCGGTACTTTACCCAGGGAGTATGATCTTCGGCGGTGGGTATTCAGTTGGCAAAGTTCAAATCCGGTATTGACTATTCCTGAGAATATGGTATAGTCTATTTACGGATATTCGTATAATAACACGCCGCAAAAGAGTTGTCAATAGAAAAGATAAAAAAATATTCTACCATCAAGGAGGACATCAATATGGGTTTTCCCAAGCTTGCTTTCCCACTGACCGTTGATTTCGGAAGTGCCGGATACTGGATCAACGATATGGGCCCGTTCCGGTACGGCGCCGCTGTGACAGATTTTTTCTGCGGGAATGATCTGGTGGATCACGTGGGTGACAGCTTGCTGCTGATGCGGAGACTGGAGGAACTGCTCCAGGTGTTTGGCGGCCCGCTCCATCCGTATGCACAGGAACAACTGGTATCGCAGGGAGCTTTTTACTGGTTGAAGGAAATGTTTGTAGAGAGCTCTGTCCGCTTCGCACCCCGGCCTGTTGATGGGGGCGAGAGCGTGATGGTGGAGCGTTGGACGGCGTCCTGTCTGGCGGATTTTCTCTATTTGGAGCTTGGCAAGGCGATTGAACACGGGAACGCGCCGCGGCAGTGCCGGTTGTGCGGGCGGTGGTTTCTCCATGAGCAGGGGGATAAGACGGTATATTGTGAGCGCATTGCCCCTGGCGAGACGGAGAAGACCTGCCGGGAGGTAGGGGCTCGGGCGGTCTTTGAGAAAAAGATCCAGGAGGAAGAGACCTGGAAAATTTACAAGCGGGCCTACAAAAAATACTACGCCCGGTTTATGAAGGGGAACATGAGCCGGGAGGAGTTTAATGCCTGGGTGGAACACGCCGCGGCCCAGCGGGACTTCACCATCGAATTGCTGAAGGTGGCGAAGTCAGAGGAGGAGCGGGCGCAGCAGATTGAGGCGCTGCGGGAGGATTTGAACCGGCTGTGAAACGCTTTGGCTGGAGCGATTTTTTCTTTGTAGACAGTGGTGCAAAAAACGCGGCTGATAATCGGGCTTGCTGACAAAGTCCTGTACATTCCAAGTAATATCCAGGATGTATTCTAATAAAGAGCGGAAGGGGATGTAATTTTGAAAATTGCTATTGCAGAGGATGACCCGCGCTTTGCGAAACAGTTGGAAGCATATATTGAGCAATTCGCCACAGAGAATCAATTCCAAGTGGAAATCTTGCGCTTTCCCGATGGCGCGTCTTTGGTGGAAGCTTACGATTGTACATTTGATCTGCTTCTTCTGGACGTGGATATGCCTGGTTTGGACGGTATTTCCGCTGCCCGCCAGATTCGGGAACGGGATACCGACGTTTTGCTGATGTTTATCACAAATCTGGCGCAATATGCTATTAAGGGCTATGAGGTGGATGCGCTGGACTATGTGCTCAAGCCAGTCAACTATGCCGCGCTGTCGATGAAACTGAAAAAGGTTCTGCGCGTTTGGCGGGGACGGGACAGCCGCGCGATCTTCCTCCGGCGGGGTGGGGAGCGTCTCCGAGTGCCGGTCTCCCGTATCTATTACGTGGAGGTTTATGGGCACAGCCTGTGCTATCACGCGATGGACGGCGAAATCGTGCCCAGCGGCGGGCAGACCATGAACCAGGCCGAACAGGAAATGGGGCAGTACGGATTTGTCCGGTGCCATAACTGCTACCTGATCAACCTCCGCTATGTTGACGGCCTGGGCAGCGCTACTGTCCAGGTAGCTGGAAATGTGATCCCTGTGAGCCGAAACCGGAAGAAGGCCCTTTTGGACGCGCTGATGAATGAAACGCTGGGAGGCCGCAAATGAAAACCTTTTTCTTGTGCCTGATCAGGCCGGATTTTATGCAGATGCTTTTGATTTCATCTCTGCTTTTTTTGCTCCCCTTGAAGCGCCGACCCCAGTGGAAGCGAAATGCGGCCTGTCTTATCCCCGCCTCTGTGATAATGGGAAGCTGCTCAATGATGATCTCCATGACCCTATTGGAATATTCCCCTGCAGCGCCCTTTTTCTTTCCACTCACCTATCTGCCCCCGCTTTTTTGCGCATGGCTGCTATTTCGGTTGTGTACGACTCTGTCTGCGCGGGATGCGGTATACGGCGCGGCCTGCGCCTACGCCGTACAACACATCACATTCTGCGTCACCACAGTTCTCTTTGGGGAGTTTCATGCTGCGATTTCTTGGTGGCGCTACCCGATCTTATGGGGTGTGGACCTTTTGGTGGCAGCGGCGTGCGCCCTGCTGTTCGGCCGGAATCTTCCCCGTGGCGGGGCATACCATGTCAGCCGCCGCCAGACTGTGGTGACCTGCGCCTTGGTGCTGAGCGTTGCCCTGCTTCTTAATTTGGCGATCCGGGTCCTGGGGTCTTACTACGATAACTCATTGCTATATGCCCTGGGCCTGGTCTACGATGCGGTTTGCTGTATCCTAATCCTCTGGCTCCAGCTGGAGCAGCGCATCGAGGTGGACTGGCGGGTTGAGGCTGAAACTGAGCGCCGTCTGCGCCATCAGATGCAGGAACAATATGAGTTGTCCCGCGCCAATGTCGAGTTGATCAATCGGAAATGTCACAACCTGAAGCATCAGGTAATGGCATTGCGGTTGGAACGTGACCCCGCTGCGCGGGAAGAAGGTCTGCGGGATATGGAGCGGGCCGTGATGATTTATGACAGCGCGGCGCAGACGGGGAATGAGGTGCTGGACACCGTGTTGACCCAGCAGAGCCTAATCTGTGAAAAGAACCATATTTCCTGGACCTGTATGGCGGACGGAGAGCTGCTGGATTTTATGACGCCGGTGGATTTGTACACCCTGTTTGGGAATGCGCTGGACAACGCCATCGAGAGTGTCAGGCAGATGAACGATCCCCAACGGCGGACTGTGGCGGTGACCGTGTGCCGCAACCATGGCATGGCGCTCATTCAAGTTGAGAACTATTATGCGCACCCAATCAAAATGAAGGATGGTTTACCCATAACAACAAAGAAGGATGTAAGCCAGCATGGATATGGTTTAAAAAGCATCTCCGAAATCGCGGCCCGGTACGGTGGGCTGTCTCGCATTCAAACAGATGACGACATCTTCATTCTAAGCGTTCTGATCCCGCTTCCACAGCAAAAGATGAACCCATGAGAAAACGGCGGTTGGGAAGATCTGACCGCTGTTCCATCCGCGCTGAAAAAATGACCACCTGCGCAGATTTTCACATTTGCCTGCGTAAAGATGCTATCTTGAATATGAAATAAGGCTCCGCACTGGGCGGGGCGAAAATGAGGAGGATATTCATGAGCAAACAACCAAAGGTCAAGAAGCCCCACGGTATCCGGCATAGCATCGGATTGTTTTTCTCTGTGCTTCTGCTGGTCTTGGGCATCGGGCTCAACATCGCCTGGGGAATGTTCGGCCCCTTGGCGGAGACCTTCATGGGCGCGGCATCGCCGCAGGTCAGCGAGGAAGACAAGGTCTCCACCCTGTCCGCCGCTGCGGAACTGGCCCGTCAGGTGGAGGCGGAGGGCGCGGTGTTGGTGCGCAACCAGGACAACACCCTGCCCCTGTCCGGTGATGTGAAACAGGTCAACGTATTTGGCTGGGCGTCCACCGCATGGTTGGGGGGTGGCTCTGGATCCGGCGGCGTAAGCGCCGTGGACGTGGATTTTCTGCAGGCGCTGTCCGGCTGTGGCATCGCCTACAACACTGCCCTAACCGATATGTACAAGGATTTCCAGGTGGGGCGGGAGTATGTCCGTACCTTGAACAGCTGGCCGGAGCAGTCCTGCCGCTTGTATGAGCCGGACATCGGCAACACTGCTTGCTACACCCAGGCCATGCTGGACGACGCCAAGGCGTACTCTGATACCGCCATCGTGGTCATCGGGCGTCTGGGCGGCGAGAGCAACGATTGCACCAGGCAGCAGTACAAGCGGGTGGAGAAAGGCGGCGACATCGTGGTGGACGACAGCCGTACGTTCCTGGAGTTCTCCGCCGAGGAGCTGGCCCTGCTGGAGTATGTGGGAGCCAACTATGAGGACGTGGTGGTGCTCATCAACAGCTGCAATGTGATGGAGCTTGGCCCCATCGAGACCATTCCCGGCATCGACGCCTGCCTTATCGCGGGTCTGTCCGGACAGAATGCCGCCAGCGCCATCCCCGCCGTGCTGTGGGGGGAGTTGGAGCCCAGTGGGCGTACCGCCGACACCTGGGCGTATGACCTGTCCACCGCTGCCAGCTATGCCAACTCCGGCCTGGAGGGCGTGGGGGCCTACACCGGGGCGGAAGGGCTTTATCCCTTTGACGGCACGACCTCCGGCAACACCGATGTGCCCTTCGCCTATGAGCAGGTGAGCTACACCGACTACGCCGAGGGCATCTACATCGGCTACAAATGGTATGAGACCGCCGACGCGGAGGGGTTCTGGGACAACGTCTCCAACGGGTACGGCACAAGTTACGAGGGCGTGGTGCAGTACCCCTTCGGATACGGCCTGAGCTATACCGGCTTCAACTGGGAGATCACGAACGCCCCTGCAAATGGATCCGCCATTACCAAGGACGGTACAGTTTCCGTCACTGTGAAAGTCACCAACACCGGTAGCCGCGCCGGGAAAGATGTGGTGCAGCTCTATTATACCGCCCCGTATACCCCCGGCGGTATTGAGAAGTCCGCGCTGGAGCTTGGGGCGTTTGCCAAAACCGGGCTGCTGGAGCCCGGGGCCAGCCAGGAGGTCATCCTGACCTTCGCCGTGGAGGATATGGCGAGCTACGACTGCTACGACGCCAACGGCAACGGCTTCGCGGGCTATGAGCTGGACGAGGGCGATTACGTCCTCACCGTCCGCTCTGACGCCCACACGGTGGTGGGCGAGCCGGTTACCGTAACTCTGGCGGCAAATGTCCAGTACCCCACTGACAGTGCCACCGGGATCGAGGTATCCAACCGCTTTACCGGCCCGGACGCGGTGGATGGTGTGCCCATCGACGGCGAGGGCAGTGAGAATATCGCATACATGACTCGTGCCGACTTCGCGGGTACCTTCCCCAGGAGCAACACCCCCAGCCGCCCCATGACGGACAAGCTGCGGGCGCTGAACCTGTTTGACGAAACCCAGGCCGCAGCCTATGTAAAAGATAGCGACGGCCCCATTACTACCGGGGCCAAAAATGGCCTCAAAATCGAGGACAAGGGTCTCACCACCGAGCTGGGCTACCAGCTGGGCGCGGACTTCAATGATCCCCAGTGGGACGCCCTGCTGGACCAGCTCACCGTGGAAGAGATGGAGGAGCTGTTCATCTTCGGCTACGGCGGCACCGTGGATCTGCCCAGCGTGGGCAAGCTGCGGGTCAAGGACGCGGACGGCCCCGCTCAGATTGGCGGGTTCACTGGCATGGGTGCGGGCACCGGCTTCCCCAGCTCCAGCACCTTGGCCCAGACCTGGAATGCAGAACTGGCACGGGAAGAAGGCCGCGTCATTGGGCGGCAGGCCATCCAGAACGGATACAGCGGCTGGTATGCCCCTGCCGTCAATATGCACCGCTCCCCCTTCAACGGGCGCAACTATGAGTACTACTCCGAGGACAGCGTACTGTCTGGGATTATGTGCGGCAATACGGTTCAGGGGGCCAGCGAGGCCGGTGTGTACACCTACGTGAAGCACTTCATCTGCAATGACGGCGAGAGCGGCGTCTACCGGGACAGCGTCTACACCTGGATGACGGAGCAGGCCCTGCGGGAAACCTACCTGAAGCCCTTCCAGGCGCTGGTGGAGAATTATGACGCCAACGGCCTGATGAGCAGCTACAACCGCATCGGCGCGGTGTGGGCCGGGGGCAGCAAGGCGCTGCTTACGGACGTGCTCCGGGGCGAATGGGGGTTCCACGGAGCGGTAATCACCGACTACTGTGACCACCACGCCTTTATGAACGGCGACCAGGCGCTCCGGGCGGGCACCAGCTTGTGGATGAGTGGTGTCACCGGCGGGCAGTTCGCCCAGGAAACTGCGTCCGACAGCTACCTCAATGCTTTGCGGAGGGCGGCCAAGGAGACGCTGTACATGACCCTCCATGTCCGGGTGGTCAACCGGGACTACAGCGCGGCATCCGGCGATGCGGGCATCCTCCGCCCGGCCTACAAGGAAAGCGGCCTGGGCATAGTCCAGCCCCTCATCTACGTGGTTATCGTACTGGGCATTGCGCTGATTGCGCTGTGCATCCGCTTCCTGGTGATTGACCACAAGCTGCGCAAGGAGTTGAAGGCGCAGAAATAACGCTGCTGCATCTCCGGCATTTGCGTGCCGGACGATGATAAAGGCGGTTCGTGAATGTTCCGTCTCCTCATTCACAGGGCGGTCAGCTTGCTTAAAGCTGACCGCCCCTATTTTGTTTACAGTGGCGCAAAATTGGGGTGACCCGGCTGGGGGTTCCCCATTCCGATGTGTACTTGCTTTTGCGTCTTGACCCACAACCTGACCCACAACAGGAAACGAGCGGGTGGAGGCAATGGAGCGGAAAGCACCATTGCCTCCGATTTTCCGGAACAAAAATGCCCCCAAAGCGCCGAATGAAGGCGTTTCGAGGGTAGGGAATCAGTTGGTAAGGATGAGGTCTCGGATTCCTTCACTTAAAGATATGGAAACAGGAACCGCCCCCGCACAACACTTTCTAACACCAACCGAGTAACACAGCCGAACACACGAAGCAGGGAGCCGGAACCCCGGCCCCCTGTTTTTTCATATTCTCGAATGCTATCCCCCCGACCCTTAACCCCCCATGCCCCGCAGGGCATACAAGCGAGGCAATCCCCACGGGGCCAGCTTCCCAGGGCTTGCGCCCCCATCGGCGGGGGATTGCACCGAGCGGACACACCTTTGACCCCGCCTTATGCCAAGGGCGCGGCAACCACCCGCCTGTCCTGCCGTGGCGGGCCACCGGCGTTATTATCCGTAAAGTTTACTATTACAAACAAAACCCAAGCTCTTGACTATGTAATTATATCTGCTTCAAGTTTTAGTGTCTTTTCCTTCTTTGTCAACAAACTCTATGATGTCCGAAACGCCACACTTTAGAATTTTACATAGCTGGTCAATGGTATTGGTTGATACGCTGTTTCCTTTTCTTATGCTGTAATATGTTGCTCGGCTGAATCCTAATTTTTCAAGCCTATATGACGAAATTCCCCGTTATTTCATGGTTTTTTTCAGTGGCGCATAACTAATCATAGTCAATTACCTCTCATCCGTTTTCTTTTAGTTTACGAACGGAAATTAGGGTTGACTATGTATGAATATCCGAGTATAATTTTTGCGTATTGTAGAAATACGTCGAAAACGCAAATCGCATCAAGCACGTCAAAAGAGAAAGGGGAAACTACGATGCCTTATTGCCAACATTGCGGTGCAAAATTGGAGGATGGCCAAACCTGCACCTGTGAAATGGCGCAAGCCGCCGCCAACCAGCAGCCGCCCCAACCCGAACAGCCCCAGCAGACAGCACCCCAGGCAACTCCCCCCGCAGAAAGCCCAGTGTCCATCGTTTTCAAAAAATTCAAACGGTACATAGCTTCTTATAGTGCTTGACAGTGCCATTTTTCCGGCGCTGTGTTTCGCGGGCGGCAACCAGAGGATGCCCACAGTCCGCACAGACCAGCTTTCCCGTAAACAGAGAGGGCTGGGGCGGCGCATTGTTAGCGGAAATCTGTTTCGCCGCCCGATTGATTTTCTGGACCGCCTCCCACAGCTCCGGCCCGATAATTGCCTCGTGCGCGCCCTCATGGGAAATCCATTCCGATTCCGGTTTCCTTA
>CAPOAR010000117.1:0-8322 GCA_948670295.1 uncultured Oscillospiraceae bacterium | reverse complement strand
TACGGCCCAAATTGCCGCCGGCTGCGTTGAAAAATCTTGAAATACACCAAGTATTCCCGCGATTTTTCGCCTTGTCACCGGCAATTTTGGCTTGTGAATCTGAATACTTCGGCTATTGGTACAGCTTCTTAGTCCCCTGCTCCCGGCTTCTTCGCAACCTGGAGCTGTGCTGCGCCTGCTCGCGACGCGCGGCTTCCCTCCGTCTCGGGCAAAACCCGCCCCCGCTGCGCGGCGGCTGGGCTTTTCCCCTCGCTTCGGTCCATCCGCGCTGCTCGCAACGGCTCCGCAACCCGTAGTTGCGGAAACTTCCAGTGCCTGCTGGTGGCGCGCAACCGGGTTTTTTGTTACCATAGTGCCATGAAGGAGGTGGCTTTCTATGAAGCTGAACGAAAAAATACTGCACTATCGAAAAGCGGCCAAGCTGTCCCAGGAGGAGCTGGCCGCCCTGGTCGGGGTATCCCGCCAGGCGGTGAGCAAGTGGGAGCTGGGCGACGCCACGCCGGAGGTGGACAAGCTGCTCGCGCTGGCGAAGGCATTCGGTGTGACCACCGATGAGCTGCTCAGCGGGGAGGAGCCCGCCGGGGTGCAGGGGTGCACTCCGCCGCCCCGGGAGGAGACGCCTGTGTATACCGTCCCCAGCGCCCCGGCAGGGGACAATTTTGACAGAGCCACAGGGCTTATAGGCCGGCTCATCCGGCGGTACGGCTGGCTGGCAGGGGTGTATATCGCCGTAGGCGGACTGCCGCTTACTATCATCGGCGCGCTGGCGCGCTGGGGCTTCGGGGCCATGTTCGCGGCGTCCAGTGATATGATGGACAGCATGGGCGGCTTCGGCGGGCTTGGCGGCATGGGGGGCGTGGAGTTCTCCCCCGGCACCCCGCCGGAAGTGCAGCAGGCGATTTTGGAGGAACTGGGCATGGTTCCCGCCGCGTCCCCCCTGAGCGGCATAGAGGGCTTCTTCCTGGGCGCGGCCACCGTCGCCATGGCGGCGGGCGTGGTGATGATGATCGCCGGGGCGGTACTGGCGGCATGGCTTTACCAAAAAGGGAATAAAAACCTCTGAGGGGGCGCCATATCCGCCGGTTTAGGCAAAACGCCCATTGACATTTTTCCCCTGTCCTGTATAATGATCCGCACAGGTGTCTTGACACCTGTGCGGACTTAGAAGCCGTACCAATCGCCTCAGCACCCAGCTTTGCGGCCCAAATTGCCGTCGGCCGTGTTGAAAAATCTTGAAATACGCAAAGTATTCCCGCGATTTTTCGCCTTGCCAGCGGCAATTTTGACGCGCGAATCTGAATACTTCGGCTATTGGTACAGCTTCTTATTTTTTGACAGTGGAGGGTGAGGGAATGGAAAAGCTCAGAGCATTTCTGAAACGCAAGGATATTGTGATCTCCGCCAGACGCTATGGCATCGACGCGCTGGGGGCCATGGCCCAGGGCCTGTTCTGTTCGCTGCTCATCGGCACCATCGTGAAAACTTTGGGGGAGCAGGCCGGGCTGCAATTTCTGGTGGACGTGGGGGTGTACGCCTCCGCCATGAGCGGCGCGGCCATGGCCGTGGCCATCGGCTGGGCGCTGAAGGCGCCGCCCATGGTGCTGTTCTCCCTGGCCACGGTGGGCTATGCCGCCAACGCCCTGGGCAGCACCACCCTGGACGGCGGCAAGGGGGCGGGGGGGCCGCTGGCGGTGCTGTTTATCGCCATCATCGCTGCCGAGTGCGGCAAGGCCATCTCCAAGGAGACGAGAGTGGATATCCTTGTCACCCCGCTGGTGACAGTTTTAGCCGGCGTGGGCCTGTCCGCGCTGACGGCCCCGGCCATCGGCACCGCCGCCACCGCCATCGGCAATGTCACCCGCCTGGCCACCGATGAACAGCCCCTGCTCATGGGGATTCTGGTCAGTGTGGTGATCGGCATGGCCCTCACCCTGCCCATCTCCTCGGCGGCCATCTGTGCCGCTTTCAGCCTCACCGGGCTGGCCGGAGGGGCTGCGGTGGCTGGGTGCTGTGCCAACATGGTGGGCTTTGCCGTGCTGTCCTTTCGGGAGAACCGCTGGGGCGGGCTGGTGAGCCAGGGAATCGGCACCTCCATGCTGCAAATGGGCAATATTGTGAAGAATCCCCGCATCTGGCTGCCTGCTATTCTGACCTCGGCCATCACCGGGCCCATCGCCACCTGCGTATTCAAGCTGGAGATGAACGGCCCCCCGGTGTCGGCGGGCATGGGCACCTGCGGCCTGGTGGGGCAGATCGGCGTGTGGACGGGCTGGATCGCCCCCAGTGAAGACGCCATTGCCAACGGCGCGGCGGCCATTGTCCCGGGGGCCTTTGAGTGGGTGGGGCTGCTTTTGATTTCCTTCGTCCTCCCTGCGGTGCTGTGCTGGGCCTTTGGCAATTGGTTTAGAAAAATCGGCTGGATCAGAGAGGGCGACTTGGCTCTGGACTGACCAGGGCTCGTTTGAAAACTGCCTACATGCCCCAACGGCGGGGCTTCTCCCGCCGCTGGGCAATCCTTCAATTTTCAAACAGCGCCTAGCCGGTTTTGCTTGACAAACCCCTGCCGTTTGCGTATACTGAACGGGTAAAAGGCTGGGAAGGGAAGCAGTACCCCTCTCCCTCCGCTTCAGAGAGCGGCCGTTTTGGTGCGAGGCCGCGCGGAGGCAGGGCGAAGTGGTCCCCGAGCCGCGGCGCTGAACGTTCAGTAAGCCCCGCCGTCCTCCCGCGTTAAGGGATTCGAGCGCCCCGTGCAGGGGAATTCGGGTGGTAACACGGACAACACGTTCGCCCCGGGCCGATTGGCCCGGGGCGTTTTTGTTGGGAGGGGAGATTTTTGTATTATCAATTCAAGGTGAACGGCTACACCATTCAGGATCTGGTGGTTCTGTGCCGCGTTACCGCGAAGCGCTACCGGCGGGGGCGCACTGCGGTGCACCGCACGATATACGTTCTCGCGGGACTGGTGCTGCTGGCTACGGGTGCGCTGCTCCTTCTGGAGGCCACCCTCCAGAAGGGGGATTCCCTCCTCCTGGGGGCTGTGCTGCTGGCAGCGGGCCTGCTGTACCTGGGTCTGGGCATCTTTTACCACCGGCTCACTGCGTGGCGCAGCCACCAAATGCAGCTCAAGGATGTGGGTGAGGTCACCGTCACCCTGGACGACGCCGGGGTGCGGGAGCAGGGCCGGAAGGGGGAGGGCTTCTATCCCTACGCCAGCTTCATCGGCTGCTTCCACAGCCGGGGGCGGTACTTCCTATTTTTGGACAAGAAGCACGCCGTCATCCTGCCCGAGGCGGCCATGGCCGTGGGCGACCCAGCCGCCCTGGGGGCCAGGCTGGCGGAGAAGTTCGGCGGCCCCATCCCGGAGGTTTGAACGCCTCATCCAGATACAATAATCCATCAGGAAAGGAATGTGATTGGATATGAACAAGGAACTGCCCAAGGTCTATGAGCCCCATGAGGTGGAGGGCCGCGTCTACCAGGCCTGGGAGGACAACGGCTGCTTCCGGGGCGTGCGCGACCCGGACAAAAAGCCCTTCACCATCGTGATGCCGCCCCCCAACGTCACCGGCCAGCTCCACATCGGCCACGCCATGGACGACGCCATGCAGGATATGCTTATCCGCTATAAGCGGATGCAGGGCTATGCCGCGCTGTATCTCCCCGGCACCGACCACGCGGGCATCGCCACCCAGATCAAGGTGGAGGAGGAGCTGCGGGAGAAGGAGGGCCTCACCCGCCACGACCTGGGCCGGGAGAAGTTCCTGGAGCGGGTATGGGACTGGAAGCACAAGTACGGCAGCCGCATTGTGGAGCAGCAGAAGAAGCTGGGCGTGTCCTGCGATTGGGAGCGCTCCCGCTTCACCATGGACGAGGGTCTGTCCAAGGCGGTGCGCCACGTGTTTGTCTCCCTGTACGACAAGGGGCTGATCTACAAGGGCTCCCGCATCGTCAACTGGTGCCCCCACTGCGTCACCGCGCTAAGCGACGCGGAGGTGGAGTACCAGGACAAGCCCGGCCGCCTGTGGCACATCAAGTACCCCATCGCGGGGGAGCCGGGGCGGTACGTCATCGTGGCCACCACCCGGCCCGAGACCATGTTGGGCGACACCGGCGTGGCCGTCAACCCCGCCGACGAGCGGTATCAGGATATCATCGGCAAAAAGTGCCTGCTGCCCCTGATGGACCGGGAGATCCCCATCGTGGCCGACGAGTACGTGGATCTGGAGTTCGGCACCGGCTGCGTGAAAATGACCCCCGCCCACGACCCCAACGACTTCGAGGTGGGGCTGCGGCACAGCCTGGACACCATCCGGGTGCTGGACGACCACGGCGTGGTCAATGAAAACGGCGGAAAATATCAGGGCATGGACCGCTACGAGGCCCGCAAGGCGGTAGTGGCCGACCTGGAGGCCCTGGGCCTTTTGGAGAAGATTGAGCCCCACCAGCACAACGTGGGCACCTGCTACCGCTGCCACAACGACGTGGAGCCCATCATCTCCGCCCAGTGGTTCGTCAAGATGGAGCCGCTGGCCAGGGAGGCCCTCCGCGTCGTCAACGAGGGGGAGACCAGGTTCGTTCCAGAGCGCTTCACCAAGACCTACACCAACTGGATGGAGAACGTCCATGACTGGTGCATCTCCCGCCAGCTGTGGTGGGGGCACCAGATCCCGGTGTGGTACTGCGCGGACTGCGGTAAGATGACCGTTTCTGAGGCCGATCCTGCCCAGTGCGCCCACTGCGGCTCCGCAGACATTGAGCGCGACCCGGACGTGCTGGACACCTGGTTCTCCTCCGCCCTGTGGCCCTTCTCCACCCTGGGCTGGCCGGAGGAGACGGAGGATATGAACTATTTTTATCCCACCGACGTGCTGGTCACCGGCTACGACATCATCTTTTTCTGGGTGTCCCGGATGATCTTCTCCGGCTGCGAGCACACCGGGAAGCCGCCGTTCCATACGGTGCTCATCCACGGCCTGGTCCGGGACGACAAGGGCCGCAAGATGTCCAAGTCCCTGGGCAACGGCATCGACCCGCTGGAGATGGCGGAAAAGTACGGCGCGGACGCTCTGCGCTTCAACCTCATCACCGGCAACGCCCCCGGCAACGACACCCGCTTCTTTGTGGAGAAGTGCGAGGCCATGCGCAACTTCGCCAATAAAATCTGGAACGCCAGCCGGTTTGTGATGATGAACCTGACCATCCGGGAGTGCGTTTTGCCCGGCAGGCTGGAGCAGGAGGACAAGTGGATCTTGTCCAAGCTGAACCGGGTGGTGAAAGAGGTCACCGAGAACATGGACGCCTATGAGCTGGGGGTGGCCTGCGCCAAGGTGTACGACTTCATCTGGAGCGACTACTGTGACTGGTATATTGAGTTCACCAAGGCCCGCCTGCAAGGGGAGGACGAGGAGGCCAAAATCCAGGCCCAGCAGGTGCTGGTATATGTGCTCACCGAGACGCTGAAGCTGCTGCACCCCTTCATGCCCTTTATCACCGAGGAGATCTGGCAGGCCCTGCCCCGGGAGGCGGGCTGTCAGGCCAGGTTCCTCATGCTGGACGCCTGGCCCGTGTACCGGCAGGAGCTGGACTTCCCCCAGGAGGAGAAGTCGGTGGGGCTTATCATCGACGCGGTGCGGGCCATCCGGGGCAAGCGGGCGGAGCTGAACGTGCCCCCCTCCAAAAAGGCCCACGTCACCATCGCCACACTGGAGCAGGACGCCTTCACCCAGGGCGCCGCCCTGCTCAAGCGGCTGGCCTGGGCCAGCCAGGTGTCCGTCGTCGGCCATGCCGGCGCGGGCAGCAGCGATGAGATGATGCAGAAGGGGCTGGTGGAGCTTCAGACCTACGCCGCGCGCATCTTCCTGCCCCTGGCCGAGCTGGTGGATCTGGACAAGGAGCGGGCGCGGGTGGAAAAGGAGCTGAAAAAGAACGCCGCCGAGCTGGACAAGCTCACCGCCAAGCTGGGCAATCCCGGCTTTGTGGGCAAGGCCCCCCAGCATGTGGTGGAGGCCGAGCGGGACCGGGCGGCCAAGCTGGAGGTTCTGGTAAAGAAGCTGGAGGCACAGCTGGCGGCCATGTAAATTTTTCCTGCCCGCAAGCCCCCTTCGGCAAATTATGACCTGTCAAATCCATTATAATGAGCGCGATACGGGAAATTCTCCCGTACCGCGCTTATTTTTTATACAAGGAAGGGACAAGCCATGCCCATCACCGTTTCCAGCCGGGACAGCGCGCTGACCATCGCCCTGTCCGGCGAGATCGACCACCACGCCGCCCGGGAGCTGATGGCCCAGCTGGATCAGGCCATTGCCGAGCGCCTGCCCGCCCATCTGGTGCTGGACCTGTCCGGCGTCACCTTCATGGACAGCTCGGGCATCGCGGTGCTGCTGCGGGCCAGGCGGCAGCTGGGGCACACCGGCGGGGCCTTGCGGGTGGCCAATATCCCCGCCCAGGCGAGAAGGGTGCTGGACGCCGCCGGCATCGGGCGGCTCATTTCCTTAGATTGAGGAGGGCTACATAGAATGAAAGCCATGGATCAGGTGACCGTCACCTTCACCTCCCGCTCCGCCAACGAGGGCTTTGCCCGGGCGTGCGCGGCCTGCTTCGCCGCCCAGCTGGACCCCACTCTGGACGAGGTGGCGGATGTCAAAACCGCCGTCAGCGAGGCGGTGACCAACGCCATCGTCCACGCCTATCCCGACTGCCTGGGGAAAATCACCCTGCGCCTGCGGCTGTTTGAGGGCGGCGTGGTGGAAATCCAGGTGAAGGACTCCGGCGTGGGCATACCCGATGTGGACCAGGCCCGTACCCCCCTCTTTACCACCGGCGGGGAGGAGCGCTCCGGCATGGGCTTCACCATCATGGAGAGCTTTATGGACGGCCTCAAGGTGCGCTCCCAGCCGGGAAAGGGCACCACGGTGACCATGCGCAAGCGCATCGCCCGCCGGGCGGGCGGACCAAAGTGAGAGGGCTGGACGCCCCCGCCCTGCTGGAGGCCGCCAAGGCCGGTGATAACGACGCCTGCGAGCGCCTGCTGCTGGACAACAGCGGTCTGATCTGGTCGGTGGCCCGGCGCTACTACGGCCGGGGGGTGGACCCGGAGGATCTGTACCAGCTGGGCTGCCTGGGGTTTTTGAAGGCCGTCCGGGGATTTGACACCGCCTATGGAACCCAGTTTTCCACCTACGCCGTGCCCAAGATCGCGGGGGAGATCCGGCGGTTTTTGCGGGACGACGGGGCGGTGAAGGTGAGCCGGGGCACCAAGGAGCGGGCGATGGCGCTGCGCCAGCGGCGGCTGGAGCTGAGCCAGCGGCTTGGCCGGGAGCCCACGGTGGGCGAGCTGGCCCAGGCCACAGGGCTGGAGCCGGAGGATATCGCCGCCGCCGACACCGCCATGCTGTCGGTGGCCTCCCTCCAGGGGGAGAGCGGGGAGGACGGCTTTTCCCTGGAGACGGTGCTGGGGGATGGCGGCATTGAGGACGAGCTGCTGGAAAGGCTGGCCCTGCGCCACGCCATCGACGCTTTGCCGGAGCGGGAGCGGATGGTGATTTTGCTGCGGTTTTATAAGAATCTCACCCAGGACCGGGTGTCCAAGGTGCTGGGGGTGAGCCAGGTGCAGGTGTCCCGGATCGAGCGGCGGGCGGTGGCCCACCTGCGGGAGGCGCTGACGGAATAAAGCCCGGACGAAGCGTTTGCGCTCCGTCCGGGCTGTTTTGTCTATTCAGAAATCACTGCTTCCGCTCATCCGTTATGATATGTTCAATCCCCAAATGCTCCCGGCTCAGGTAATCCTTCATAAAGCTCGGGAATGCCTTATAGTCATCCAAGCGGTTCACTGGAAGCCAGTGCATTTCTTCACGGACACCAAGTGTATAGCTGCCGCTATGGAGCGTCCTGGTGCCTCTGGGCTTCATCAAAAAATACAGGCATATCTCATGGCAGTCAAGCCCTTGTAGCGCCCCGCCGCTTTCACTGAAAAAATTTTCGTGGATTACAGCCAAATGGTCGATTTCATAGTGCACGCCGGTTTCCTCGAAAACCTCCCGAATCACGGCATCTTCAGCCGCTTCCCCCATGTGCACACCGCCGCCGATAGAATAGTAATAATCTTCACGCTCGTTTCCCGCAAACAGCACACAGCCATCCTCTACGATAATTGCGGCCGCCCGATACCGAAACCAATGATTTTCTTTCGTAAATCCACAATCAATCGGCATACCATTTTCCCCCTTTTTATCAATGGTAAAGAGCCCAAGCATTCCGCCAATGTCATTATAGCAACGATCAAAAATAAAGCCAAGAGTTGACAGCAGTGGTATAACAGAG
>CAPOAR010000116.1:0-8515 GCA_948670295.1 uncultured Oscillospiraceae bacterium | reverse complement strand
GGACAGCAGCCTCCACGATGAAACCTTCCTCAAGGAAAACCTTGAGATGCTGTTCCTCTACCGGCAGGCCACCGGCTTCCGCCCCCAGACGGTGGAGCCGGACGAAGGCTGGCTGGGTGAGCTGGCCGCCGGGTGGTTCCAGGTGGCAGCCGACCTGGAGCGTGACGATGGGTGGCAGCTCCCAGCACCGCCCGTCTGGACGGACAGCAAACAGCGCCGCCGGGAAGCGTTGAAAAAGCTGGCCATGGGTCAGAAGTTCGGCGGCAGTGAAGGACACAATTTTGAACAGGCCCTGTGACACAGGGAGAAAGGAGTTCTATGACTAAGCTGCAAGAGTACATGACCACTGGGATGCTGGGTGCATACCATCCAGAAAATGCGATTTTACAACAAGAGGAAGACGGCGTAAATACGATTTTTCGTGATACAAATTCTTGGCGGCGCGAGGGGCATTATGTTCGCGAACGGAAAATGCTCATCGAGGGCAAGTGTTTCCACATCTCCTCTGTATTCCCCGACGCTCCTACCGCTACGCCTACAGACAAGATCTTGGAGTTCATTGATGCAGAGCTGAAAAAAGATACCCACACCGGATAATGTTTCAGTAGACTTTGGCGGGCCGGTGCGGTATAGTGTGTGTACCGTACCGGCTTGCCCCCGGAAAGGAGGAAATGATCAAAATGGCAAGCCAAAAATATACAATTCTCTACGGACGGCTCAGTCAGGAGGACGCCCGGTTGGGCGATTCGAATTCCATCGTAAATCAACGTCTGCTGTTGGAAAAATACGCTACCGACAATGGTTTTGAAAATGCGATCTTCTTGGCGGACGATGGGTACAGCGGGACGAATTTCGAGCGGCCCTCTTGGAAAAAGGTCATTGAGATGATCGAAGCGGATGAGGTGGAAACGCTGATCGTGAAGGATATGTCCCGCCTGGGACGTGAGTATTTGCAGGTGGGCCAGCTGACGGAGCTCTACCTGCCGACGAAGGGCATCCGCTTCATCGCCATCAATGATGGGGTTGATTCCCTGGTGGAGAGCAGCACCGATTTCAATCCCATCAGGAATTGGGCAAATGAGCTGCACGCCAAGGACACCAGCAAGAAGGTTCGGGCGGTGAAAAAGCTTCAGGCGGAGCGGGGCGAGCGCCTGGGCGGCAGGCCGCCCTACGGCTACCGTAAAAAGTCCTCAGACAGCAAAGAGATCGTCCCAGACGAGGAGACCGCTCCCATTGTCCAGCGCATCTTCCAGCTGTGTGCTGGCGGCAAAGGCCCGAACCAAATCGCCCGCATTTTGGCCGGGGAACAGATTTTGACACCCGCAAATTACGCCTATCAGAAAGAGGGAAAGTCCCATAACCATGTGGACATCACCCGTCCCTATGACTGGAGCGGCAGCTCGGTGACGGGCGTCCTGGACAACAGGGCCTACCTTGGGCATACAGTGGGGTTGCGGTCCACCTCACTCTCCTACAAAAACAAGAAGCTGGTCCGCAGGCCGGAAGATGAGCAGATCACGGTGGAAAACACCCACCCGGCACTGGTCAGCCAGGAGCTGTGGGACATCGTGCAGGATGTACGGCAGCACAAAAAGCGCATCCCGAAGCAGATGGAGGAACCGAATATCTTCTCTGGGTTAGCGTTCTGCGCCGACTGTGGCAAACCCATGGTGCTCCACCGGGCCAGCACGATGAAAAAGAAGCGGTACAATTTCACCTGCTACACCTACGGGAAACGGGGCAAAAATGCGTGCTCACCCCACCATATCCGGGAGGACGAGCTGTGCAAGATCGTGCTGGATGATCTCCAGAGGGTAACGCACTTCGCCCGAATGAAGGAGCGGCAGTTTGCGGCCTACATCAACCAGAAGAACAGCAAAGAGCTGCGCCAGGAGATGAACGCGCTCCAAAAGGAGCTGGACGCCATGCGGAAGCGGGACGGGGAACTGTCCGTACTGTTCAAGCGCCTCTATGAGGATCACGTCCTCCAGCGGATCACAGCTGAACAGTTTCGGATGCTCTCCGCCGATTATAACACCGAGCAGAAAGCGCTGCAAGAGGTTATCCCGGAAAAGGAAAATAGGCTGGAAAAGCTGAAAGCATCCACCGCCAACGTAGAAGCGTTCATTGAGAAGGCAAAGCGGTTCACCACCATTGACCACCTGACGCCGGAATTGGTTCGGCTGTTCATCCAGCGCATCGAGATCGGGGAGCGAGCGGTCAAGTATTCCCGCAGCTCCGCCCAGAGCGTCAAGATCATCTACCGGGATATCGGAAACGTGGACAGCCCGATGGAGCCGGGTGAGCGCCAGCCGCATATCACGTCTCTGCCCTCCATTGAGGAGTGTTTAAAGCTGCTGGCGTAAGGATAAAAACGAGGGGAGCGGGCGGCTTCCGCCGCCCGCCCCGCAATAACTGGGGTAGGTTCAACTTGTGTCCCTGTGAACAGTAACAGAATGGTTTTACAGTTTTATACCATGATTTTTAGAAGTTTTTTATAGACAGTGGTTGCTCATAACGGTATAGCCCTTGTTGCGCTCCACTCGGAAAACTGCCATAGCTTCATCACTCCTTTGGTTGTGGATCTGTTACGCGATAGAACGCTATTTTGCCGGGATTAGGTATAAATCCCTGTCCCCGGCAAAAGTGCGCCCGCAAAGCCGCATATAGCAAGGCTCTTTTCGCCCCTACTGTGTAACATGATGGCATAAAAAAGCGGCATTCCTGTTCTCTCGTGTTGGGATAGAGAAACGCCGCGTATGCGTCGTATTTAGTTTTCATTTATTCTTTCTCAATGCTGTATGCTGGTGTTTGGGCTTGCAGGGTTCTGGACGGCATATCAAGGCTCTTTCTCCAAAAGTAGTAAATCGGTAGTAAATTCGGTTGCCCATATCCGCAAAAGTGCCTGTTTTTCAAGGCTTTGCAGAGATAATCAAGGTTGTTATTTAAAAAATCATGGCCTTTGCTGGGGTATTCAGTTGTGGTGTAGCTTGTGGGTGGTGTGGGTGCGAGACCTGCCGGTTTGGGAAAAACGTTTGCGGATAGTAAAAAATCAAGGCCCTCGGATTTCATTTTCCGAGGGCCTTGATTGCGTTGAAAACACTGGCTTGACGGGCAAGATAGCATTTTCACCACATGAACTTGGTCGGAGTGCGGGGACTCGAACCCCGGGCCTCCTGCTCCCAAAGCAGGCGCGCTACCAACTGCGCAACACCCCGATATGATACCTATCCAAACTTTGCCCACAAGCAGGCCGTGTGCGAAAAAACAAATACTGCATAAATCAGATACCGGCGCGGAAACAGGAACATAAATAGGAAACTATGTTTCGCAGAATGACCACCAGACATGACATACCGAATGCTTTGTCTCACCTTCGCTTGCTTGGCGGCCATCACTATTTCGCTGTTCGAAGCAAAAGCCTTCTTTTTCAAACAGCGTTTAACTATGTCCCTTATTAACCTTGTTCTACCCCTGTATTTAAAATTGCACATACTCATACCATATCAACACCGGGAAATTTTTCCACACAACATATTTTCTCTACCAGTGCAGTTCACATTTGCCTGTGGCATTTTTAAATTCCCAACGCAAGTAGTATATACTTTTCCCCCCTAATTCTGCCCTTCCAGTAGGAAACTGCCGATTTAATTTCAATAATTGTTGCTTGTGCCTGTCTAGTAAGAATACCTCTGCATCTCCTTTCGACAGTTGACAATCAAAGGTAAACTCGTATGTTCTGTCTCCATGGAATCTGCCCACATGTCTGACCCAACCAGTGCAGGAATCCAGTGTTACCCTGTCTGCATCTTTCCCTGGTCGAAATACACACAAAATTGCCTGTATGCTTTTTGATACCGCAAGACCTTTGATATACAGAAGATACATCACAGTGCAGAATAGCAATATGAAGAAGCATATCCACCAGTCCATGGCACGTCCTTCTCTCAAATTCTGCTTTATACAGTAAATTAGCCGATCATTCACTTTTTGACAACGCAATGCGCAAAATAGATGTGGGACTTAACCATTATACTTGATTGCCTTGCATTTTGCAAGTACCCATGATAAAAAGAAAGAAAATGTGGAGGAAAAATGCCCCGCATAGACCATAGCACAGCAAGACGGTACGCAGAATTGCCCAAGAAACTAAAGCACTCTATTGCGGGCCTGCCTTTTTTACCTCCCCCGCTGCTATTTACATGTTTCCTCCATCATTTTCTTGCATTTTACCACTGGCAATGACACTCCCGGCCCTTGTGGGCAGGATTTCTAACTGGGCTGACCCGGCGATGGAACGCCCTTCGGCCGGCGGCGCTTCCCCATGCGGCCGCGCGCATTCCACTCAGGCGTGATAGCAGCCTCCGCCGATGAACTCGCGCATCAGGGATGTCTTGGGGATGTTATCCGCAGGAATGGGCAGGAAATAGTTTAAAAATTTCAGCAGCCTTTTGGACTCGATGTACTCCTCGCTGTCCCGGGGAACGCCGAAGAGCAAGGGCTGCACATAGGGCTTCAGCAGGGCCGTCTCATAGATCAGCGCGGAGTTGAAGATCATATCCGCGCTGTCCTGGAACGGAAAGATATTGTTCTCCTCACCCCGCCGGACGGAGGGCCACATTTTGATGGTGGCCTGGGCGCTGTAGCCCCGGGTCCGAGCGTCCCGCTCGATCCGCCGCAGAAGACGGGCGTCGGTGGAGGGGATGCGGTTGTGGTCGTCAATATTCAGCGTGGTGAGGCAGCTGATGTAAACCCTGTACTTGCTTTCCTTGGGAAGCGCGTATGTGAACTGATCGTTAAGGCAGTGGATGCCCT
Source organism: uncultured Oscillospiraceae bacterium (assembly GCA_948670295.1). Taxonomy (GTDB): domain Bacteria; phylum Bacillota; class Clostridia; order Oscillospirales; family Oscillospiraceae; genus Enterenecus. Next base: position 3,700 of record CAPOAR010000116.1, on the reverse strand, counting down.
CAATGACCAGGACATCCCCTTCCCCCAGGGCCAGGAAATTCCCATTGTACTCTCGGATTCCCTTTTTGAAGTTGTAGGTGGGAATCTCCACCGTCTCACCGTTCAGCAGCCGCACCATGTCCGTGTTGAACTGCTCCACATCCATGGCCCCCAGGCCCTCGAAATCGTATTGTCCGTTTTCGTCCCGGGGGGTCTTATCCCGGTTTACAAAATAGTTGTCCGTGGCGATGGCGTGGGGCCGGAGCCCGCAGGCCCGCAGCTGGGTGGACAGCCGGTGGGAGAAGGTGGTCTTGCCGGAGGAGGACGGCCCCGCGATCATGACAAAGCGGACCTGCCTGCGGGCGGCGATCTCCGCGGCGATATCGCCGATTTTCTTTTCCATCATGGCCTCATAGGTCAGGATAATCGGCGTGGCCCTGCCCTGGGAGACGGCGGTATTCAGCTCCGCCACATTGGAAATATTCAGCGCCTCGGCCCGCAGGTTGGAGTCGTACAGCTCCCGGAACACCTTCATGGCCGGCTTGAACTCCCCCAAACGGTCGGGGTCCTTCCGGGTGGGCAGGCGCAGGACAAAGCCGCTTTCAAACAGCTCCAGGCCAAAGCACCTGATATATCCGGTGTCCGGCACCATATAGCCGTAGAAGTAGTCCACAAAGCCGTCCAGCGAGTACACGTTGACATGGGAGTTGATGCGGAAGCTGAGCAGCTGCGCCTTGTGCACCAGCCGCTCCTGCTTGAACAGCTCTATGGCGTCGTCGGTGCTGATGGAGCGTTTTTCAATCGGCAGCGCCTGGGCGGACAGCTCCCTCATCCGCTCCTCCACCCGGTCCAGCAGGGCCTGGTCCAGGGTAAAGGCGCCCAGCGCACGGATAAAGAGGGCCCGGCTGAGGGAGCACTCCACACAGATGCGCTCCACGTTTTCCCGGCCTGCCACGTCATAAAATGCCTTCAGCATCAAAAAAACCGCGCTGCGCTCATACGTCTGGATGCCCGGAATATCCTGGGCGGTGACCATCTTCAGCGAACAGTCCCGGTCCAAGGACTTGTGGAGCTCACACAGCTTTCCATCCCGGTTCACCAGCAGGATATCATAGGGGAAGCGCGGCTGGACATCCGCCGCGATGGTGCGGTAGGGCGTCCCTTGGGGATAGGCATATTCCACACCGTCTACCATGACCTCTATCATTCTCTTTTCTTCCATATGGCAGCCTCCTAATATATATGTATCGCTCCGCTTCTTAGAAGCTGTACCAATAGCCTTGGCACGGCTTCTCAGACCTGGGCCGCCTCAGGGGACGCCTCTCCCCCTGCGGCCGCGCCCTCGACGCAGGCGCTCCCCTGCGCCCCACAGGCCGCCCCGTCCCGGTCCTCCTCGTCCAGCACGCTCTCGCAGTCCTCGGGGTCCGGGTTCTCCCGGCGCATGGCCATGGCCAGCTTATAGCCCTCCGGGTCGTTGTTCATCAGGTACGCCATATCCTCCGGCGGCACCCGGTCCCCCCGCATGATGGACGCGGCGATTTTCTGGCACTTGTTCATCACCTTCAGCTTCTTCTCCATCGCGTCCAGTTGGTCCTTTGCCGTATCCATGGCGCTGAAGCTGTCGTCCATGCGGCTCTGCCGCCGCTGCTCCCGCTCCCAGGCCAGGCGGCTCTGCTCCTGTAAATAGCCCAGCGCCTGACGGGACAGGGTGAGCTTGTCGGCGGCCTGACGGGCGGGCTTGGGCTGGACGGGGGCCGCAGCGCCCTTCCCCTCCTTCTCCTTGACCATCGCCTTGGTAAGCCGTTCGTTCCGCCGCAGCTCCCTGGTGGTGCGCAGCTCCATATTCCACACTCCTCTCATACTATATTACTCTATGGAATATATCGACAAATCTCCCGTTTTTGTTAACAGGACGGAAAAATTTTGAATCGGGACGGGGCCCAGCCTTGCCAGGTGCTGGACGGCCTCCCTCCCAGGGGAAAAAGAGCCCCGCGCACCGCGCGGGGCTCTTATCCTATCATTTTCACCGTCCCGGAGGACACCACATGCCGCTTTCCATCGTCCCCGTCCACCGCCAGGGCGAATTGGCCGTCCACACCGGCGGCGGTGCCGGTTTGAACCGTCCCCTCCCCGTCGAAGGACACCCTCCGCCCCAGGGTGATGCAGTGGGCGCGGTAGCGCTCCAGGTAATCCCCCCGTTTTTCCGGGAAATCCCGCACCAGCTTATCCAGCGCCTCCAGCAGGCACACGGCCAGATGGTTTTGCTCCACGGGCCAGCCCTCCCCCGCCAGGGAGGCGGCGACCCCCTCCAGCCCCTGGGCGCGGAAGGTTTCGGCGCTCTGGTTCATGTTTATCCCCATGCCGGTCACCACATAGTCCGGCTCCCCGCTCTCCGCCAGCAGGGCGAACTCGGTGAGGATGCCGCACAGCTTTCTGCCGTTGAGGTACAGGTCGTTGAGCCACTTGATGTCCACCGGCGCGCCGCTGGCCCGCTCCACCCCTTCCCGGGCAGCCACCGCCACCCACCCCGTCAGGGTGAGCAGGTCGGCCAGCTCCACCCGGGGCCGGATGAGCACCGACAGGTACAGCCCGTCCCCACGGGGGGAGTGGAAGGAACGCCCATGGGTGCCCCGGCCCCCGCTCTGCTCCTCAGCCAGCAGGGCGGTCCCGGTGGGCGCGGCGTGGGCCAGCGCCTTCAGCCGGGTGTTGGTGGAGTCCACCAGCGGCTCCACCGTAATTTTCCCGGCAAACAGGCTGCCGGGGCCCAGCCGCGCGCTGATGTAGGGCGCGGACAGCGCCGGGGGCGGCCCCGCCAGCCTATACCCCTTCCGGGTGGACGACTCAATGGGCCAGCCCGCCCCCCGCAGCGACTCGATCTCCTTCCACACCGCCGCCCGGGTCACCCCCAGGGCGCGGCTCATCTCCTCACCGGAGAGGTAGCCCTGGGCCCCGGCCAGCAGGGCGGCCACTTGATCCCGTTCCATGGCCCGCCCCTCAGTCCTGCTTCAGGCTGTCGGTCAGGGCAAAGGAGATTTCCATCTCCTCCCCGCCCCGCACCACCGTACAGCTCAGCTCCACCCCCGCCCCGGTGCGGTAGAGCACCCGCCGCAGCTCCACCAGGGTGGCCACCGGCACGCCGTTGGCGGAAACGATGAGGTCGCCCTTTTTCAGCCCCGCCTCCCTGGGGGCATCGCCGGTGACCTCGCCCACCTGGATGCCCTTGCGGCCATCCACCTGAACGGCGCTGCACTGTATGCCCATGGCGGGCCGCCAGCTCTCCCCGGTGGCAAGAATGTGGTTGACAAAGGGGAGGGCGTCGGAGATGGGGATGGCAAGGCCCAGATTCTCAATAACGGCAGCATCCTCCACCGCTTCCCCGTCCTCCCGGGACAGGCCGGTGATTTTGGCGCTGGTAATGCCCACCACCTGCCCCGCCTCGTTGAGCAGCGCCCCGCCGGAGTTGCCGGGGTTGAGCGGCGCGTCGGTCTGGATCAGGCCCAGGGCGCTGCCCGACTCCTGCTCGTCCCGGCCCAGGGCGGACACGATGCCCGTGGACATGGAGCCCAGCAGATAGCCCATGGGATTGCCCACAGCGTACACCCGCTCTCCCACCGAAAGCTGGTCGGAGTCCCCCAGCCGGGCGGGGGTGAGCCGCACATCGCCGGGGTTAAATTTCAGCACGGCCAAATCAAATTCCTCGTCAAAGCCGATGACCTTTGCG
>CAPOAR010000115.1:0-8738 GCA_948670295.1 uncultured Oscillospiraceae bacterium | reverse complement strand
GCGCGAATCTGAATACTTCGGCGATTGGTACAGTTCCTTACTATTATTATCGTCCCGCCGGCAGGAAAAATAAGCAAAGGATAGCTTGAGCGCTGCGCCGCCCCGGAAAAGGGGCGCATATCAGGGGGGGAATAAGGTTTCCTGGGAAATTACCGGGCAAAAAACCCCCTCCGGCCTCTGGCCGGAGGGGGTGCTGGGCGCGGGACGGCGCTGGGTCAATCCCTGGCCAGGGTGAACTGGTCCACCAGCTGCTTCAGGCCGGCGGCCTCGGCGGACAGCTCCTGGCTGGCGGCGGCGCTCTCCTGGGCGGTGGCGGAGTTGGTCTGCACCACGCTGGAAATCTGGTCGATGCCGTCTGTGACCTGGCTGATGGCGTCGGTCTGGCTCTCCACCGCCTTGACCACGATATCCATCTGGGTGGTGACGCTGCCGGCGATGGTGCTGGTGCGCTCCAGGGACTCGGTGACGCGGTTCACCGCCTGGCTGCCCTCGTTGACGGCGGCAATGGAGCCGCCGATGAGCTCCTTGGTGGCCTTGGCGGCCTCGTCGGACTTCTGGGCCAGGTTGCGCACCTCGTCGGCCACCACGGCGAAGCCCTTGCCCGCGCTGCCCGCCCGGGCGGCCTCCACGGCGGCGTTCAGCGCCAGGATGTTGGTCTGGAAGGCGATGTTCTCAATGGCGGCGATGATCTTGGAGATCTCCTCAGAGGAGCTGGAGATCTTCTCCATGGCCGCGTTGAGGTCCTTGACGTACTCCACGCTGGTGCCCAGCTGGGCCCCCGCCTGGCCCACGAACTGGCCCGCCTGCTCGGCGGCGGCGGAGGTCTTTTTGGTGCTGGCGGAGATATCGTTGATGGTGGCGGCCAGCTCCTCCACGGCGCTGGCCTGCTCCATGGAGCCCTGGCTCAGCGTCTGGGCGCCGGTGGACACGTGGCCGCTGGCGGAAGACACCTGGGCGGCGGCGGCGTCAATGCGCCGCATGGTGCCGCTCAGCTCCATTTTCAGGTTGCGCATGGACAGCAGGATATTTTGGAACTCACCCACGTAGGTGTCCCGGTGGGCGGACTGGATATCAAAGTTTTTGTTGGCCATCTGGGTGAGCAGATAGCTGATGTCGTTGATGATGGTGTTCAGCCCGGCCACCATGTCCGCCGTGGACTGGGTGAGCTGGGCGGTCTCGTCCCGGCTGCCGGTCTGGGGGACGGGGGACTTCAGATCGCCGGCCACCAGCAGCTTCATCCGTTCGCACACCGCCCGCATGGGCCTGCTGATGTTGGTGGACAGGCGCAGGGCCACCACGATGGAGGCCATGGCGGCGGCTATGCTCACAAGGATGTTGATAAGGATGCCCACGTATGTATCGGTGAGGTAGTCCTTCTTCATGGCGGTGACGGCCACGCTCCAGCCGTCGGTGCCGCCCACGGGGGCATAGGCCGCGTAGCGGGGCCCGTCGGCGTCCTGGAAGCTGCCGAAGCCGTTTTTACCCTGGCGCATCTCGGCGTGGATGGCGGCCAGCTCCTTCAGCGAGCGGTCGCTTTGGGCGTCCCGCTCCACGTTCTGGGTGGTAATGGTGTCCAGCGTCACGTCGGCGATGGTGTCGCCGTTTTTATTGATCATGTAGGCGCGGCTGTTTTTGCTCACCTTGATGGAGGACACGATATCGTTCAAAAAGGTCTCCGGCGGCACAAAGTAGACCACGCCCACAATCTCGGAGCCGTGGCTTCCGCCGGCATAGAGGGGGGCGGCCACCATGATGGACAGCTCGCCGGTGATTTTGCTCACCAGGGGCTCGGACACATAGACCGTGCCCTTCATGGCCTGCTGGACGTATTCCCGGTCGGAGTAGTCCTTGCCGTCGAAGATGCTCAGGCCGTCGGCCCCGATGACATTGCCCCGCTGGAAGCCGTGCATGGAGGCGCGCTCGTCGATGATGGCGCGCTTGGTCTCCACGGGGGTGTCCGGGTCGGCCAGCTGGGCGATGCAGCCGGTGTCCATGGCCACATTTTTATAGGCGGTGAGCTCCTGCTCCACCCGCTCCGCGGCCAGCACGGCGGTCTCGCTCATCATTTGGTCCACTGTGGCAATGGTGCTGCGGTAGTTCAGGGAGATGCTGGTGGCGCCCACCAGTACCAGCGCGGTTAAGACTGTCGCCATCAGGCAAACCGTGATTTTTTTGCGGATACTGTTCATCTCTGTGCACCTCGTAAATCATAATGTGGTGTCCGACCGCGGTGATGAGGCGCTGTTTGGACATTGACAATGTGCCCGGCGGCGAGGATTTTTTCGCCAGGCAAGGCGGTTTGGCGCAGAAATACGTTGTGTATTTCAAGTCAAATCGACGTATAATGGCGGGGGAAGGCCCGTCGTTTGGGCAATATTGGAAATTTCAAACGAGCCCCAAAAGCGGCTACAGCTATTATATGGGCACCGGCGGCCGATTGTCAATGGTTTCACGCATTTTACTCCCCCACGGATCAAAACGGCTGCGCGGGCGCCGGGCAGGGGAATGCCGCCGGGCGCTTGGGGGAAATGATAATCCCATTGACAAGACCGCCCCGCTGGGGTAGGATAAACAATATGAAATGGCCAGGGCGGCTATGACCGGGCAGGGCGCAGGGCGCGGCGCATGGTGCGGGCGAATTATGAAAAGGAGGATACGGGATATGAAAATGACGTGGCGGTGGTACGGCGAGGGGAACGACCAGATCAAGCTCAGCGATATCAAGCAGATCCCCGGCGTGGAGGGCATCGTGTGGGCGCTCCATGACAAGATGCCGGGGGAGGTGTGGCAGCCCGGCGAGATCGCGGCGGTCAAACAGCAGCTGGACCAGTACGGCTTCAACATGGACGTGGTGGAGAGCGTGAACGTCCACGACGACATCAAGATCGGCCTGCCCACCCGGGACGGGTATATTGAGAACTACAAGCAGACCATCCGCAACCTGGCGCCCTTCGGCGTGAAGGTGATCTGCTATAACTTCATGCCGGTGTTCGACTGGACCCGCACCGACCTGTTCCACCCGGTGGGGGACGGCTCCACCGCGCTGTACTACGAGGCGGCGAAAATCAAGCAGGACCCAAAGGAGATGGCGGATTACGTCATGTCCTTCACGGAAAAGTACCACATGACCTTCCCCGGCTGGGAGCCGGAGCGGATGGCCAAGCTGGACGAGCTGTTTGAGAAGTACCGCCCCGTCACCAAGGAGAAGCTGTGGGACAACTTCAAGTATTTCTTGGAGGCCATCATGCCCACCTGCCATGAGTGTGACATTAAAATGGCCGTCCACATGGACGATCCCCCCTGGGATATTTTCGGCCTGCCCCGGCTGCTCACCAGCGGCGAGGCCATCGACAAGTTCTTAAAAATGGTGGACGACCCCTATAACTGCCTGACCCTGTGCTCGGGCAGCCTCAACGCCGACCCCAAGAACAACGTGGCGGACATCGTGCGCAGGCACTGCGATAGGATCGCCTTCGCCCACATCCGCAACGTGAAGCACTTCGACAACGGCGACTTCTCCGAGGCGTCCCACCGGGACTGCGACGGCGACACCGGCATTCTGGACATCCTGAAGGCGTACCACGACGGCGGCTTCGACGGCTATATCCGCCCCGACCACGGCCGCCACCTGTGGAGTGAGGGCCCGGGCACTGTGCGCCCCGGCTACGGCCTGTATGACCGGGCCCTGGGCGTGATGTATATGCTGGGCGTGTGGGATATGCTGGACAAGCTCGACAAGAAATAAACGATAGACACATGGCGGCGGGCCCCCGGGCGTTCCCGGGGGCCCGCGCTGCGCCGGCGGAGGGGATCGGGCACACCGCCGGCAGACCAAACCACGAAGGAGGCCGTCATGAAGCTTGCCGCCGACGCCATTGCCGCCGCCTACAATCTGCTGTGGGGCGACCTGTTTGCCATCCCCCTGCCGGGGGGCGGGTCGCTGGAGGTGTCCCTGCTGGTACTGCTGCTCATCCCCACAGGCATCTTTTTCACCGTGCGCACCCGCCTGCTCCCCATCCGGCTCCTGCCGGAGATGCTGCGGGTGACGGGGGAAAGGCGGACCAGCCGGGAGGGCAGCGCCATCTCTGGCGTCCAGGCCCTTGTGGTGTCCACCGCCACCCGGGTGGGCATGGGCAATCTGATCGGGGTGGTGGCCGCCATCTCCGCCGGGGGGGCGGGGGCGGTGTTCTGGATGTGGGTTACGGCGCTGATCGGCTCGTCCACCGCTTTCATTGAGGCCACCCTGGCCCAGCTTCACAAGGAGCGCGACCCGCTGTACGGCGGCTGGCGGGGGGGCCCGGCCTACTATATCCACAATTTTGTCAAGGAGAGGCGGGGCGGAAAGCTGGGGCGGCATTGTGTGCTGGCGGTGCTGTTCGCCGTCTCCGGCCTGATCTGCTGGTGCGGCATCAGCCAGGTCATCTCCAACTCCGTGTCCGCCGCCTTTCAAAACGCCTTCCACATCGAGCCCATTTACACCACTGTGGTGCTGGTGGCCCTGTCCGCCGTCATCGTGCTGCGGAAAAACGCCACGGTGCGGGTGCTGGACGTGCTGGTGCCCATCATGGCGGCCTGCTATTTTGTCATCACCCTCATCCTCATCGGCATGAATATCACAGAGCTGCCCGGCGTGTTCCGCCGCATCTTTGAGGAGGCGTTCGGCCTGCGCCAGGCCGCGGCGGGGGGCTTTGGCGCGGTGGTCATGAACGGGGTGAAGCGGGGGCTGTTTTCCAACGAGGCCGGCTCCGGCTCCGCCCCCTGCGCCGCTGCGGCAGGGGATACCTCCCACCCCGCCAAGACCGGCCTTTTGCAGGCGCTGGGGGTGTTTATCGACACCATCGTCATTTGCAGCTGCACCGCCTTCATCATCCTGGTGACCCCGGCGGAAAAGGTGGCCGGGCTGGAGCTGATGGACCTGCTCCAGGCGTCCATGGCCCACCACCTGGGCCGGTTCGGGGTGGTGTTCATCGCCCTGATCCTGTGGCTGTTCAGCTTTTCCACCTTTGTGGGCATCCTGTTCTACGCCCGGTCCAACGTGGCCTACCTCTTTGGGGACAGCTGGCTGTCCCAGACCCTGTACAAGGTGCTGGCCCTGGCCATGCTGTTTGTGGGCGGGCTGGCGGCGTATACCTTTGTGTGGGACCTGGGAGACGTGGGGGTGGGGCTGATGACGGTGTTCAATCTCATTGTGATCCTCCCGATGTCGGGGCAGGCGCTGAGCGCCCTCCGGGACTACGAGGGGAAGATGCGCAAGCGCGGAGAGAAGTGAAAAAGTCCCGGTTTCCAGGAGAAACCGGGACTTTTTTGTCACCGCATCAAGCCTTGGATCAAAATCACCAGGATGAGCACGGGGAGTATAAACTGGAAGTAGGGCTTCAGCGCCCGGGGCATTTTCAGCCCCTTGCCGGTGTTGGTCTCCTCCAGGTACTTGTCAAAGCCCCAGCCCCATTTGGTGACGCAGAACAGCAGGTAGGCCAGCGACCCCAGGGGGAGAAGCAGATTGCTGACCAGGAAGTCCTCGATGTCCAGCACCTGGCCCATGCTGCCGTTGGGCAGGACGGCCTTGAAGTACCACAGGTTATAGCCCAGCACGCAGGGCATGGAGGCCAGCAGGAGGAATACGCCGTTGAACAGCGCCGCCTTTTTCCGGCTCCAGCCGAAGTTGTCGATGCACCCGGCCAGCAGGTTCTCGAACACGGCGATGACAGTGGAGAAGCTGGCGAAGGTCATGAACAGGAAGAACAGCCCCCCCCACAGCCGTCCCCCGGCCATATTGGCAAACACCTTGGGCAGGGTGATGAAGATGAGGGACGGCCCCGCGTCCGGCTGCACCCCAAAGGAAAAACAGGCGGGGAAGATGATGAGGCCGCTTGCCAGCGCCACGAGGGTGTCCAGCCCGCAGATCCGGGCGGCCTCCCCGGCTAGGGCGTTGTCCCGGCTCATGTAGCTGCCGAAGATCTCCATGGCGGCGATGCCCAGGCTCAGCGTGAAGAACGCCTGGTTCATGGCGGCGGTGACCACCTTGCCCAGCCCCTGCTCCACCGCCCGGCCGAAGTCGGGCAGCAGGTAGAACTTGACGCCCTCCGCCGCGCCGGGGAGAGTGAGGCTGTGCACCGCCAGCACCACGATGAGGCCCAGCAGGCCCAGCATCATCCACTTGGTCACCCGCTCCAGGCCGCCCTGGAGGCCCAGGGAGCACACCAGGAAGCCCGCTGCCACCATCACCGCCATCCAGACGGTCATCTCCATGGGGTCGGCCCGCATGGCGGAGAACACCCCGTCCACCGCCTCGTTTGCTATGCCGGAGAAGGTCCCCCCGGCGAACTTGAAGAAGTAGCCCAGCATCCAGCCGGACACGGTGGTGTAGTACATCATCAGCAGATAGCACCCGATCATGCAGAACCAGCCGTGGATGTGCCACTTGGAGCCTGCGGGCTCCAGCGCCCGGTAGCCCTGCACCGCGCTTTTGCGGCTGGCCCGGCCCACCGCCAGCTCCATGGTGAGCACAGGCACCCCCATAATCACCAGAAACAGCAGGTAGAACAGCACGAACACGCCGCCGCCGTATTCCCCGGTGACATAGGGGAATTTCCACACGTTGCCAATGCCGATGGCGCATCCGGCGCTCACCAGCAGGAAACCCAGCCGGGAGCGGAAGCTTTCTCGTTTCATTTGCCCTCTCCTCTTTGCAAATTTCCGCCATTATATCGGAGAACCGGGCAAATGTCAAATTTCACTGTATGTCTGCTGAAACAGCCCGCCTGCGTGGCAAGCGCAGGCGGGCTGTCTGATGGGGCAAGGTCACTTTCCCGGCTGCCCCAGCTGCTCCCGCGCCCAGGCGGCGTACCAGGTTTTGCCGCCCTCGTCCCGCAGGCGGGAGAGCAGGGGGACGGCCTGCCCGGGCCCCAGGCGGCGCAGGGCGTCCTGGGCCAGGATCTGCTGGATGTCCAGACGGCGCAGCCGGAAGGGGGCCTGCCAGAGCTGCTGCTCCAGCCAGGTCCGGTCCACCGCCCGGCCCCGCAGGCAGGTGAGCCGGGCGCGCAGCAGCGCGGCGCAGTCCGAGAGGTTCTGGGCCAGCCGGGCCTGCTTTTCACCGCACCCGGCGATCAGCCTCTCCAGCTCCTCCAGGGCCTGGGCCGCCCCAGGCCGGTCCTCCTTGCCCAGGCGGTAGGCACAAAGGTCCTGGAGGTAAAGCCCCCGCAGGGCGGCGTCCTGCGCCAGACCGGCCCGCTCCAGCGGGGCCAGGGCGGCCAGGGCCGCGTCAAAGTCCCCCTTGGCGGCATAGCCGTCGGCCAGGTAGGCGCTGGACACCAGATATTCCCGGCTGTCCGGCTTCAGCCGCCCGGGTATTGCGGCGTACTGCCGGAGAAAGGCGTCCGGGTCCAGCTCCACATGGAGCAAGCCCAGCAGCTTGGTATTGCAGCTGTCCGCCACCAGCCTGGCCGCCAGCTGCCCGGCGAAAACCCCCAGAAGGAGCATGAGCACCGAGGCGATGAGCGGGATATGGACAGGCAGCCCCCTGTCCCGAATCCAAACCAGTACGGTCAGCACCACGGACGCGGCAAATATGCCCGCCGCGGTCAGCCTGCTCTGCCGGAATGCCCGGACCATAGCGCCGCACCCCTTTCCCTTTGAGTTTTTACAGATGAAGTGCTTTGATTATAGCCGCCTGAAGCCCTTTTCCGCAAGTGGGCGGGGGGAAAAAACCGTTTTTCAGCCGCCAGCACAAAAGCATTCGAGAAAAAATTTCTGACTTTGTGCCGGATACCAAAAGTTTTCTGTTCCTTTTTTCGACAATTTAGGTTATAATGTCTGCAACAAAAGAAAAAACGCCGATGGAATATATCTATATTGTACAAAGCATAGACTGGGCGTAAGAGATGGAGGCGGTTGAAAATGGTACGTGTCACAGCTTTGATGGACAACGACGCATCGGAGAACAAGGCGCTGGTCAACGAGCACGGCCTGTCCTATCTGCTGGAGGGGCCGGATTTCCGCATTCTCTTTGACTGCGGCGCGGGGCCCCACCCCTGGGCCAACGCCCACAGGCTGGGCCTGTGTGTGGGCGGGCTGGACGCTGTGGTGCTCAGCCACAGCCACTATGACCACGCCGCCGGCTTCCGCGACCTGCTGGAGCAGGGGCTGGGGGGTAAAATCCTCTACACCGGCCCCCATTTCTTTGAGGCGAAGTTCGCCTTTGACGGACTGCGCTACACCGACCTCTCCGCCGGCTTCGGGCCGGAATTCCTGGCGGAGAACCGCGTGGAGCACCGGGTGGTGGAGGCCCTGGCCCAGCCCTTCCCCGGCCTGTGGCTGGTGGGGAGCTTCCCCAGGCGCCACGGCTTTGAGACCATCCCGGAGCGCTTTGTGCGCCAGACGGCGCAGGGCTTTGTGCCCGACGATTTCTGCGACGAGATCTGCATGGCCGTAGACACCCCCCAGGGCCTGGCCATTTTTGTGGGCTGCTCCCACCCGGGCATTTTGAACATGGTGGAGCACGTGTGCGCCGTGCTGGAGCGCCCGGTGATGGGGGTGTTCGGCGGCACCCATCTGACGGAGGCGGACGAAGGCCGCATTGAGGCCACCATCGACGCGCTCCGGGCCAAGGGCCTGCGGGTGCTGGGGCTGAGCCACTGCTCCGGGCAGGCGGCCGAGCGCTGCGCCGCACGCCGGGAGGGGCTGCGGCACTGCCACCTGTCGGTGGGGGACAGCATTTTCCTGGAGGCGGGCGGCTGATG
>CAPOAR010000114.1:0-9005 GCA_948670295.1 uncultured Oscillospiraceae bacterium | reverse complement strand
GCGCGGCCCTGAAGCCCGACGACTTCATGGCCATTATTAACGCGGCCAACCAGGAATAAGAAGCGCGAGGATAGACGCGCCCCGGCGGATGGATCGGGGCGAGGGTGGGCGCAGGGCCGCGCAGCGGCCCGGAGGCCAACCCGAGTCGGAGCGAAGCCGCCGGGAAGAGCGCGTCCAATCCGAGCGTGACAGCGTCGCCGCAAGCGCCATATCGTTCGCTTCCGCCCTTGGCGAAAGCTCACTTATTTTGCTGCGGCTCCTTTCCCCACAAAGCCAGATTCCGGCTTTGTGGGGGCCCCATGGAGCGGCATGACAAGAGGTATTTGAATGAAAACACCTACCACACTCATCATCATGGACGGCTATGGGCTGTCCACCTCCGCCGCGGCGGGGGACAACGCCATCAAGGCCGCCCACACCCCCAATCTGGACCGCATTTTCGCCGGGAACCCCACCTGTAGGCTGTCCGCCTCCGGGCTGGACGTTGGGCTCCCCGACGGCCAGATGGGCAACAGCGAGGTGGGCCACACCAACATCGGCGCAGGCCGGGTGGTGTTCCAGGATCTGCCCAAGATCACCAAGGCCATTCAGGACGGGGACTTTTTTGAGAACCCCGCCTATAAGGACGCCATGCTGGCGGCCAAAAACGCCGGGAAGGCGGTCCACATTTACGGCCTGATGTCCAACGGCGGCGTCCACAGCCACATCACCCACATTGAGGCGGCGGTGAAGATGGCCCACGGCCTGGGCTGCCCCAGGATTTTCGTGCACTGCTTCATGGACGGGCGCGACGTGCCCCCCACCTCCGGCAAGGACTTTGTGGCCCAGATGAAGCAGGCCTGCGACCGGTACGGGGCCCAGATCGCCACCATCTCCGGGCGGTACTACGCCATGGACCGGGACACCAACTGGGACCGGGTGGAGCGCGCCTATAAGGCCATGGTGTACGGCGAAAGCGAGCAGCGCTTCATCGGCGACCCGGTGGGGGCCATGCAGGCCAGCTATGACGCCGGCGTCACCGACGAGTTCGTGGTGCCCGTCGTCACCGCCGAAAACGCGGAGATCGGCGAGGGGGATGCCATCATCTTCATGAACTTCCGTCCCGACCGGGCCAGGGAGATCACCCGCACCTTCGTAGATCCCGATTTCACCGGCTTTGAGCGCAAAAAGGGCTTCTTCCACGTGAACTACGTGTGCACCACCTCCTACGACGCGTCCATGCCCAACGTGGCCATCGCGTTCCCCAAGGAGAGCCTGAACAACATCTTCGGGGAGTATATCGCCCAGCAGAACATGACCCAGCTGCGCATCGCCGAGACGGAGAAGTACGCCCACGTCACCTTCTTCTTCAACGGCGGCATGGAGCAGGTGTTCTCCGGCGAGGACCGCTGCCTCATCCCCTCCCCCAAGGTGGCTACCTATGACCTCCAGCCTGAAATGAGCCAGCCCCAGGTCACCGCCGAGGCGGTGGAGCGCATCAAAAGCGGCAAGTATGACGTGGTGATCCTCAACTTCGCCAACTGCGACATGGTGGGCCACACCGGCGTATTCGACGCCGCGGTGAAGGCCGCCGAGGCGGTGGACGACGGCGTGGGCCAGGTGGTGGCAGCCACCCGGGAGATGGGCGGCGTGGCCATCATCACCGCCGACCACGGCAATGCCGAGCATATGGCGGAGGCTGACGGCTCCCCCTTCACCGCCCACACCACCAACCTGGTGCCCTGCTGCGTGGTGGGCGCGGACGTGAAGCTGCGGGACGGCCGCCTGGCCGACCTGGCCCCCACCATGCTGGACCTGATGGGCCTGAACAAGCCTGCTGAGATGACGGGCGAGACCCTGATTGTAAAATAACCACCTGTCCCCGTCCCCTTGCGTAGGGGCGCACACCATGCGCCCGGCCCCCGGCCATCCCCTTCGGGCGCGCGGTGTGTGCCCCTACAGAGGGGTTTGCACCATTATGAGATTGCGAAAATTGAAAGGAGCTTGATTCCCATGAAACAGATGCTTGAAATTGTTGATGTCCTCGGCCGTGAAATTATTGACTCCCGCGGCAATCCCACCGTCGAGGTGGAGGTCGTCCTGGAGGACGGCACCATGGGCCGCGCCGCCGTGCCCTCCGGCGCTTCCACCGGCGTGCACGAGGCCTGCGAGCTGCGCGACGGCGACAAGGACCGCTACCTGGGCAAGGGTGTGGAGAAGGCCGTCAGCAACGTGAACACCGAGCTGGCCGAGTGCCTGATCGGCATGAACGCCCTGGACCAGGTGTCCATCGACAAGGCCATGATCGAGCTGGACGGCACCCCCAACAAGGGCCGCCTGGGCGCCAACGCCATTCTTGGCTGCTCCCTGGCCGTGGCCAAGGCCGCCGCTGAGAGCATGGGCACCAGCCTTTACAACTATATCGGCGGCGTCAACGCCAAGACCCTGCCCGTCCCCATGATGAACATCCTCAACGGCGGCGCACACGCCACCAACAACGTGGAGATTCAGGAGTTCATGATTATGCCCGTGGGCGCCTGCTGCTGGAAGAAGGCCCTCCAGATGTGCGCCGAGGTGTTCCACCAGCTGAAGAAGACCCTGAAGGACAACGGCACCCCCGCCGCCGGCGTGGGCGACGAGGGCGGCTACGCCCCCAACCTGAAGAAGGACGAGGACGCCCTGAAGGTCATTGTGCAGGCCATCTCCGAGGCCGGCTACAAGCCCGGCGAGGACTTCATGATTGCCATCGACGCCGCCTCCTCCGAGTGGTGGAACGACGAGGAGAAGTGCTACGTCCAGCCCAAGTCCGGCAAGAAGATGACCCAGCAGCAGCTGGTGAACATGTGGAAGAAGTTCGCCGACACCTACCCCATCATCTCCCTGGAGGACGGCATGGCCGAGGACGACTGGGAGGGCTGGGCCATGCTCACCAAGGCCATCGGCTCCAAGGTGCAGCTGGTTGGCGACGACCTGTTCGTCACCAACGTGGAGCGCCTGTCCGACGGCATCGCCAAGGGCGTGGCTAACTCCATCCTCATCAAGGTCAACCAGATCGGCACCCTGACCGAGACCCTGGACGCCATCCAGATGGCCAACCGGGCCGGTTACACCGCCATCGTGTCCCACCGCTCCGGCGAGACCGAGGACGCCACCATTGCCGACATCGCCGTGGCCACCAACGCCGGCCAGATCAAGACCGGCGCTCCCAGCCGTACCGACCGCGTGGCCAAGTACAACCAGCTGCTGCGCATCGAGGAGGAGCTGGGCGACGCGGCGATCTACCTGGGCAAGAAGGCTTTCTTCAACGTGGAGTAAAGAAAAGCGGCAAAGCGCTGGGGGAGCCCAGCTCGGGGGCCCCATCGGAGCCCAGCAAAGCGGGTCCGATGGGGAAAGGAGGAGCAGCGAAATGACTGTCCGCCTGCCGCCAGGCAGGCGGACGGGATATGGAGCTTGCGACGACGCGGGCGACGTGGCGATCTACCTGGGCAAGAAGGCTTTCTTCAACGTGGAGTAAAGAAAAGCGGCAAAGCGCTGGGGGAGCCCAGCTCGGGGCCCTACAGCAGTTTCGGGCGGCGGAGGTATCCTCCGCCGCCCTTATTTACGTGAAATGGGAGAAAGAGAATGTCAATTCAGCGAGTGAAGGAATATTTCTGCGCCCTGGGCATGGAAGGGCGGGTACTGGAGTTGGACATGTCCAGCGCCACGGTGGAGCTGGCGGCCCAGGCGCTGGGGTGCCGGCCCTGCCGCATCGCCAAAACCCTGTCCTTCCTGGTGGAGGGACGCCCCATCCTCATCGTGGCCGCCGGGGACGCCAAGGTGGACAACCCCAAATACAAGGCCCGGTTCGGCACAAAGGCCAAAATGCTTACCCCCCAGGAGGCGGAGGAGCTGGTGGGCCATGCGGTGGGCGGTGTGTGCCCCTTCGCTGTCAACGGGGGCGTGACGGTCTATCTGGACGAATCCCTCAAGCGGTTTGAGACGGTGTTCCCCGCCTGCGGCAGCAGCAACAGCGCCATTGAGCTGTCCATCCCCGAGCTGGAGCGGTATTCCGGCTTTGAGAGCTGGGTGGACGTGTGCAAGGGCTGGCAGGAGCTGTGAGCATGTAAAAAAACGGCGCGAGAGAACTCCCGCGCCGTCTCAGTCCGTCGAAAAAGGCTTTGCCTTTTCCGACGGGAAAAGCTGCGGCCTCATGCGCGCACTCACTGTCCGCCTGAGGCGGCCAACTCGCACACTGTTCGGCCGAGAAGTGTTTTCCCCGACGCACAGGCCGCCGGGGAAAACGGATTTCATTTTCTTCGCGCCTGCGGGCGCGAACTCTGCGAGGCTTTTTCCACAAGCTCAGACGGCACGGAAGTTCTCCCGCGCCGTCTTGCCCTATATAGGGCGTGTTTGCAAACCGCCTTGTCCGGCGAAAAAGTCCTTTTTTTGAAGTGCGGTGATTACAATCCCGTCAGGTCGAAGGCGGGGATGAAGCCTTCCCCGCTGGAGCCCAGCTCCTGGACATAGCCCGTCAGCCCCAGGCCCTCCATGTAGGCCCGGGCGGCGCGAAGCTCCGACGGGCGCAGGGGCCTGCCCAGCTCCGGGAAGCCGTCCGGCGGCCCCACCGGGGTGTACTGGGCCATGAGGGAGAACAGCACCGCGCCGGGCGGGAAGGCTTCCGCCACCCAGTCCATCACCCGTTTGGCCTCGCCCACGTGGCCGGGCAAAATGAGGTGGCGGATGAGCACGCCGCTTTTCAGCAGCCCCCCCTCGATGCGCGCCGGGCCCCGCTGGCGGTACATTTCCAGGATAGCGGCCTGGGCAGCCTCGGGATAATCCGCCGCCCCGGAGTATTTTTCCGCCAGGGCGGGGGTGAGGTATTTCAGATCCGGCAGGTACACGTCTATCCTGCCCTTCAGGGTGCGCAGCGCCGGGCGGCGCTCGTAGCCGCCGCTGTTCCACACCACCGGCAGGCCGCCGGGTACGGGGCGCTCCAGCACCTTGGCCAGCACGTGGGTGAAGTGGGTGGGGGTGACCAGCTCGATGCAGGCGGCCCCCTGGTCCGCCAGCCGCCCAAAGACGGCGTATAATTCATCCGGCGTCAGGGCCTTGCCAAAATTCTCCCGGCTGATGGGGCGGTTCTGGCAGAACACGCAGCCCAGGGTGCAGCCGGAGAAGAAAACCGTCCCCGCCCCGGTTTGGCCGGAGATGCAGGGCTCCTCCCAGAAGTGCAGCGCCGCCCGGGCGCACACCGGCAGGGAGGGCATCCGGCAGAAGCCCTCCCCGTGAAGCTCGTCCCGCAGGGCCCCGCACTGCCGGGGACAGAGGGTGCAGATCATGGCGCCGAGCCTCCTCGTTACGCTTCGCCCGGCTGCGGCGGCTGCGCGCCCCAGCCGGGCCCCAGATTGCCCGCTTTCCAGTGCCGCCGGCATAGGCCGATGTAGCAGTCGTTGGCCCCCAGCACCACCTGCTCCCCCTCCCGGAGCACCACCCCGCGGGCGTCAAACCGGGCGTTGCAGATGGCCTTTTTGCCGCACCAGCAGATGGTCTTGACCTCCTCGATGATGTCGGCGCAGGCCAGCAGGGCCTCGGAGCCGGGGAACAGCCGCCCGCTGAAGTCCGCCCGCAGGCCGTAGCAGATCACCGGCACGTTCAGCTCGTCCACAATCTCCGTCAGGTAGTCCACCTGGGCGTGGGTGAGGAACTGGGCCTCGTCCACGATGATGCACTGGTGCCGCCCGATGGCCGGGTGCGTCATCTGCTCCAGCTCCTCGAACCAGACGCAGGGGAAGCTGAGCCCGATGCGGGAATTTACCACCTGCGTTCCCTCCCGCTGGTCGATGGCGGGCTTCACCATCAGGGCGCTCTGGCCCCTCTCCTCGTAGTTATAGCGCACCATCAGCGCGTTGGCCGACTTGCTGGACCCCATCACGCCGTAGCGGAAATACAGCTTTGCCATGTCACGTTCCCCCATTCAGTCTCTCATTCACCGCACGCAGCGCCCCCTCAAAGGCGCTGGGCAGGGCGTATTTTTCCTCCAGCTGGGCCCGGCCGGCCCACACCCAGCCCTCCGGCAGCGCGTCCGACCCCGCCTCCACCGTGCGCAGGGTCATGTGCCATTCAATATGGGTGAAAATATGCCTGGCCTGCCCGGCGTACTGCTGGGACAAAGCCTCAACGCCCCATTGCGGGGGCAGCGGGCCGTCCCCCGGCTCGCTGGGAAACTCCCACAGCCCGGCCAGAAGGCCACGCCCCGGGCGGCGGCGCAGGGCTGCGCGGTTTTCCCAAAAGATGAGCCACACCGTCCGCTCCTCCACCCGCCGGGGCTTTTTGGGGGCCTTGACCGGAAGCTCTCCGGTGCGGCCATGGGCCAGGGCGGCGCACAGGGACCTGCCGGGGCACCTTTCACACAGCGGCGCGCCGTTGGGCAGGCAGACCGTGGCCCCCAGCTCCATCAGCGCCTGGTTAAAGGCCCCCGGCGCGCCCACGGGGATGACCTGCGCCACCGCCTGGGCCACCCGCTTTTTCATCTGGGGGGTGGAGATGTCCCCGCCGTCCCCGCAGAGCCGGGCGTATACCCGCAGGACGTTGCCGTCCACGGCGGGCACCGCCTGCCCCAGGGCGATGGAGCAGACGGCCCCGGCAGTGTAGTCCCCCACCCCCGGCAGGGCGCGCACTGCGGCGTAATCGGAGGGGAATGCGCCGCCGTATTCCTCCACGATGATCTTGGCGGCCCTTTGCAGGTTCCGGGCCCGGGAGTAGTACCCCAGCCCCTGCCACAGCTTCATCAGCCGCTCCTCGGGCAGGGCGGCCAGGGCGGGAATGTCCGGGGCCTGGCGTAAGAACCGATTGTAGTAGTCCAGCACCGCCGCCACCCGGGTCTGCTGGAGCATAATCTCCGACAGCCACACGTGATAGGGGGTGGGGTCGTCCCGCCAGGGGAGGGGCCGGGCGTTGTCCCGAAACCACTCCAGCAGGGGGACGGCGAGCTGCTCCAGTGTGTCCATGGCGCGCCTCCCGGTCCGGCGGGGAGGTGTCAAATCCCCCCGGCATTTCTGATGTTTTTCCACTATACCACAAAAAGGGCGGAGTTTCAACGGCGGAAGGGGACGGTTTTCCGGGAGGCTCCCTTGTAATTTTTCCGATGGTCTGATACAATAAGAAGCCATACCAATAGCCTCAGCACCCAGCTTTACGGCCCAAATTGCCGCCGGCTGCGATGAAAAATCTTGAAATACACCAAGTATTCCCGCGATTTTTCGCCTTGCCACCGGCAAGTTTGGCTTGTGAATCTGAATACTTCGGCTATTGGTACAGCTTCTAAAAAACCGCGTGTGCGGGAAATGGAATATCAAAGGGGAGCGGGACATGAAAAAGCAGGTGACGGCTGCGCTGCTGGCGCTGGCGTTGGTGGTGGGATTGCTGCACGGGACGGCCCTGGCGGCCCAGCCGGTGGGGGAGGCCGCCCGGGCGGGGCTGGCGGGCAGATGCCTGACCGGCGTGGACCGGGAGGTGTACCAGGTGCTGCGGGACGAGGTGGAGAAAATTGCCGATGGGGCTAGGAGCAGCACGGTTATCCGCATTCCCGACTTGGACGGCCTGTCCTGGAGCCTGGCGGAGCTGGGGATGGAGGGCAAAAGCCAGCAGGCGGTGGTGGACAAGCTGGACGAGATGCTGGGCCAGGCCCTGGATCTGGATCGGGTGTACGCCGCTTTGTCGGCGGACTGCCCCTATGAGCTGTATTGGCGGGACTTGCAGTACGGCTGGTCCTATAGCCGGGTCGTGGGCAGCGGACGGGGGGAGATACGCAGCCTCACCATCACCATCAAGGTGGCCCAGTCCTACCGGGGGGGCGGCGACACCATGGTGGACCCCCAAAGGGCGGCCCAGGCAAAGCGGGCGGCGGACAGCGCCCGGGCCATTGTGGAGCGGTACCGGGAGCTGAGCGACTATGAAAAGCTGGACGCCTACCGCCGGGAGATCTGCGCACTGGTGTCCTACGACCAGTCCTCGGCGGGCGGGGGCGCCTCCTATGGCGACCCCTGGCAGCTGGTCTATGTGTTTGACGGCGACCCGTCCACCAACGTGGTGTGCGAGGGGTATGCCAAGGCGTTTCAGTACCTGTGCGACCTGACCCGGTTCGACGGGGACGTGACGTGCCGCACCGTGTCCGGGACGATGAACGGCGGCAGCCACATGTGGAATGTGGTGCGCATGGAGGACGGGCTGTGCTATCTGGCGGACGTGACCAACTGCGACGAGGGCGCGGTGGGTGCGCCGGACAAGCTGTTCCTCATCGGCGCGGCGGGGACGGAGGGTGGGAGGACCCACACCGCCGGCAAGACGGTGTATACCTACGGCCCGGAGCAGGAGAACCTGTTTGGGGACGGCTGGACGGCGCTGAGCGGCGGGGATTACGAATACGATCCCGAGGCCGTCCGCCCTGCGGCGGACACGGGCTTTTCGGACGTGAGTCCGGGGGCGTATTACGCCCAGGCGGTGGTCTGGGCGGTGGAGGAGGAGATCACCCAGGGGACGGACCAGACCACCTTTTCCCCGGAAAATCCCTGCACCCACGCCGAGATCCTCACCTTCCTGTGGCGGGCGGCGGGCAGGCCGGAGGGCCAGGGGTGGGCCCCCGTCCCCCTCAGCGGGGAGGAGTTTTATGCCCAGGCGGTGTGCTGGGCCGCGGGGCAGGGGGTGATTGGCCATGAGTTCGACCCCGGCACGCTGTGCACAAGGGCGGACGCGGTGAGCTATATCTGGGCTGCCTTCGGCAGGCCGGGCGCACCGGCCAGCACTTTTAACGACGTGCCGCTGGGGGCGGCCTGCGCCCCGGCGGTGGCCTGGGCGGTGGACAGGGGAGTCACCCAGGGGAACCCCGGCGGCGCCTTTGCCCCCGACAGGGTTTGCAGCCGGGGGGAGATTGTCACCTTCCTTTACCGGGCGTACCACTAAAAAAGGCCCGGCCTCCCCGCAGGGAGGCCGGGCCCAGTCCGTCGAAAAAGGCTTTGCCTTTTCCGACGGGAAAAGCTGCGGCCTCATGC
>CAPOAR010000113.1:0-9399 GCA_948670295.1 uncultured Oscillospiraceae bacterium | reverse complement strand
ATCCGCAATAGGCGGATGCCGCGCCCGTTTTGACCTGTTCTCAGCCCCCGCTCCCCTCCTGCTTTTCTGGACCGGCTGCGGCAATCCTCCCGTCCTGGATGCGCACGATGCGGTCCGTCCGCTTGGCCAGCTCCATGTCGTGGGTGACCACCACCACGCAGCGCTCCCGCCCATGGGCCAGATCCCGCAGAATGGCGAAAATATTTTGGCTGTTCTCCTCATCCAGGTTTCCGGTGGGCTCGTCGGCCAGGATCAGCTCACTGCCCGCCGCCAGCGCCCGGGCAATGGCCACACGCTGCTGCTCGCCGCCGGACAGCATCCGGGGATAGCGCCCCAGCTGGTCCGGCTGAATGCCCACCGCCGCCAGCTGGGCGGCGGCCTCCTCCTCCGCCTGCCCCTTCGGCCGCTTTTGCAGGTAGAGCGGGTAAGCGGCGTTTTCCAGCGCCGTCAGGTGGGCAAAGAGATTGAAGTTCTGGTAGATCACCGATACATTTTTCAGCCGCCACGCATCCCGGTCCAGCTCCGCCGTGGACTGCCCCCGGAAGCGTATGCTGCCCTTCGTGGGCACGTCCAGCCCTGCCAGCAGGGACAGCAGCGTGGTCTTGCCGCTGCCGGAGCTGCCCACGATGGCCGTCATCTGCCCCGTCTCAAAGGCGCAGTCCACCCCGCGCAGGGCATAAACGGTCTGGTACTTTGTCCGATACGTATATTCCACCTGCTCAGCGGTCAAAATCGACATGCGTTATTCCTCCGTTTTCATCAGTTTCATCACACTGCCGCCGGCCGCGATCCCCGCGCACACCGCCGCGCCCAGCAGGAACATCCCCATGACCGCCCCGGAAAAGGCCAGCCCGCCGGAACGCACCTCCAGCCCTGTGGCCTGCGCGGCGCACAGCCCCGCAAGGCCGCCGGCCAGGCCCAGCGCCAGCTGCTCCCCCAGCGCCTGCCCAAAAACGGCGCGGCGGCGCACCCCCAGGCAGCGCATGACGGCGAACTCCCGCGCCCGCCGGCGGTTGACCAGAAATCCGGCGAAAAAGCTGACGCCCCCAATTAAAACCAGCAGCAGCGGCTGTAAGAGCCCCAGCATGTCCAGATTGGAGCGCAGCTCCTCCAGCGACTTCAAATACACCTCGTCGTGCACCAGCACCCCCACCCTGAAGCCGTCCGGCACGGCGTTCATGGAAGGCTCCGCAAAAAACGGGGTGGAGAACAGCTTCTCCTTGCACTGCTCCAGACGGGCGGTGTCCCGGATGTCAAAGGCGCAGCTCTGAATGCTGAACGCATGGCTGCTGCCGTCCCCCCAGCCCATAAAGAAGGGGCAATAAATCACGTCTCCGGGCCCGCCGGACATCCGGCCAATCACCTTTAGGCGGGGGGCGGCCTCTGGATTGGACACCATCACGTCCACATATTCCCCGGCGTCCATGTCATCTGGAATCAGGCAGACCATATCATCCCATTGGAAATCCTCCTCGCTCCACCCCGCGTCCAGGCGAATCTCCGCCCCCTCCAGCCTCGCGTCGCTGTCAAAGCTCAGCACGCGGCACAGCGTCATCCCAAAGGGCCGGGCCAGCTCCCAGTCCACCTTGGCCTTCACGTTGGCCACCGCCTGGTCCATGTCCGCCAGGCTGGGGTCCCGGGCGGCCTTGCGGCCCAGCAGCATCTCCACATAGGCGGTGCTGATGCTCAAATTATCGGCGTTCATGCCCCGCACGTCGGTGAGCGTGCAGTGGATGACGGTGCTGCGCACGGTTTCCTCAATAGACCGCTGCTGCTGAATCACCAGGCTGTGCAGGCCGCAGCCCGCGTACACCCCCAGGGCCGCCACCGCCGCCAGCAGCAGGCTTGCGCCGGGCCGCCGCAGCAGCACCCGAAGCGCCAGCAGCGGCAGGCAGCCCACCACACACTTTTTCTCCCTCAATCCAATTCCTCCTTCACCCCGGCTTCCGGCGCATCAGCCCCCGCCGGGCCGCCAGCGCCGCCCAAACCGCCGCCACAGCGCCCAGCGCCGCCAGCTGTATGAGCGCGCACGCCGCCAGCCCCGGCCAGTCCGGGGCCAGGGACTGGGACAGCACCGCCTCACATACCTTCCCGTACAGCAGGCCCCCCAGGCCGCCGCCGGCCAGCACACCCGCCGCCATCAGCGGCAGCAGCGCGCACAGCATCTCCCCCGCAACCCTGCGCGGGCCGGCCCCCAGCAGCCGCAGGCCCCGCGCTGCCGGCAGCATCCGTCCAAATCCCGCCAGCAGGAACACCGCCCCGCCCGCAACAAACGCCGCCCCGCCCAGCGCCGCCAGCCGCAGGGCGCTGCCCTCCATGGCCTCCACCGACGACCTCATCTCGCTGTAGCCGTAATCGTGGTAGCGGAACCGGTTGGCCGCGCCGTTTTCCGCCATATATGCCTCAAATTCCTCGATAGAGCCGTTTTTCAGCACCAGCGTGTTCAAAAGGGGCGTCACCC
The DNA here is from genome assembly GCA_948670295.1 of uncultured Oscillospiraceae bacterium. Lineage (GTDB taxonomy): Bacteria > Bacillota > Clostridia > Oscillospirales > Oscillospiraceae > Enterenecus. Next base: position 6,938 of record CAPOAR010000113.1, on the reverse strand, counting down.
TGTCCTCCTCCGCCGCGGCCAGCACCTCCGGGGCCGAACCCTTGGGGGCCAGCACCGTGTCCCCCCGGAAGCTGTGGCCGTCCGGGTCGCAGGGGCGCGTGGGCGTGGAGTACAGCCCCACAATGGTGTACTCCCGCTCCGTGCCCAGGCGGTTTTCCTCCGCCAGGGGCATACAGTGCGTATAGTAAAAGTACGTATATGTAGAAAGAAGCCGTATATATCCCCGAGATGTGGCATAGGCGGGTTTATAGAGATCAAGCGTAAGGGTATCGCCCACTTTCAGGCCATTATATAATGCATAATCCGCCCCCACCAGGCACACCGGGGCCCCGGCGTCGTACTCCTCCTGGGTGATGTACCGCCCCTCCAGCAGGGCGGACTCCTCTTTGCAGAACTGGGACAGGCCCTGGATGTTGTCCGTGAGCAGCACTGCCACGGAATCGTGGCTGCGCTCACAGCAGGGGATGATCTCCTCCCGCCATACCCGGCCCTCCTCCGTCTCCAGAAAGTCCCGCCAGTCCCCCTCGTACTCCGTGTACAGCGGCCAGCTCTCCTCTGGAACTGTAGCCGACCAGTTCAAACCCAGGCTGTTTTGCTTATCGGAGAGCCCCCTTCCGCTCAAATAGAAGTTGGGCACTAGGGGATAGGGCCGCCCCAAGGAATCTGTGGAGAGTGAGGAAGCGCCCGTATCCTTGAGGGGCAGGAATACATCGAACTGCTGCCATGGAAAGTCAGTTCGGTGGCTGGAAGGATTTTTGGAGGGGTCTACTCCCAAGATTGACTGCACAAACTCCTGCGTATTACGAATCCAAAAATTCTCCAGATGTTCCGGCTCAGTTTCTGTCGCCTCCACCATTCGGTGCAAATAATGTGTGTCAAAATCAATAAAATTTCCTCGGAGCAGATAGGTTTTCCCCACCTCGAACGGTGGACAGGGGTTGCCATCCTCATCCACACACATGCGCTGGTTGCAAACTACCTGGAGTATGGTGGAGTGCTCGGGCAGGTCGTAGGCGTCCATGCGGCATACCGGGTCGATCCACTCAAAAAAGAAGAAATAATACTCCTGCCACGCTGCGTTGAAACCTGGATTTTGCGACACGTCCACACAACGCATAGCTGCCACCGACTGGGCATAGCGGCCCTGGTCATAGGCAGCCACATAGGCCAGGGGGTCCACAGCGCCGGAGCTCATCCCCTTGAGGCCGGGGGTGTGGGCGGCGGTGAGCACATTAGTGTCCCGACGGAGCACACCTGGCGCATTACCTATCAAACGCTCCACCCGCTGGGGGCTGGCCCGGAGGGTGCCGTCCTCAAACAGGATAGAGCCATCTTCAAGGTATTCCTTCACCGGCGGATCATATATGGTCGCATAGATATCGTTATTGCCGCTATAGGCTACTGTGGTATACTGGGCATCCAAAGCCGCCAGCTGCCGCCGGAAGGACGCCCAGCCCGACAGGCCGATGCAGGAGAAGGCGGAGGCCAGCGCCAGCAGCAGGGCCAACAGGACGGCGGCCCACGGCTGGCGGGCGTTTTGCTTGTGGAACATGGAGGGCACCTCCTCAAAAAAGAGCCCGGCGGCGGGGCCCCACCGCCGGGCTGCTCTGAATCCTTAAAGGCAGTTTAACACTGTTCCTTCATTATGGTGATACAAATTAAGCAGGAAGCCAATTGCAGGCCCCGCTATGGCCTGCGGCAGGACAGGGAACAGTGTCGGTCTTAGTTGCAGTGCAGCCAGAATGCGTACATTTGTAATTCCATGTTTGTGTATAACCGTTACATCTTGCGTTATACACCGCCCAGATATGGTTATCCGTGACAGCATGAGGCGACATGACCTCCGTGCCGCCGCTGGGGACAGGGGCGGCAAAGACCGTTGCAAACAGGGACATTACCATCAGGGCGCAGAGGAGAATAGATATGAACTTTTTCATCGTCATACCTCCTGAAATTATTTATTTTTTTGCAAAAGCTTTTGCCAGCAACACTATACCATAAATTCCGCCGTTTGTCCCTATGCCCGATGTGTCGTTTCGCGAACACTCGCAACAAAATTTTACACCCTGTTTTTTGTGCATTTTGACCATATCCGTCATTCCTCAAATTTTATGTCCATCAGCTTCGTAACCTGCTCCTTCAATATCAGAAGCCGCCTCACCTCCCTGGTGGACAGCAGCAGGGAATAGACCTGGCGGTAGAGCCTGGCGCTCTCCTCCCGCCGGCCCAGGCAGTAGCAGCAGTAGGCTTTCACCCACAGCAGGGTGTCCAGCACGTGGTAGCGCTTGTACTCCAGGCACTCCGCAATGCCACCTTCCGCCAGCTCCAGCGCCTCCTGCCAGCGGCCCGTCCAGGCCAAGGCGTTAGCATAGTTCGCGGTATACGCGGGCTTCAGGTAGAAGTACTGGGGCAGGCTCCTGCCGTTGGCCTCCAGATATTCCAGCCCTATGCGGTATACCCGCTCCGCCTCCTCATAGCGCTGCCCTGCGGTATAGGTATTGGCGATCAGCATAATCAGCCGCAGCTCCTCCCCGCTGTAGGGCCCCAGGCCGGCGCGCTCCAAATTGAATTGGGGCACGGTGAGCCGGACGGCCTCCAGCAGCATGGCAAGCCGCTCCTTAAAGGGATAGGGGCCGTCCTCCCGGCCCTCCACCGCCCGCAGGGACAGCACACACTGGCGGGCAAAGGGGTCGTTCCGGCCCAGCGCTTCCAGCCGCCCCAGCGCCTCCCGCAGCCGGGCCCAGGCCGCAGGACGCCCTTGTGCCGGGGCCCGTTCCAGCTCCACGCTGGCATCCCGGGCCTCCCGCTCCGCCTCCTTCAGGGCCAGCTCGTCCTCGGACAGCAGGGCATAGAAGCAGTTATCCGGCAGCCCCAGCCGCTGGAACAGGGCGGACACCCGATTATAGGACAGCGTCTGGCGGCCGTTCTCAAACCGGGACAGCGTGCCCCGGCTGCATATCCCCTGGCACAGATTTTTCTGCCCGATCTTCATCGCCCTCCGCCTGTAGTATATTATCTCGCCCAAACGAAGCTCCTTCACCGCGCATACCTCCCTTCACCGGCTTTTTGCCATTATATCGCCCGCTCGGGGCCCTGTCCAGCGGACAAAACAGCGGCACGCCCAGGGCGTGCCGCTGTTTTCATGGTTTTTTCGCGGGCGCGGCCGTTTTGGCGGCGCCCTTTTTCTTGGGCAGGCGCTGGTACACCCGGGTCTCCCGGTACAGCCGCTGGGCCAGCGCGGGGGTGAATGCGCCGGGCAGGGCCCGCCATTTCCAGTTGATGCCCAGGGTGGAGGGGATATTGATCCGGGCCTCGCTGCCCAGCCCCAGCAGGTCCTGGGCCTGCATCACCGCCAGGTCGGCGGGGGACGCCCAGGCCGCGCGCATCATCCCCCAGTTGTAACCCTCCCGGGCATTGAGGCGCAGGTATGCCTTGGCAAAGGATACGTCCTTTTTGGGGGCGGAGCCCATCCAGCCCAGGATGGTGTCGTTGTCGTGGGTGCCGGTGTACACCACGCAGTGGGTGGGGTAACGGTGGGGCAGGTAGTCGCTGCCGTTGTCCCGGCTGTCGAAGGCAAACTCCAGAATCTTCATGCCGGGGTAGCCTGTGTCCCGCAGCAGCCTGCGCACCGAGTCGGTCTGAAAGCCCAGATCCTCCGCGATGATATCCTGCCTGCCAAGCTTCTTATTGACGGCCTTGAAGAAGTCCAGGCCGGGGCCGGGGCGCCAGCGACCGTTCCGGGCGGTTTTGTCGCCGTAGGGGATGGCGTAATAGGCGTCGAAGCCCCGGAAGTGGTCGATACGCAGCGTATCGTAGATGGTGAACTGGAAGGCGATGCGGCGCAGCCACCACTGGTAGCCGTCTTCCTTCATCCGCTCCCAGTCAAAGAGGGGATTGCCCCACAGCTGGCCGTCCTCGGAAAAGCCGTCGGGGGGACAGCCGGCCACCTCGGTGGGGATGCCGTCCCCGTCCAGCTGGAACTGGTCCGGGTTGGCCCACACGTCGGCGCTGTCGCCGGACACGTATATGGGAAGGTCGCCGATGATGCGCACGCCCTTGCCGTTGGCGTAGGCCTTGAGGGCGCGCCACTGCCGGAAGAACAGGAACTGAACCGCCTTCCAGAATTCCACCTGCCCGGCCAGCTCCTCCTTTGCCGCGGACAGGGCAGCGGGACGGCGCAGGCGGATATCCTCGGGCCAGGTGAACCAAGAGGCCCCGCCGTGTTTGTCCTTCAGGGCCATGAACAGCGCGTAGCCGTCCAACCACTCAGAGCCGCCGCAAAACGCCTGATACCCGTCTGGGGGAGAGGCAAGCAACCGCTCCACCGCCTTTTTCAGCACCGGGTAGCGGGTCTGGTACATCAGGCCGTAGTCCACGTTTTTAGGGTCGGCCCCCCAGTCCAGGTCCCGGTATTCCTCCGGCTTTAAGAGCCCCTCTGCCGCCAGGTCGTCCAGGTCGATGAAGTAGGGGTTGCCCGCGTAGGAGGAGAAGGACTGGTAGGGGGAGTCGCCGTAGCTGGTGGGGCAGATGGGCAGAATCTGCCAGTAGGTCTGGCCGCCGGCAGCCAGAAAATCGGCAAATTCCCGGGCGGCCGCCCCCAGCGTGCCGATGCCGCAGGGGGAAGGCAGGGAGGAAATGGGCATTAAGATGCCGGAGCATCTCATAGGAAGTCCACCTTTCGTCAAGGCCGCCGCCCGGACAGGACGGCGGCCCATGGGTTAATGTGTCGCGCCCCGGGGCGGGGACACGCTCTCCCCGGCGATCAGCTCAAAGGGCACCACCCCGTGGACCGGCGGGCGGGGGCGCTGGAGGTTGCGCAGGAGCAGGTCCACCCCCTGGCGGGCCAGCTGCTGGGTGTCCTGCCGGACGGTGGTGAGGCGGGGGACGGAAAACCGGGAGAGGGGGATGCCGTCGTAGCCCACCACGGAGATATCCCGTGGCACCCGCCGCCCCAGGTCGTGGATGGCCCGGATGGCCCCCAGGGCCATCACGTCGCTGACGCAGAACAGGGCGGTGAGCTCCGGGCAGCGCCCCAGCAGGCGCTTGGTAGTGTCGTAGGCGTCGGAGAAGGAGTAGCGGCAGGGCTCGCACCGCCGGGCGTCGAAGGGCAGGGACAGCTCGTCGAAGGCCCGCTGGCAGCCCAGGACCCGGCGGTAGCTGATCTGGGTGCACGACCAGTTGCCGCCCAGCAGGCCGATGTCCCGGTGCCCCTGGTCCGCCAGGTAGCGCACCACCCGGTAGGCCGCCTCCTCATCATCGGTGGTGAGGGAGGACAGGTTGGGGAAGTCAAGCTCCCGAGCCGAGTTGGTGAGCAGCACGCAGGGGACGGTGATGTGGCCGAACTCCGCCTGGAAAAACTCCAGATCGCCCCCCAGGAACAGGATGCCCAGGGGCTTGCGCTCCCGGCACAGCTGGACGGCGTAAACCACCTCGTTGGCGTCCTCGTCCAGGTAGTAGACCGCGGCGTTCTGGCCCGCGTCCTGGAGCAGCTGCTGGCAGCGCTCCATCAGCTCGGCAAAGAGCATGTTCATAGTGCCCTTGACGATGATGGCAATGGAGGCGCTGGTCTGCTGCTTCAGGTGCCGGGCGTTGGTATTGGGCTGGAAGCCCTGCTCCGCCACCACCGCCAGCACCCTGCGCCGGGTCTCCTCAGATACGTCGGGGTGGTGGTTGAGCACCCGGGACACGGTGGTCACACCCACGCCGGACAGCCGGGCAATATCCTTGATGGTCAAGCCGCGTCCCTCCTTTTCAGCCGGTTATTTTACCCCTTTTCCCGCTTTTGCGCAACCCTTTCTTTTCAAAAACCGGATCTTATCCCTTCACCGCGCCGGCGGCCACGCCCTTGATGATGTGCTTCTGGCAGGTGAGGTAGAAGATGATGACGGGGATGATGGCCAGCAGGATCAGCGCCATGGTGGCGCCCAGGTCCACGGTGCCGTAGCTGCCCTTCAGATACTGGATGTGGATGGTGATGGTGCGGTACTTCTCCAGGTCCAGCACCAGGTAGGGCAGCAGGTAGTCGTTCCACACCCACATGATCTCCAGGATGCCCACGGAGATCATGGTGGGCTTGAGCATGGGAACCACCACCAGGAAGAAGGTGCGCACCGGGCCGCAGCCATCGATGGCGGCGGCCTCCTCAATCTCCAGGGGGATGGACTTGACGAAGCCCACGAACATGAAGATGGCAAGCCCCGCGCCGAAGCCCAGGTACACCACAGGGATGGTCCAGGGGGTGTTCAGCTTGAGCTGGTCGGCGGTGTTGGACAGGGTGAACATCACCATCTGGAAGGGGACCACCATGGAGAACACGCACAGGAAGTACAGCGCCTTGCAGAAGGGAGAATCCACCCGGGCAATGTACCACGCGGCCATGGAGGTGCCGATCAGGATAAGGGCGGTGGACAGTATGGTGATGACGACGCTGTATTTCACGCTGTTCCAGAAGGGGTAGTTGCCGAAGGTCATGCCCTTGATGAAGTTGTCCATACCCGCCCACATCTCGCCGGTGGGGAGGGCGAAGGTGTCGGTCTTGACGAAGGTGTTCAGCTTGAAGGAGTTGATGAGCACCGCCACCACGGGCAGCACGTAGATGACGCAGATGACGCTTAAAATCACGGTGAGGATGGTCTTGCCCCTGCGTTCGGCAGCCAGGGAGTTCATTACTGCTGCACCTCCTTTTTACGGGTGTAGGCCAGCTGGGCCAGGCCGAGACCGGCCACCAGGATGAAGAAGATAACCGCCTTGGCCTGGGCCGTGCCGTGGGCGTTGGGGCTGGAGTTGTTGTAGGTGGTGAAGATGTTCAGCGCCAGCATCTCGGTGGTCTTGATGGCGGCGCCGCCCTCCTGCATGACGATGGGCTGGCCGTTGGTCAGGGCCAGGTTCTGGTCGAACAGCTTGAAGCCGTTGGTCAGGGTGAGGAACATGCAGATGGT
>CAPOAR010000112.1:0-9462 GCA_948670295.1 uncultured Oscillospiraceae bacterium | reverse complement strand
CCACCCCGGCCCCAGCGCCTGTACCGGAGGCCACCCCCGCACCCGAGACTGGGGATGGGGTGGATTTGGCGGCCTTCTATTCCAACATCACCGGCCAGTACGAATTCGGCTTCCTGGAGCTGGCCTCCACCGAACTGCTGGACGGCTACTACGCCGGGATGAGCGCCATCGACGCCCAGCAGTGCCTGGTCTATATCACCATGATGTCCATGAATAACGGCGAGTTCGGCCTGGTGCAGGTGAAGGACAGCGCCGATGTGGACACGGTGAAGGCCATCTTCCAGGCCCGCATCGACTATATGGTGGGGGACGGCGAGGGCCCCGGCGGCGCGTGGTATCCCGGGCCCACCGAGCAGTGGACCAATAACTCACGGGTGGTGTCCAACGGGAATTACGTCATGATGGTGGTTCACGAGAACTGCGACGACATTGTGGCGGCATTCAACGCGCTCTTCTGATACCGAATACCCAGGGGGAGCGGCGCTGCCGCTCCCCCTTTCAAAATCAGCACCAAAATCTTTCCGGCGAGGTGAAGGCCCGTGATATTTTCCAGCCCGTATTTTCTCTTCCTCTACTTCCCCATCGTGCTCACGCTCTACTATATCTCCCCCCTGCGCTGGCGCAATCCGGTGCTGCTCATCGTCAACCTGATTTTCTACGGCTGGGGCGAGCCGGTGTACGTGCTCATCATGTTCCTCTCCATCGCCATCGACTACTCCCACGGGCGCATCGTCACCCGCTGCAAGGCGGCGGGCAATGACAGGGGCGCGCGCATGGCGGTGGCCTCGTCGGTAGTGTTCAACCTGCTGCTGCTGGGCTTCTTCAAGTATTACAACTTCATCGCCGGCAGCCTGGCAACGGCGGGCCTGGGCTTCCTGCCCGTCATTGACAGCCTCCCCCTGCCCGGCGGCTCCATCCCCTTCACCCTGCCCATCGGCATCTCCTTCTATACCTTCCAGACCATGAGCTACACCATCGACGTGTACCGGGGGGACGCCCGCTGCCAGAAGAACATCGTCACCTTCGGCACCTTTGTCACCCTGTTCCCCCAGCTCATCGCCGGGCCCATCATCAAGTACAAGGACCTGGACGGCCAGCTGGAGCACCGGGACCATACGGTGGAGAAATTCGCCTCCGGCGTGCAGCGCTTCACCATCGGGGCGTGTAAAAAGGTTTTGCTTGCCAACGCCCTGGGCCCGCTGTGGGATGTGTATCTGGCCACGCCCTCCAGCCAGCTCACCACCCTGGGGGCGTGGCTGGGCATCGCCGCCTTCTCCCTCCAGCTCTACTTCGACTTCTCCGGCTACTCGGACATGGCCATCGGCCTGGGGCGGATGCTGGGCTTCGAGTTCTTGGAAAACTTCAACTACCCCTATCTCTCCAAGTCGGCCAGCGAGTTCTGGCGGCGCTGGCACATCTCCCTGGGCAGCTGGTTTCGGGAGTACCTGTACTTCCCCCTGGGGGGCAGCCGGGTAAGCCGGGGCCGGATGGTGTTCAATCTGCTCATTGTCTGGGCGGCCACCGGCATCTGGCATGGGGCCAGCTGGAACTTCCTGCTCTGGGGCCTGTACTGGTTTGTGTGGATCACGCTGGAAAAGCTGTGGCTGGGCAAGGCGCTGGACAGGATCCCCGGGTGGCTGGCCCACGTGTACGGCATTGTCATCGCCGTTGTGGGCTGGGCCATCTTCGCCGTGGAGGATTTCTCCGCCATGGGCCCGTACCTGGCCGCCATGTTCGGCTTTGGGGCGGGGGCGCTGGATGCGGATTTCCTCTACTATCTGCGCAACTACCTGCCCATCCTGGCCATCGCCATCGCGGCCGCCACGCCGCTGGGCAAAATCCTCTGGCGCAGGCTGCCGGAGCGGGCGCGGCTGGCCGCCTTCCCGGTGCTGATGCTGGCGGGACTGGTATTCACCACCGCCTACCTGGTGGACGGCACCTATAACCCGTTCCTGTATTTCCGCTTCTAAGGAGGTGTCGGCATGAGCAAAAAATATTCCACTTTCATCACCGCGCTGTTCTGCCTGTTCATCTTCGGCTTTGGGATTGCCCTCATCCTCTCCCCCAGCCGGGACTTTTCCGACCAGGAGAACCGCTATCTGGCCCAGTTCAAGGCCCCCACGCTGAAAACCCTGCGCTCGGGGGAGTTTATGGAAAAGTTTGAGGACTATGTCACCGACCAGTTCCCCCTGCGGGACCAGTGGATTCAGCTCAAGGCCCTCTCGGAGCGGGCGCTGGGCAAGCAGGAAAACAACGGGGTCTATTTCGGCGCCGACGGCCAAACCCTGTTCGCCCAGTTTAAGGCCCCCTCCGGCGATGAGCTGGAGCAGAAGGTGGGCTTTGTAAACAAGCTGGGGGCCAACCTGGACGTGCCGGTGTATTTCTCCCTGGTGCCGGACAAGAGCTTTGTCCTGGCGGACCTCCTCCCCCCCAACGCCCCCAGCGTGGACGACGGCTCCACCATTGAGAAGGCCCAGGCGCTTTGCGGGGACAGGGTGACGTATATCGACCTGCGGACTATGCTGACCGGGGAACGGGACGCGTTCTACCGCACCGACCACCACTGGACTACCATGGGAGCCCGGCTTGCGTTCCAGCGTCTGATGTCGGGGATGAACCTTGTCCGTCCGATAGCGGCGGAGGATCTGAACGGGCTGTCCTACCAGGGGCTGTCCTACACCGAGGTGAGCGGCAGCTTCTACGGCACCACCTACTCCGCCTCCGGGGCGGGCTGGGTGGAGCCGGACAGCATCTGCACCGTCATACCCGAGGGGGGCACAAAAGGGAACGTCACCGTCACCCGCTACCCCGAGGGCGAGCCCATCGAGGGCGGGCTGTACTACCCGGAAAAGCTGGCGGTCAAGGACAAGTACGCCTACTTCCTGGGGGGCAACCAGCCCTTGTGCGTCATCAAAAATCCCGACGCCGCCAGCGGGAAGCTGCTGGTAATCCGGGACTCCTATGCCGACTCCCTGGCCCCCTTCCTGGCGGAGGAGTTCCAGGAGGTCCACCTGTTCGACCTGCGGTATAACAACCTGTCTCTGAAGCAGTACGTGGCGGACAACGGCATCGGCCAGGTGCTGGTGCTCTACTCCGCGGCCAACTTCTCCACCGACCAGAACCTGTTCAAGCTGGGGATGTAACCCCGCTCCCCCGGCTTCGACGGGAACCGGCGGCGCACAGAAGCTGCGCACCGGGCCCGTGCCTGCAAAATCCCCTCCGGCGGCTGCCGGAGGGGATTCGTTTATTTCTTGTCCCGGTTCCTGCGGTACCAGTCCAGCCGGTCGTCCCACCTGCGGCCGCTGGCGCGGTAGTAGATCTCGATGCCCCCCGCGATGGCCGCGAAGATGAGCAGGAACGCCACCCCAAAGCTCACCCATGCCCCGGCGTTCTCCACCGGGAACCAGCCAAAGCCCACGGCGAAGGCGGTGAGGACGGCCCCGAATACCACAAAGAACAGTACCATGCGCCAGCCGTAAGCCAGTTTTTTGATGAGCAGGCCGGAAAACGCCACCACCTGCATCAGGCCCGACATCACGCCCACCAGCAGCAGGGAGAACAGCGCGGACAGGGACGCGCCCTCCTGCTGGAACGCCCACAGGAAGAAGAGATAGATACACATGGCGGCGGTGTAGTTCAGCGCCGCCCGCTCCTTCACAGCTATCACCACGTCAAAAAATTTTTTCATCTCGCCGCTCCTTTCACAATCCCAGCTTTGCCTTGATGGCGGGGACGTACTGGCGGTTGGCCACCACCACCTCGCCGTTACTCATGGTCAGACGCATCCGCCCGCCGAAGTCGGGGCGCAGCGACTTCACCTGGTCAAAATTCACAATGGCCGACTTGCTCACCCGGACGAAATCCCACCCGGCCAGCTGGCCCTCCAGCTCGTACAGCCGCAGCCGGGTCTCATACACGCCGCCCGCCGTGTACAGGAAGGTCCCCCGGTCCACGGTATCAATGTAGAGCACCTCCGCCCCGTCCAGAATGCAGGTCTCACCGTCCTTCTCCCCGGTGAGCCGGGCGTCGGCCAGCCGCAGCAGCTCGATGAGCCGGGCGGTCTGGGCGTCCAGCCGGGGACAGCGCACGCTCACCTCCGTCTGCTCCAGCTCCGGGCACTCCTCCACGGTCACTTTCATGGGCGTCATCCTCCTTTCGCAGCTGCACCCTGAGCATACACGACGGCCCCGCCCTTGGCAAGGGGCGCGGACGCGACCTGCCGGAAAGGCCGCCCAAGATACGCAAAACCGGGCGCGGAAAATTTCCGCGCCCGGTTGGAGCGTTTCACGTGAAACATTCGTTTTATAGCAGGTCCTTCTTCTTCAGCACAATTCCCGCCACCACGATGATGGCCACGGAGATGAGCAGCGGCGGCCAGAAGCTCCCCGCGAAGGGCAGCCAGCCCACGTTCATGCCGTAGAAGCTGAACACGATGTTGGGCACCGTCATCAGGATGGTGACGGAGGCCAGCAGCTTCATGATGACGTTGAGGTTGTTGGAGATGACGGAGGCGAAGGCGTCCATCATGCCCGAGATGATGTCGGAGTAGATCTGGGCCATCTCAATGGCCTGGCGCACCTCGATGAGCACGTCCTCCAGCAGGTCGTGGTCCTCCTCATAGAGGGTGACGATCCGCCCCCGGAGGATCTTCTCCAGCGTCACCTCGTTGGCCTTCAGCGAGGTGTTGAAGTAGACCAGGGACTTCTCCAGATCCAGCAGCTGGATGAGCTCCTTGTTGCGCTGGGACTTGTAGAGCTGGCGCTCCATGTGGTTATAGGTCTTGTCGATCTGCTTGAGGTAATTCAGATACCGCTTGGCCACCAGCAGCAGGATATTCAGGATAAACCGGGTGCGCTGCTCGGTGCGCACGTCCCGCACCATGCCGCTTTGCAAATCGCGCACCACCGAGGTCTCCTTCAGGCAGACGGTGATGATGTGCTTATCCGTGACAATGATGCCCATGGGCAGGGTGGAGTAGACCACGCCGGTCTCGTCCTGCTCCATGGCGGGGGTGTCCACGATAATGAGGGTGGAGCCGTCCTCCTTGTCGATGCGGGAGGTCTCCTCCTCGTCCAGGGCCGCCCGGAGGAAGGCGGGCTCCACCGCCAGGGTGGCGGCCACGGTTTTCAGCTCGTCCTCGCTGGGGTTGATGAGGTTCACCCAGCAGCCGTCGGTGACGGAGCTGAGCTGGGTCATTTTGCCCTCCACGGTCTTGTGGATGGTCATCATACGCGCTCACACCTTTCCCGGCGCGGTGGAAAAGGGTAAAAAAATCCCCGCCGCGCCCCATGTAAAATCATCCTGTTGACAGCGGCGTCAACAGGCGGCGGGCGCACGGGGAGACAGGGCAAGCTGACTCAGCGGGTGCGCCGTGTGGTTTGTGTACGGCTTTGACTGAACGGATCGCCTGACACGACGCATCTCACTTCCTTTATGGATTTCATTGCCGCCTCTGCGGCTCTTTTTATTATATGCCTTTTCCCCTCCGATTGCAAGGGTAAAATCAGGCTTCCCTCCGATTGGGCTTGCCACCACGCTTGGATTGGCCGCACTGCAGGTCGCTTTCCCTCCGACTCAAGCAAAACCCGCCCCCGCTTCGCGGCGGCTGGGCTTTTGCTTTCGCTTCGGTCCAAGCTCCCCTGTGCGGCTATCCTCGCGCCAGCACCACACTCCGATTGGGCGCATTACGGGGCGGCTTCCCTCCGGCTCGGACAAAACCCATACGGGCCTCTGGCCCTCCTTGGGCTTTTTGTCCTCGCTTCGGTCCATCCGCCCCTATGCGCCTATCGTCGCGCCAGCAGCAGCGGTTGCAGCTGCTCCCCCCGCACGGCGGCCTCGATGGTCTCGGGCACCAGGGTGAAGTCCGCTACCAAGGAGGCGGGCTTGCCCTCATAGTCGTCCTGGCCGAAGGGGACGAAAGAGACATACTGATAAGGTAGGACAGTTTTTTCAACCAATGTACCCGACAAATTTATAGTGTATGCGGATTTCCCTTTGCTTTTGGCCGTCTACCACCACAGCTTCGCCAATCTCGATTTTTTCAATCAGGTTCGCCAAAAGCTCCCGGCTCAACTCGGACACATCCCGGTATCGCTTCATCAAAGCAACCCATTCTTCCGCGCTGGTGGTCACCTCTTGGACCGTAGACAGTTCCGTTTCGATTTCGGCCAACCGGGCCTCTTTCTGCTTCATCTCGGCCTCATATTTCGGCATGAGTTTCGCGTATATATCCGGGGACACCTCGCCAATCACTTTGTTTTCATACAGCGATTGAATCAGCTTTTCCAGTTCGGCCAGCCTCTTTTTTACAACGCCTTTTTCAGCCTTTTGCAGTTGGTAGGAATCTTTGGACGCTTTCAACTGCTGGGCCTGGATGGCCTCTATCACGCCTTTTTCGTCCATGTCAATCATAGCGACCTTTTCCCGAATATCATTCAAAACAACCTCTTTCAAGGGCTCCTCTGAAATCGTGTGGGACGAACAGGCGGTCTTGCCGCTTTGGTTGAATTTGATGCAAAGATAGGAAATGTATTCCTTGATGATGCCGCCGCTCCGGGGCTTGTGGGCAACATTCCGCTTCATGCCGTACCCGCAATCAGCGCACTTGAGGAAACCGCTGAACAGGCCCACAATCCCGGTATTGGTCGTGCGGGGCTTAAAGCCGCCCCCATCCAACGCCCGGACCGCCTCCCATGTCTCCATGTCTATGATTGGCTCATGGGTGTGCTCGACCCGAATCCACTCGTCTTTCGGCTTGTTCCGCAAACGGTGGTCCTTGTAGGAAATACTGCCCTGCTTCTGCTGCACCATGTTTCCTATATAAACCTCGTTTCGCATGATGCTTTTGACCGTTTCCTGTGCCCACAAATTGCTTGACGGGAACGGGTTTTCCTTCCCCTGGCTTTTGTAAAAATAATCATTTGGCGGCATAATGTGGTCATTGTTCAAACGCCTTGCAATCATCGCATACCCGTTTCCGTCCCTGCGGAGTGAAAATATAAACTGAACAACGGGCGCTGTGACCGGGTCGGGTTCCAAAATGTGCTTGTCCTCTGCTGACTTCCGATACCCGTATGGGGGCCTTTGGCCCATATACATTCCATTTTTCGCGTTTGCTTTCCGAACGGCGCGGATTTTTTTAGAAGTATCTCGGGCGAAGAAATCGTTGAACATATTTCTAAACGAGATACTCACATCGTCCGCCGCGTACAGGGTGTCCACTCCATCGTTCACCGCAATCAGACGGCAGTTGTAGGCGGGGAGAATATCGGTGATAAACTCCTCCGTCTTGCTGTTGTTGCGGCCCAATCGGCTCAGGTCTTTTACAAGCACAAGATTGATACGCTTGCTCTCAATATCCTGTCTCATTCGCAAAAAGCCGGGCCGGTCAAACCGGGTCCCCGACCAGCCATCATCCACGTAGTAGTCTACAACCTCCAAGCCCCGCTCTTTAGCGTACTGCGTCAACAACAACTTTTGATTCTCGATGCTGACCGATTCGCCCTCGGTATCGTCATCCTTACTCAAACGGGCATAAATCCCCGCTTGATAATTCTGTTGTGCAATCATTATTTAACCTCCTGTTGCACAACGCATAGTGTTCTGACCTGTTACAAGATATATTATACACTATGCGCTGCGCTTTTGCATCTCTTTTTCGCAATTTACAATGTATTTTTCATATATTTCTTTCAAATTCCCCTTGCCCGAAAAGACACTGGAAACCCTGTATTTCGTATTGCCGACTATGTATTCCCGGTATGCCGGAAGATACCGCATATTATCAGCCCCTTTATTGGAAGGGTATGTTGCAGTCTTGTCCATCATACCGCTACACCTCCCTTTGCCTGGAGGTGATAGAAGGGGTTGGCAATGAAATCAACGCCCCATAAATTTTCCTTGATGGTCATGGGGTTGACGTTCAGCGCCTCCAACTGGCCGAGGTATTTTTTCACTGTGTTGGTGGCGTGGGCCGCTCTCAATGCGTCAATTCCGCTGTTTTGAACGAGAAGCAGGGAATCAATCAGCTTTTTCTTTTCCAACTGCTTCAAAGTCGGGTCGGCCTGGATGATGGCGCTTGCTTTGTCCAGCGTGTAGAAATCACCTGCCGGGAAGATAGGCTTCGCGTGGGTGAGGTAGTGCGCCTCCCGCTCTAACGTTACCCAGTTGCCCTATGTCCTCGTTAGCCCGTAATGCTTGAACCAATACTTCACGTGGCTGGCGTGGCATTGGACCTCTTGCCGGACCAGCCCCTCCTGAGAAGGGCTGACTTTGGCCCCCTTCTCCCTGCGCTCTTTGTCTTTGCGGTAGAGTTGAGCGTGCCGCGACTTGCACAAAAAGTAAACGGAGTGGGGAAAATCGGCTTTCGACATACTCATTGCCCGCTGTGGGAGCTGCTGCATTGTCTCCACCAGCACTTCGCTGACCTGGGCGGGAAGATAAAAATTGTAGTCGTAGTCAATGCGGGACAGTTGGAAATCGTCAATCGTCAACCCGACCTGGCCGAGCCAGTTATCAACCGTTGCCCTCATGTGCTTGATTCCGCTCTGTGTCGTGTTCAGTTCCCCGGTGACGTTGTGTACTTGCAGCTTGACGCAGCAGCACATCACCGGGCCGCTGAGCGGGTGGAGCCACGCCTTGCAGCCGAACGGGGCGGGGACGCTCGGTAAAAGCTCGTACCGTGTGGCGTTGCCGTCGGAGGGGTTGTAGACGGCGAAAGTGGAAATTGTGTCCATACAAACTCTTGTGAACCCTCTTTCAGAGAAATTTGACAAGGTTTCCTGGAACACCTGATATTTACCCGCCCCATGGATGGGCGGCGAAATCGGGCCCCTGGTTTCTCGTCTGAGGGTTGATATCCAAAACCGCTGAAAAATAAAGGAGGACGGCAACTACTTCAATAGTCACCCAGGGCAATCCACCAAAATGAGCGCAAAAAAGACCGCTCCCAGCCCAGGGAAGCGGTCACGAACAGCGATATAAAAACGACCCGCCGAACAGGTACGGACGCGAAAGCGGGCGTATCTGTTCAGCGGGTGCGCGGGGTGAGCCGCAAAGCGGCGAGGGGGGCGCCCCCGGATTTCATCACCCCGATAAACGGGAATTTAATTGTTCCTTAAATTGGTATGCTTGTATAGCTATCTTTTCATCACTATAGGTTATTTACTATAATCGCTTAATTTTAGGAATTATGAGACTACCTAACAAATATATGCTACACAGATAAACAAATATATTTCCAATATACGAATAAAGAGTAAAGCGTCCTTTCATAGCAACCTGTGCTGATAATGTCTTTGTATCAGACTGAAAGTAATCGGTCTGTGCCAACACACAGCCCTTAACATTTGAAACAATCGACATTCCGTTATTTGTATGTCTGATTATATTACTTCCATTTTCAACCCCACGCACAATCGCTGTCTTTGCAGCTAATAATGTCATTTCTTTCCAATCCGAAGC
>CAPOAR010000111.1:0-9839 GCA_948670295.1 uncultured Oscillospiraceae bacterium | reverse complement strand
GGCCATGAGGATGCTGGACTATGGGAAGGGCGGATTGTTCTTTTATTATGATCTGCTCGGGTATGGGATGATGGCTCTGTCTACGTTTTTTATCGGGCTGACGGTTGGCGTGAGGGACGGGGCGGACCGGTGGCTGAAGCGGCTGATGCTGGGGCATGGCGTGTTTTTCTTCTCCTGCTTGTTGATGCCGATGACGGGGATGCTGTCGGGGGAGGGAAACGGGGTGGGCGGAACCATCGCGCTGGAGGTTTGGTGCGCCTATTTTACGCCCATCGGCGTTTTGTCCTTTGTGCATTTTAGGAAAAGCAGGGTTTGAGTTGACAGCGGCCGGGGCGGGTTTTCCGCCCCGGAATTTTTTTATGCCTTGCACCGCAATGGGCAACCAAACGGATGTTTCGAAGAGGGGCGAGGAGGCTGGGAATGGATACGCAGAATAAACGCGGAGAAGGCGCGGCCAGGCAGGAGCTGCTGGATGAGCTGCGCAGGCTGGCCAGATGGAAAAACAACGACGTTGTGAAGCTGGCCTTCCTGGACGGGGAAGAGGCGGACGGGGTGGACGCTTTGGACCTGTCCGGGGTGGTGGAGCTCAGACGCAACGCCAACGGCACCTTCGAGGCCAAATTCGTGGACAAGGTGCGGGTGCTGGCCATGCTGCGGGAGGTGCTGGACCAGGAGCGGGGCGGGGCGCTGGAGGACTTTTTGGACGGGCTGTACCGGCCGGAGGATGGTGACGGGACGTGAACAGGCTGGAATTCTCCCCAAAGCAGCGGCAGGTGCTGGATTGGTGGAGACAGGACGGATTTGACGCCGTGATCTGCGACGGGGCGGTGCGCTCCGGCAAGACCTTTGCCCTGGGCCTGTCCTTCTTCCTGTGGGCCATGGCCCGGTTCCAGCGGCAGCGGTTCGGGCTGTGCGCCGCCTCCATCAATGGGGTGCGGCGCAACCTGCTGGCCCAGGCCCGGCCCGTGCTGGAGGGGCTGGGCTTTAAATGGGAGGAAAAGGTCAGCCGGAACGAGGTGACGCTCCGGGGCGGAGGGCGGGAAAACCTGTTCTACCTCTACGGAGGCGGGGACGAGGGAAGCTACGCGGCCATCCAGGGGGTGACGCTGGCGGGGGTGCTGCTGGACGAGGCGGCGCTGATGCCGCGCTCCTTCGTGGAGCAGGCCTGCGCCCGGTGCTCCGTGCGGGGCGGAAGGGTGTGGTTTTCCTGCAACCCGGCGGGGCCGGAGCACTGGTTCTACCGGGAGTGGATCTGCAAGGCGGAGGAAAAGCGGGCGCTGTATCTGCGCTTCACCATGGGGGACAACCCGGGGCTGTCCGCCAGGGTGCGGGAGCGGTATGAGCGGATGTTCCAGGGAACGTTCTACCGGCGGTATGTGCTGGGGGAGTGGACGGCGGCGGAGGGGCTGGTATACGACTTCTTCGACGAAAAGGCCATGCCGGACGTGCCGGAGGGGGAGTTCGCCAGATGGCGGATTTCCTGCGATTACGGCACAAGAAACCCGGCCTCCTTCGGCCTTTGGGGGGAGATGGACGGGATCTGGTACAGGACCGGCGAATTCTACTACGACGCCCGGGAGTGCGGGCGGCAGAAAACCGACGGGGAATATGTGCAGGATGTGAGGGATTTGGCTGGGGGACGGTGCATCGAAACGGTCATCGTGGACCCGTCGGCGGCCAGCTTTATTGAGGCGCTGCGGCGGGAGGGCTGGAGCGTGCGCAGGGCGGACAACCGGGTGCTGGAGGGCATACGGCGCACCGCCCAGGCGCTGAAGGGCGGGAAAATCGTGATCTGCCGGGGGTGCCGGGCGGCGGCCAGGGAGTTCGGGCTGTACCGCTGGGAGGAGGCCGGGGAGGACCGGGTGCGCAAGGAGTTCGACCACGCCATGGATGATATCCGCTATTTCGTCATGGCGCTGGAGGGCGGGGGCGGAAGCGCCGCCGCCTACGTGGAGCGGGACGTGTTTTAGAAAAGGGCGTCCAGCGGGCCGGGGAGGCCCTCCAGTTCAGGGGAATGCCCTCAAATAAAGGGGATTTCTATATATTTCATCTGCGGGAGGAGAAAAAGCATGGATATTTGTTTCGAGGGGATCGGCCAGACCACGGCCACCTTTCAGGCGGAGGGGGAGATCCGGCCCGGCATGGTGGTGACGCTGGCGGAAAACGGCGCAGCGGCTCCGGGCGGGGCGGGCGGCGCCCCCTGCGGCGTGGCGCTGGGCGGCGTGCGCGGCGGCGCCGTGGCGGTGCAGATCGGCGGCGCGGCCAAGGTAAGCTGGTCCGGGAGCACCGCCCCCGCGCCGGGCTGGCAGGGGCTGGCCTGCGACGGACAGGGCGGCGTGAAGACGGTGGAGGACGGAATCAAATTCCTGGTGCTGGCGGTGGACGCCCAGGCCAGGAGCGTGGTTGTGAAGCTGTAAAGCAGCGCCCGGGCTTCGCGGCGAGAACGTAAATCGGACATACAAAGGAGGAGCTATTGATGGCACAGAGATTCGATCACGTAAGACTGGAAAAGGGCATGTACCACGAGGCGGGACGGTCCTTTACCCAGGTGCTGGAAAAGCTGGACCCCAGCGAGCAGTACCGGGGCACCGCCCTGGAGGGGCTGGACGCCTACCAGCGGCAGCTCAAGCGCTTCGATATCCGGGTGAAGGGGGCGGGCTCCGACCTGGTGGACAAGTTCTTCTCCACCTCCCAGTCGGCGGTGCTCTTCCCCGAGTACATCGCCCGGGCGGTGAAGGTGGGCATGGAGGAGGCCAACATCCTCCCCGACATCACCGCCACCCAGACCGTTATCGAGGGGATGGACTACCGCTCCATCACCTCCGCGCCCGAGGATGAGAAGCAGCTCAAGCAGGTGGCCGAGGGGGCCGCCATCCCCCAGACCACCGTGCGCACCCGGGACAGCCTGGTCAAGCTCCACAAGCGGGGGCGGATGCTGGTGGCCTCCTATGAGGCCATCCGGTTCCAGAAGCTGGATTTGTTCTCCGTCACCCTGCGGCAGATCGGCGCCCAGATCGGACGGATGCACCTGGAGGACGCCATCGGCGTGATCGTCAACGGCGACGGCAACGGCAACCCCGCCCAGGTCAGCACCGTGGAGACGGCGGGCACGCTGGCCTATAAGGACCTGCTGTCCTTTTGGAACAGCTTCGAGCCCTATCAGCTTAACACCCTGCTGGCGGGCGCCGACACCATGCCCATGCTGCTGGCCCTGCGGCAGATGCAGGACGCCGCCGCCGGGCTGGACTTCCACGGCACCGGCAGGCTCATCACGCCCATGGGGGCCAAGGTACTGCGCACCTGCGCCGTCCCCAAGGGGAAGATCATCGGCCTGGACAAAAATTATGCCCTGGAGATGGTCAAGGCGGGGGATGTGATGGTGGAGTACGACAAGCTCATCGACCGGCAGATGGAGCGGGCCGCCATCACCACCATCTCCGGCTACGCCAAGATCTTTGAGGACGCCAGCCGGGTGCTCAGCATCTGATGGGGCTGCCGGCGCGGAACAGAAGGGAGCGGGGGACGGCGGCGGCCGCCGCCCAGCTCCGGGACGGGGGGAGGCACCCCTTTGTGCAGCTGGACGGGTATACGCCCCTGGGCGCGGGGGAGGCGGCGCTGTACCGGGCCGTCCGGGAGGCGGTGCCCGTGGTGGACGCCGCCATCGGCAAGCTGGTGCGGCTGTGCGGCGGGCTGCGGGTGGAATGCCGGGACGAGAGGGCCCGGGAGGGGCTGGAGCGGTTTATCCGCACGGTGAACGTGGGACGGGGCCAGCGGGGCCTCCAGGCGTTTCTGGACCAGTACCTGGATTCCATGTTCGTGTGCGGCAGGGCGGTGGGCGAGATCGTCCCCACCGCGGACGGCCGGGACATCGCCGCGGTGCTGTGCGGCGATGTGGGCCGCATTGAGATCCGGGAGGGGGACAGCCCGCTGGACTTCGCGCTGTGCGCCAGGGACAGCGGCGGAAGGGTGCGGGAGCTGCCGCGCCAGGAGCTGCTGCTCTTCACCCCCTACCAGCCCGAGACCGGGTCGCCCTACGGCGTGTCCATGCTGCGCTCCATGCCGTTTCTGGCGGAGATATTGGTGAAAATCTTCCAGGCCGTGGGCAAGAACTGGGAGCGCACGGGCAATGTGCGCTTCGCCGTGACGTGCGGGGGCGGGGACGCGGCCGCCGCCCAGGAGCGCTGCGCCCAGGTGGCCCGGGAGTGGAGCGCCGCCATGCAGGCGGGAAGGGACGGGGCCGTGCGCGACTTCGTGTGCGCCGGCGATGTGGGGATTCGGACCATCGGGGCGGACAACCAGATTTTGGACAGCGAGGTCCCCGTGCGGCAGATCCTGGAGCAGCTGGTGGCCAAGACGGGCATCCCCCCCTTCCTGCTGGGGCTGAGCTGGTCGTCCACCGAGCGGATGAGCTCCCAGCAGGCCGATATCCTCACCAGCGAGATCGCCGCCATCCGGCGCAGCCTGGAGCCGGTGGCGGAGCGGGTGTGCGAGTGGTGGCTGCGGCTGAAGGGGTATGACGACCGGGTGAAGGTGGACTGGCTGGATGTGAACCTTCAGGATGAGGAGTCCGAGGCCAGGGCGGCGCTGTACCGCGCCCAGGCACGGGCCATGGAGGAGGAGAGACAGGATGGAGATTTGTAAGGACGGGGCGGTGAAGGCCATCGGCACGCCCGGCGGGGAGGAGCTGGCCCTCATCAACGCCCTGGCCCGGCGGGAGCTGGGGGCGGACGAGGTGTACACCTTCGCCCTGCGGCTGTGCGACAACGACGTGGACCGGGATTTCGAGCGCTTCGGCGACGGGACGCTGGACCAGCTGGCCCCCCTGTTCGTGGGGGTGTCCGGCGTGTTCGACCACCAGTGGAGCGCCAAGGGCCAGACCGCCCGCATTTACCGCACCCAGGTGGTGGAGGACGGCGGGACGCTCACCGCCGACGGGCGGCCCTGCCGCTACCTGAAGGGGTGGGCGTACATGATGCGCACCCAGGAAAACGCCGCCCTCATCGCCGAGATCGACGGGGGGATCAAGCGGGAGGTCAGCGTGGGGTGCGCCGTGGATAAGGTGCTGTGCTCCATCTGCGGCCGGGAGCTGGACCAGTGCCCCCACGAGAAGGGGGAGGAGTACGGCGGGCAGGTGTGCCATGGGGTGCTCACCGGGGCGGCGGACGTGTATGAGTGGTCCTTCGTGGCGGTGCCCGCCCAGCGCAGGGCCGGGGTGATCAAAAGCGCGGGACGGCGCGTGGAGGACGAGGCCCGGCTGGGCCGGAAGTACCTGAAAAGCCTGCGCGCCGAGCTGGTGCGCCTGGCCGGCATCGCCGAGCCCGGGGCGGGCCATGCCCTGCTGGAGCGGGCGGCAGCCAAGCTGGACGAGGAGGAGCTGGTGGGGCTGATCAAGGTGTGCCGGGGCAGGACCGGAAGGCTGTTCGCCCAGGGGCCCCAGCTGAGCTATGGGGATGAGGCAGCCCGCCCGGAGGACGGCTGCGGGGCCTTCCTGATTTAGGAGGCGGACGGCATGACGCAACAGGTTTTGAAGCTGGCCCAGGCCCTGGGCGGCGCGGGACAGGACGAGGAGCTGCTGCATACCCTGTGCGCGGCGGCCTGCCGTACGCTGGACCGGCGGCTGCGGGACGGCCTTGGGCCGGAGGACTGCCAGGGGGCCTACCCCCTGGCGGCGGCGTGGATCGTGATGGACTGGCTGCGGGGAAGCCGCGGGCTGGAGGGCGTCACCGCACTGTCCGCCGGGGATATCTCCCTGCGGCGGGAGGCGGGGGACGGGGACGGCGCAAGGCTGTCCCAGCGGGCCTTCCAGCTGATGGCGCCCTATTTCAAGGACGAGGGGTTTGTGTTTCGGGGGGTGGAAGGTTGATCGAGGCGTTTACATGGGTCATCAGGGCCTATGGACAGGAGATGGTGTGCCGGAAGCAGGACGGACAGGAGGCGGGCCGGGGAATGGCCATCGTGCAGCCCATGACCCGGGCGGACTGGCAGTATGCCGCCGGGGCGCTGGGCAGCTATTCCCAGGAGCGGTTCCTGGGGCTGGCCGAGCCGGGGCTGCCCCTGGACCAGACCGGCCCGGGCGGCTGGCTGGAATGGGGCGGCGGACGCTATGAGGTGATGAGCGTGCGGCCCATCTGGGTGGGGGGTCAGGTCACCCACCTGTGGATGGCGCTGCGCGCCTGCGGGGAGAACGCGCCGTGAGCGGGGCGCTGGGCAGGTGGCGCGACCGGGTGGCGCAGCAGCTGCGGGACAGCGGGCTCAACGTAGTCACCGCCATGGACCCGGGCCGGGCCGCCCGGTGGCGGGAGCCGGTGGCGGCCGCCGCCGTCAGCCAGGTGGTGTGCGCCCCCGGCGGGTTCCAGGATTACCTGGGCATGGAGCGGGACGGCCAGACCGGGGAGGAACGGGAGGTCTATGGCCGGGAGGCGGAGCTGACGCTGGCGCTGGACATCTTCGCGCCCCGGGACGGGGGCGGGGAGGCCTGCCGCAAGGCGGCGGAGACCGCCGTGGAGTGCCTGGCGTGCCGGGGGGCGGCGGGACTGCCCGCCGTGGAGGTGCGCACGGGCCGGACGGAATTTTTGGAGCGGGACGGGCTGTACCGGCTGGAGGTGGCCTGCCGGTGCCGGGCCTGGCTCACCGCCCGGGCGGACCAGGAGGCCGGGGCGTTTACCGACTTTGAAGTGAAGGGGAGAATGAGATGAGCGCGGTAACAAAGCATGAGAGACCGGGGGTGTACTCCGCCTATGAGGCGTCCAGCCTCACCGCCGCCGCGGCGGGGGGCGGCAGCGTGGCGGTGGTGGCGGCTGTGGACGGGGACGGACTGGAACCATACTACCAGTGGACCAGCTACAGCAAGGCCGCGGCCGACGTGGGGGAGTGCGCCCTGAGCCGGATGGCCCAGGCGGCCATCCGCAACGGCGCGGGGGTGGTGTACGGCATACCCGCCGGGGAGAATTATGACGCCGCCTTCGCGGTGATGGCGGCGCTGGAGGACGTGGGCGTGGTGGCGTGCGACAGCGCCGAGCTGGCGGTGCAGCAGGCGCTGAAAACCGCGGTGGAGGAGTGCTCCGCCGCCCGGCGGGAGCGCATCGCCGTGGTGGCCGGCGGGGCCGGGGAGAGCGTGGAGGAGCTGGTCCAGCGCGCCGCGCAGCTCAACTGCGAACGGGTGGTGCTGGCGGCCCCCGGCCTGGCCGACGGCGGCGGGGCGCTGTGCGCCGCCGCTGTGGCGGGGGCCGTGGCGGGGAGCGCCGACCCGGCCCTGCCCCTGGGAGGCGCGCAGCTCTACGGGCTGGGGGAGCTGGAGTGCAATTATGGCGACGGGGACGTGGATGTGCTGGTTCAGGGGGGCGTGACCCCGCTGGAGACGCTGGCGGGGGCGTGCTATGTGGTGCGCGGCGTCACCACCCGGACCAAGACAGGCGGGGCGGCGGACGCCACCTGGCGGGAGCTGAGCACCATCCTGGTGGTGGACGAGGTGATCCCCGGCATCCGCAGCGCCCTGCGCGCCAAGTTCAGCCGGGCCAAGAACAGCGCCCAGACCCGGGGGGCCATCCGTTCGCTGGTGGTGATGGAGCTGGAGAAGCGGGTGGGCCGGGAGATCATCGACGGGTATGAGGGCGTGAGCGTGTCGGCGCTGGACAGCGACCCCGCCGTATGCGTGGTGGAGTTCGCCTTCACCGTGGCCCACGGGCTCAACCAGGTGTGGCTGAGCGCGCATATTACGGTATAGCGCGGAGAAGCGGACAGCGAGGACGCTTGGAGCGGAGCGAGGGGAAAAGCCCAGCCGCCGCATAGGGGCAGGCGGGTTTTGCCCGAGACGGAGCGAAAGAGGCCGAGCGGCCTGGGCGCTTCGCAGCGTGAATGGTATAGCGTCCGAGCCGTGGCAGGCAGACCGGACGCAGCTATGAGGAGGGAATGAAATGAACAGCAATTTCAGCGCGGGACTGGGCGCGGCGGGATTCCCCACCAGCGCCGATATCTGGCTGGAGCTGGACGGGAGGAAGGTGGCCGTGGTGCAGAGCTACACCTGCAAGACCACCCGCAGCTCCTACTGCGTGGAGGCCTTCGGCGAGGAGGAGCCGGTGGCCACCGTCCAGGGACCCCAGAATTACGTCATCCAGCTCACCCGGCTGTACGCCACCGACAAGGCCATCGCCGATGGGCTGAGCTTCTATGACATGAGGGGCTTCTCCCTGGTGATCTGCAAGCCCGACCGAAAGGTGATTTACTCCGACTGCCAGTGGAGCGGCATCGAGGAGGACGCCCAGCTGGGCAAGACGGTGGTGGAAAAGCTCACCCTGGTGGCCCGCCGCAGGATGGAGACGGCGGCGTAAATGGAAGGCGGATTGTGGAACGGACCCGACCGGGTGCGGGTGAAGGAGGGCAGCCTGCGGCTGCTGTCCGCCCGGGAGGTGCTGGACGCCCGGCGGGAGGGGGACGGCCTGGCAAGGGACGGCAGGGAGCGGGCGGTATGCCGCAACGCCTGTCTCATCGCCAAGGCGCTGGAGCGGCACGGCAGGGCCGTGTTCGAGGACGGACAGGACGCCTTGAACAGGCTGCGGGTGGAGGATATCGCCCGGCTGTCGGACGCCTGGGCGGCGTTTAACCGGGAGCACAACCCCTCCGCCCTGGACGGGGAGAGGGAGATCGCGCGGCGAAAAAAAGCCTGGAGCACGCGCCTTATGAGCGCCTTCAATGGCGCGTGCTCCGCTTGTTCGGCGCTCTGCCCACCGAGGCGCGGGCAAAAGCCATGACAGACCGGGACTATTTGTGGTGCGCCCTCAACCTGGCGCTGGACCAGGAGGAGGAGCTGGCGCGGCTGTGCCCCGAGTGCCGCCAGCGGGCCCAGGAGGAGCCCTGCCCCGTGTGCGGCGCGCCCAGGGAGGGCTGGTCGGTCAACCGGGAGTTTGACTGGGCGCGATATGAACAGCTGAAGGGGGGCGGGGGCCGTGATTGACCGGGTGGAGGAGCTGCTGGAGCTGGTGGAGGAGCAGCCGGACGAGGACGGGCAGGAGGACGGGCTGGCGCTGGCGCTGGAGCAGGAGACGGGGGCCCCGGTTGTCCCGGTCAGCGGGCCGGAGGAGGACGGCGAGGAGGATGTGCCGCCCCCCGAGGGGGACGGCGGCCCGGAGGCGAACAGCGGGCCGCGGGCCGTTCCCACGGGCGGCGGGACAGGCGGGCCGGAATGGCCGGAGGAGATGACGAAGACGGACGGCGGGGGGGCCGGAGAGGCCCCGCCGCCCGCCTGGGAGGCGCGCCGGCTGGAGGCCCCGGTTATCCCCGGCGGAGGGTCGGAGGCGGAGGCCGACAAGGGGACGCTGGACAGGGAAAGCGGCCGGGACGGGCCGGAACAGGCCCAGACGGAACGGCGGCCCGGAGTATTGGAGTGGCACAGGGCCGCGCAGCGGCCCGCAGCCCCGGCATGGAGGCCGGAGGGGACGGCCCGGAGCGGCAGCCAGGTATGGCCGGAGGGGTTGGCCCGGAACGGCGGACAGATATGGCAGGTGGAAAAGTTCCGGGAAGGCGTCCCGGCATGGCAGGGGGAGGGGCCGCGGCGGACGCCGGAGACGGAGGAGCACCACAGCGTCCCCCAGGGGCCGGAGGAGGGCAGGCGGGGGCTGGAGGAGCTCTACCGCCAAACCGCCCAGGCGGCCCGGCCCGCGTCCCTGGCGGCGGAGGCAGGACAGGCGGCGCGGACGGCCCGGATGGGCGAGGCGGAGACGGCCCGGCAGCTTACCGTGGACGAGCTGGACCGGGCGGTCCGGCGGGACAGCCGGAGGTACGACGGGGGAATGAGTATTTTTTAAGAAGCGCGGAAAAGCGGACAGTGAGGGAGCTTGGAGCGG
>CAPOAR010000110.1:0-9939 GCA_948670295.1 uncultured Oscillospiraceae bacterium | reverse complement strand
GGGCCGTACATTTTCCCCGTCACCGGCGAGGGGAACATATAGGGGTTGGACGGATGCTTCTCGTGCTCCTGCATCAGCAGGTCCACCGTCTCTTTGGGCAGGCAGATCGTCCGCACCGAATTGGCGGTTTTCGGCTGGGTCACCCGCACCTCGCCCTTCAAACGCCCCGCAGATTTCGACACCGTCAGGGTTCGGGCCTCCACATCAAGGTCAGTCCAGAGGAGGGCCGTCAGCTCGCCCCTTCTTAGACCCGTGGTCAGCTCCAGGTAGAACATGGGCAGGACGCCATGCTCCTCCGCCGCGCTGAGGTAGGCTCCAATCTGCTCCGCCGGAAGGATCTGCATCTCCTTTTTCTCCTTGGGCGGCAGGCGGCAGCCAATAGCCGGGTTGAAGGGGATAAGCCGCTCCTTCACCGCCTGGTCCAATGCCGTGCGGAGCATGGCGTGGAGACCGCGTACCGTCCGGGCGCTCAGGCTTCGATCTTCCATACCCTCATATTTCTCTACCCTGCCGCTTTTTTTGGTCTTGTTGTAGAACTTTTGAAGATCCAATGTGGTGAGCTTTTCCAGCTTGATTTTGCCGATGTTGGGCGCGATGTGGTGTTCAATGTAGCTGCGGTAATACTCTGCCGTGCTGTCTTTGACGGCGGGCTTGCAGTAGTTCTCGTGCCAGAGCCAGCACCACTCCTCCACCGTGTACTGACCAGATTTGGCTACATCAATTTTGCCGCTTTTCTCGATTGCCTGGGCCAGCTTTTCCTTGCACTCCTTCTGGGTCTTGGCAAGGACATTTTTGTAGATGGCCTTGCCTGTCACCGGGTCGCGGCCCGCCGTGTAGCGGCCCTCCCAACGGCCATCAGAACGCTTGCGCAGGCTGCCCTCGCCGTTTGCTCTTTTCTTTGCCGTGATCACACACCTCCATTTCTGATATCGCCGTCATTATCATCCATGCACTCGGCCATCATCCGAACGCCAAGCCGGAACCCCAGGATGAAATTTTCCAGGGCTGTGATGCTGTCAATTTCATGCTGCGACTCGATGAGTTTTGCCAGGATTGTTTGCTCGGTTTCGTCAAGTAGCTCCGTGAGCTGATTTTCGAAACGGGCCACTCGGTCTGTCGCCCTCTTCAGCTCCGAATTGGGTGCCATATCCTGCGCGTTGGGTGTGATGTTGCCGTAGTAGAGATCTTCCAAAGTTTTTCGCATTGTTCTCGCCTCCTGTAGCGACACACCATACCACAAGCTGGCGGGAATAGCCATGGCAAACGGGAAAGATTATCAGTTCAGACACAACTTTTTGGGTGGCGTGTTGCGGCATTATTCTTTGTTAACAGTGGTGCAATTCACAGTCCCACACAACGGCCCACAAAGGCGCCGACACCGCGTTCTCTCTGTGGGGGGGACACGGATGCCGCTTGCCCCGCAGGATGGGCACAAACCGCTTCACAGGGGTGAACACGCCAGAAATGAACTGAGGGCCGCTCCGTGTGGAGCGGCCCCCGGCGATATCGTTTGGGCCGTGCTATTGCGGATAGCGGGTGTATATAGCATATCCAGGCTGTTCTTCCAGCCACCACTTGAAGTACTGCCCTCCCCAGCGAACTTTATTGTTCAGCCCGCTCTCGGTGACTTTGATGTACTCATCGGTTTTCTTCGCCACCACAACTACGTGGCCATTGCTGCTGTTGTCATAGCGGATCAGGTCACCGGGGCGGATCTGCTCCCAACTCGGGCTGTCCACCCGCCGCCAGGGTAGGTTCCCAAAAGCTGCGTCCGAACACAGTGTGGCCCATCCGGAGCAGTGAATCCCCTGGCTATATGGCCCGCCGCTGGTGGAACGGTAGGGTGTGGGGAACAACGCCCCATTGGGGTAGATTTCCTGGAGCTGCGCCAGGGTGGCCTGGACGCTTTCTTCCGTGGGGCCGGACGGCGTGACGGGGATCTCCTCCTGGTAGGGCTGTGTGCTGTCGATGTAGACGGAGTTGGTGGCGGCATCATAGGTCACCCCAAAATCCACTGCCCTGCCGATGTCCCGGAGCCTGACGTAGTTGTTCCCACCGATGTTGTAGGCGGTCATGGAGACCCTCAGCCCATCCACGTAGATGGGCTGACTGCTGGGCCGGGCGGTGAGGTAGTCCGCCGCCTGGACGGCGGGGCCACTCAGCGTGAGACCGGCAAGGATGCCGAGTCCCATGAAGATTGCTCCCTGTTTTCTGCTCATGATTTGATACTCCTTTCGTTTTTGGTAAACAACACCATACCGAAGAATCGTCAGAAAATCCAGAACAATCGAAAAGCGTGGCGTAGAAAAACAGCGGCGTAAACGAAGCACTTTGCACAGTGCCCGGCTTGAATGGCAGGCATTAGCCTCCTGCCATCTGCGCATCGATCCAGCCGAGGAATTTCTCCTTCGGCACTACGATCCTGCTGCCAATTCTCAACGCTGGAAACCCCTCAGCGCGCACCAGCTCATATGCCCCCGCACGGCTGATACCCAGTACCGCCGCCACTTCCGGCGCCGAGAGCATCAGCGGCAGTTCATCATAGGTTGTGTATTTTACTTTCTCCATTTTGCTCCTTTCCCCCTTCTCGCGGAAGGGTTGCTATCTTGTTGGATGCATCTTGTTGATATAGTTCCTCCTAAAAATTTGAGGTAACCCGCCAAAGGTTTCCAAGGTTACCAGCCCATGGTCATGCCCACGTCGGGGTGGTCGTCCGGCTTGTGGCCCATGGCGATTTTCTTCTCCCGGATCTTCTGGAGCAGCTTGCGGTCGGTCTGCATTCCCATCGGACTGCGTTTGGGCAGGGAGTTGTCCTGAAAGATCCGGCTCATGCTGTGGAGAAGCCGGATCACGGCCAGCGTCGCCACGGGGGCTTTGGGCTCCTCCATCCGTTCCAACAGAAGGCCGGCGTACTCGTTGCCCTGCGCCGCCGCCTGGGACAGCCAGTATTCGGCCTGCTTCACATCTTCGGGAACCTCCTGCCCTGTAAGATACAATTTGCCCAGCAGATACTGTGCGCCGGGATGACCTGCCTGGGCACAGGCGGACAGATATTCCAGCCCGCGCTCTGCGTCTTTGGCGATGTTTTCCCCGCTGAGATATTCCTTTGCCAGACGATATCCGGCACGAAGAGAACCGTTCTGCCACGCGCACTCCAGCCACTTCATTCCTGTCTGTGGATCACGCACGTCCAAATCATCGGAAAGCAGCAATTCACCCAACGCACATTGGGCCGGAACCATACCTACCTGCGCCGCTTTCTCAAATGCCTCCACTGCCAGTATGCTGTCCGGGATCAGAAT
This sequence comes from uncultured Oscillospiraceae bacterium, assembly GCA_948670295.1. Lineage (GTDB taxonomy): Bacteria > Bacillota > Clostridia > Oscillospirales > Oscillospiraceae > Enterenecus. The sequence continues at coordinate 6,637 of CAPOAR010000110.1, read as the reverse complement.
GCCGCCGTCCCGGTAGAGCTTGCCTAAGATGTATTGGGCTTGGGGTACGCCATGATCCGCCAGCATTTTCATCTCCGACACCGCCCAGTCCTTGTTTTCCATGGGTTCCTCCGGGCTGTCCAGCATCTGCTTCATCTGCCAACACCAGTGGTTGCGCGAATGGTCATATCCCTTATCTTCATCCGGCTGCTGCTCGCTCTCAAAGGTCAGCACGGACAGACGGAGACGTTCCGCCTCCGCCACAACAGCATTTTTGATCTGCCGGAACTCCTTCCGCTCAGACAGCTTTTTCTTTTTGGGTGGCGCGTCGGAGTAGTAACCCTCCACCTCGCCCTGGAGCGCCTGCCACTGCTCATAGCACTGGGCCACCACGGGCAGGCGCTCCATCTCGTCTACGATTTTATCCACCAGCTTTTTCACCGGCTTGGGCAGGTAGCCGTACTTCTTCTGTCCCTTCACACTATCCAGCGCCTGGGCCAGCTCCCACATCAATTTCTCCGCCTCCGGGTGGTCGCAGACGCCCTGGCGCATTTCCTTCACCAGTTCCAGCATAGACGCCCGCGCCTGACGCACCAGCTCGTCCCGGGAAACGGTCTTCTGCTCGTAGAGATGGAGCATTTCCTGCTGGAAGATCTGATTGGTCAGCGTGGATCTGATTTTGCGAATGCCGTCCCGATCCAGCCAGCCCTCCTTGGGCTGGCTGGACCACGCCATCATGTGGACGTGGGGATGATTGCCCTCATCGTGGAAGGCGGCATACCAGCGGAAGTGGTCGGGCGGGATACCCATGGCGGCGGCAATTTCATTGCGCTCTTGACGGAGCAGGTCACGCCACGCCGATGCATGGTCGTAACCCAGGCGGGCCGCGTCCTCCCGCTTCAGCGAGATGATATGCGTCCACACATTGCCGGTGTAGCTGTCCAGCTCCGCCGCCGCTTTTTGAAGATCCACGGTGTCGTCATCGCTGAACAGGCCGTGACTGCCCAGACGCTCCACCCTTGGACGGGTGGCGATGTACTTCAGGTACACGTCAGAGCAATTGGCCTGCTCCCAGTTGCACTCCAGTGCTGTGGTGATGAACGCGGAGGCGTGGGCTTTGGTACGGGACGTCTGCCAATCATCGTACTCCAGCAGCTCTTTCGTATCCGGGAAATCCCGCACCAGCGAACGGATCAGCTGTTCCTGCCGTTTCGTGGCGGGGCGGTCATCCGGCACCAGTTCCACGCCGTCCCTCGTGCCGATGTAGCGCAGGTAACCGCCGCCCCCGCCCTTGCCACCGTACTTGATGTACGGGCTTTTCAAAATCAGCCCAGGCATCAGTCCTCCTCAATGTGGCGCGCGATCTGCTCAAAGCGCGTCTGCCCGTTGGTGCGCTTCGCACGCTCCACACTCTCCGCACGCTTGCGCCGCAGATATTCCTCGTCCAGCTCCGTGCAGTCCGCCAGGATACTCATGCACATATCCAGTTCCACCGTCAGCTTGAACATCAGCGACGCCATGCGTTTCTCCATCGTTCCCAGCCGCCCTTCAATGCACGAGCGGATGGCGGCTGGGAGAAATAATCCCGCGTCCTGGGCGCTGAGATAATCCAGGTAAAAATCCAGCGCGTGTCTCATGAACATGGTCATGGTTTTGCTGCCGTCCTCATGATAACGGCGTTCCAGCTCGACCTTTTTCTCCGGCGTGAGATAGACCGCCAATTTGTCCTTTTTGCCCATTTTCTGCTCCTTCCTGGGGTTTGACCCCTGCATAAAGCCTATTATTCTGCGTCTTTCGGGGATTGTTGACCCCAACAGCGCATTTCCTTTCCGATTTTGACCCCAATCGTGATACCGGGAAACCGCCCGCACTGCGGGTGGTTGTGGCTCGGCGGGCGTCACCTTTGACGCCCGGTGTTTATCCTGCTTGTCGTCGGGGCAAAGTCCGCTCCGTGGGAAACGCCCTCTGGGCATTCCCCACTGCGCTCCCTTGCCCCTCCTCTCCCCACGCGACCCGCCTTCGGCTGGGCTCGCGCGGGGGCCCCATTAGGCCGTATGCTGATCCCCCGCATCCTCACCCACTTGCTCGTGGTAGGTCAGCTTGTCCTTGGGCCCCGGCAAGGGAGGCATCGGCAGGATGTAGTAGGTGTTGTTGCACTGCCGTCTCCGGCCCTTGTGGTCGGTGGCGTAGGTCGCCACCCGGCGGATGAAACCACGCCGCTCCAGCTCGTCCACCGCCTTGCGGGCCGTGGTGTCGGAGCAGCCACACGCCGCAGCGATGGTCTGCATACTGGGCCAGCAGTGATCTTTGCTCCCGGCGCGGGAGCGCAGGTAGCCGTACACTGCCAGCTCCCGGCAGCTCAGGCCGTAGCAGTAGACGGCGTTGCTGGTTTTGAAATAGCGTTCTCCCAAAATTGACATGGTGCTTCTCCTTTCTTCGTCCGTTGATTGACAGCCTGACGCGGAAAATTTCATCCGCCTCCTTCTTCCGCGCAAAATAAAATACTGCCCCCGCACAAAATTGTGGGAGCAATATTCATATTGCGTTTTCGCTTTTGTGTGGTAAAATATGACTGTCGGGAGGTGAGGACGTGGCCCAATGCAGATATCAGATTTTCCAGCTGTCCGCCCGTGCGGTGATGAGTTACGCTACCGAGAAGGATGGCACGTACACTTTCAATCTCAGCGCATCGGCCACGGAAAAGTGCAGAAGCAGAACCGCCACCCACGAGCAGGACAGCAACGCACTGTTCTTCCAGACCATGTGTGTCCTACGGGACGACGGCTACGCCGAATCCACTGATGGGAAGCTGATTCCCGACCTGTCCGACGCGATCTTCTACATGGACTTTGCAGGCGTTTTCGACCGCAGCGCTGCCAATAAGAAACAACGCATCCGCCAGGAGAAGACCCGGGCCATGTTCCGCCCCGAGGGCGTAGGGTTGGACTTTGGCTCTGGCCCCCATCGATATGTGGCCTTCGAGCGCTCCGGCAGCATGAGCCGTCAGGCGCGGTTGTCCTTTATCCGGGCCGATCTATATGACGCGGTTCGCCAGCGCATCATGCTGGGCATGGACATCGACCGCTGCCAGCTCTCCAAGCTGTACGCTTACAATGGGCTGATGCTGTCCAGCGGCACGCGCATCGACGGCGTGGACATCGACCGTCCCCATCGGGTCATCGTGGTGGACAACTACACCCGCACGGAGTATCTCGTCCCGGTCATCACCGTGGAGGACGATGGCACAAAAAACACCACCCGGAAGTACCACAGGGTGGAGAAAAAGGCAGATGTGGAGATCACCTGCTTTGACGGCGAGGGGCTGATCTCGCCCCGGTTCGCCGCGCAGATCGACCGCGTTTTGTGCGGCGGGCACATCCACACCTCCTTCCAGATCCGCCTGCCCTACGTCAAGGGGATGCTCCATCAAGTGGATTTTCACACCTTCCTGACGGACTGCGGCACCCGCACCATCACCGACTTGTGGGGCGTGGAGCATCAGGTGAAGGATGTGGACGTCATCCTCACCCGCTCCATGTGCAAGGGGCTGGGGTGGATGACGGAGTGCGGCATGACCTGGGCGGACTATTGGGACACGTTTCGCCGCTACCGTCACGCGCTGTATATCACCAACGTGAGCAAGGAGAGGCCGGAGCAGTTCACTGAGCTTAACTACCAGTTCCTCACCACCGTGTCCGTCCGGGCGGACGAATTCCGGCCAGCCGACCTGCCGGATGGCTGGGAGCACAGCCCGGAGGAGGATGATCGCCACTGGCTCACCAAGCAGACGGAGCTGGCCTACTACAATTTCCGGGCCAATGATCAGTTCCGGCGGGATTACTTTTTGCGGGCGCTGGAAGGGCGGCATTTCTGGGAGAGGGAGAAGGGGCAGAACTACTATCTCGCCGCCGTTCTGAAAAAGAATCCCCTTTTTATCAACGAGCCTGTGTACACCCAGGCGCCGGACGACATGGCGGAGCGCATTGTGAAAAATTACGCCGTAGGGCGGCTCATCGTGGCGGGAGACAACCGTTATCTGTCCGGCGACCTGCTGGATTTTCTTGTGGGGTTGCTGGATCTCAGGCAGGCCCGAACCAAACGGGAGCGGACATTTTACGCGGCGGCGTTCACCAACGCGCAGGACTTCCCCAACGGCACATTCTACGCCCCTGGTGCAGCGTACCCACGACAGGAGGTGTGTACCCTTCTCCGCAATCCCCACATCGCCCGCAACGAGGAGATCCAGCTTTCCTTCTATGATGGCAAAAACAATATGCGCCAGTTCTATTTCCGACAGCTTACCGACGTGGTGATGGTGAGTTCCAATATGCTGGCGGCGGAACGGCTGGGCGGTGCGGACTACGACGGCGACATGGTCAAGACCGTTGCCGACCCGATCATCAATGCCTGCGTGCGGCGCAACTACGACATTGAGCGTTTTGAAAAATACAAATCGCTGGACAACCGGGAGAACCTTCCCCTGCTGATGATTCCGGCAGCGGAACCCCGGATCGCCTCCGCCCACGACTGGGAGGCCCGGTTCGAGGCGGTGCGGGACACATTCTCCTCCCGGGTGGGACAGATCTGTAACGCCGCATTGGACCGCAGCATCATCGCCTACAACGAAAACTCCGATGATACCGAACGCCAGCGGTGCCGGGAGGAGACGGAGCTGCTGGCCATCCTCACCGGGCTGGAGATCGACGCGGCCAAGAGCGGGGTGCGGCCCAACCTGGAGGAGTTCCTGGGCCAGCGGACGGTGAAGCGGACGCCGTTTTTGCAGTACAAATATTTGGCGGAGCACGCCGGAGAGCGGCGGGCCTGGTACGAGCCCACCCACGCCGCGAAGCTGAAAGCGTTCTTCAATAGAGTGGATTGGGAGCAGGTGGATTCCAATGTGGAGCGGCTGCCCTACTTGGCCCACCAACTGAAAAAGCACACGCCGAAAATCAAAGCTGTCCCGGCGCGGGACGAGGAGTTGTTTATCTTTGCTGCCCAATCGGATTGGCAGAATAAATTAGACAAGCGCATTCTGAAGGCGGTGGCTGCTCTGCTCAAAGACTACGAAGCGTGCCAGTCCCGCATCCGGGCCTGCCGAGCGCCCGTTCGGAGCAAGGGTAGGAAGAACGACGTGGAGCGCATCCTCTTTTCCCGTGGACAAGAAGATGATTGGGATGTGGACGAGTTGTATGCCCAATTTGGTGAGCTGCCGCCGGAGCGGGTATCCGAAACGCTGGAAGCTCTGCGCCGGGAGGGGTGGCAGTTTCTGGACTCCGAGGCCCGGGAGCGGTTTCTTCTGGAATGGCTGCCGGAGTTTGAGGAACTGTTTGACCTGCTGGCAGATTTTCGCTTTGGCGGCTACCGGGTGCTGCCCGACATCCTGCTGGACATCGACCAAGAGAACACCTCCCAGGATCGCAAGCGGCTGACAAGGGATGGCGACTCCCCCGCTTTCGCCGCCATGATGGAGGCGTATCAAAAAAAGACGGCCTCCCAGTCCTACCGGGACGCTGTCTCCACCAAGTGCCGGGAGCTGCTGGACGAGATCGTAAAGCCTGTGATCGCGGTGCGGTATGTGGTGGCGTTGGGCAAACGGGGTCTGCTGTGGGAGCTGCTGCCGGACACCATTTTGCCCAACGTGTTGGAGGTACGCCATGCTGAATGAATGGCAGGAGTTTTTGGACTACACCGAGCCGGTAGCCTACAAGTCCGATGGAAAAAAGGATACCACATGGCTGGGGCGGTTCACCTTTGAGGCTCTGCGGGACTTCAGCGGGCTCTCCCGGATTTTGACCATCCTGGCCCGTGGGTTCCTGTTCCACGGCCCAGATGAAGCGGTGCTGGATGATGAACCCAGAGGACGGATAGATTATGCCCGCCGGGGACTGTGTGCCTGGTGCAGTGTGCCGGAACAGACCGATGCAAAACCTGAGTGGCAATATCGGACAGAGTTCGGTACGCTCCACGGGGAGTTCCCGGCGCTGGTGGGCGAGGATGGCCGCGGGTGGTTTTGCCGTCACTTCCATGCGGCAATGGCCTTTGCGAGAGATAACCCGAAGGTGGTGCGGAAGGCGTATGCCGGGGCCGCTGGAGATCTGGATAAAAAATTCGATGCTGAGTGGCGCAAAAAGGTGCGGCAATTCCAGATGCCGCTGTTTTCTTCCAATGCGGACGCCGCATGGGTCGTTCGTTTTGATGATGTGATTGCCGATGCGCTGGAACTGGGGCCGCTGCGGCAGGGCATGGTTGATTTGCCCGACGATCTGCTGGCAAAGACCGAGGCAGTGAGGCCAGAGAAGCTACCCGCCGAGGTAATCCAAACGCTTATTGCCTATTATGCCGCCAACAAGCCGGAAGACAGTGAGTGGGTGGTGCTGCCGGTGGCGAACTTCGACTGCTGGTTTGGGGATACCAATTTCGGACGGAAGTATCTCAGCCAGATTCCAGAAGAAATCATCCAGCGGAGCAATAGCTTCGGTGTCAGCCGATATCGGGTGCTGCCGAAATTTCTGCCGTAACGGGATATACGGCTGGGCTCTTTGGGCCCAGCCGCCTGTCCTTTTCAGCAGGGCCCACAAACGGCCACACAGTGGCCAACAAGGGCTAGGCCTTGTTTGAAAAATAGATATTGCACAAATGATAAAGAAGTGTAAAATAG
>CAPOAR010000109.1:0-10001 GCA_948670295.1 uncultured Oscillospiraceae bacterium | reverse complement strand
CGTCCGGCTTTGAATATAGAACCGCTCCTTGCGTTTCCATTTTTGTCCGTTACTCCACGGTATAAACCCAGGTCTTGTTCATGGTCTCTTCCGTAATCTCCTGTCCGATTCCAGGAAGTTCCGGTACCGTCAAATTGCCGTTTTCGTCAGGCAGGTAATCATATCGGCAGGTTTCCCGCAGGGCCTGCTTGATGCCATAAGAGTGCTGTTCATGAATCAAGAAGTTTGGGATTACCGTCTCCACGTGCAGGGCTGCCGCCTGGGAAATGGGGCCCCCGCAGACGTGAATCTGCACCTTCACGTCATACGTATCCGCCATATCACAGATTTTCTTGGTCTCGGAAATACCGCCGCACAGGCAGACATCCGGTTGAATGACGCTCAGCGACCGATTCTCGAAGAAAGGACGGTATCCCAATCTGGTATAAATCCGCTCACCGGAGGCCACCGGAATCTTAATGTTGTCCCGGATTTCCCGCATGGACACCGGGTTCAGCGGGTGCACAGGCTCCTCATAGTACATGATGTTCAAATCATCTATGTAGTTGGCCAGCTGGATGGCCGTGCTGGTGTCCGTGAAGGCGTGCAGTTCAATGATGATATCCAGCTGTTCACTGAGGCTCCGGACCGCCTGCAAGCGGGCCCTTACCAGCTCCAGCACGGGCTTGGGCATCTGGCCCCGGAGACGCCAATCCGCGTCTTGGGACGTGCGCTGCCAGTTTCCGCTGGCCGCCACGCCCACGGGGTCTACCTTCACGGCGGTATACCCCTGCGCCATGGCCTTCTTCGCCGCCTCGGCGTACTGGCCGGGAGTCACCATATTGCGGTCTTCCAAATCCCAATCGAATTGAATCTGACTGGCGTAAGCGCGCAGCTTGTCATTGGTTTTCCCGCCAAGCATTTGATACACGGGGGCCTTGTAATATTTGCCTTTGATGTCCCAGAGCGCAATATCAATCGCGCTCATACCAGCGTTGATAACCGTACCGCCTCCCATGCCCCAAAACGTGGTGCGGAACAGCTTCTCACGGATGGCCTCGCTGTTCAAAGGGTCCATTCCGATGATGAGCTGGCCAAAATCCCGCACAATGCCAACGCCGCCATAGTGGGCGTTGCCGTAAGCAAGGCCCACTTCGCCAAATCCGCTGATTCCCGCGTCCGTATTGATGCGAATGCAAATGGGCGCGCAGTCCGTGTAGTTTAAACACTTGGCAAAGTCAAATACATCAATGCTCTTAATTTTCAAAGAAATCTTCCTTTCATGTAAAGGATGCTGCCGCTTGGCCTAGGCGCCGCCGCAAATATTCAACCCGTTTTCATCCGCCCGCCTTCCCCCTCCGGTCCGCCTCCGGCTTCTGGGGAGAGCAGATTTCCTCAGAGCCCCGCCTAGGGAGACGCTGGGGAATTACAGGTACCCCGTATAGCCGGGGGATACGATCGCGTCGTGCACATAACGGATCAAATTGATTACGTCGAATACAGGAAGCCCCGTAGACTCCTGAAGGGCTTTGGTAAAGGGGGGCATGTTGGTGCACTCCAGCACAATGGCGCCGATATCCGGATGTTCCGAGAGCATCTTCTGGCCGACTTTTATCATTTCCTCCCGTGCCAAGCCCAGGTCTATGTAATCGCAGTCCTTAAAAAATGTCTGCCCAAAATCCGTGTCCTCAATGCCGTAGACCACCTTGTCCACATCGAGAATGTCCACGCCCCGGAAATGCTTCTCCCCCAGCGCGGGCGCCTTCGCCGTGATAATGCCGATCTTCCTGCCTGGTAACATAGAGCTCACCAAGCGGACTTGCAGCAGGCTGGAGGAGATCACGGGAATATTGACAGCCGCCGCGATTTCCTTTTGAAAAATTGCCATGAAGCCGCAGCTGGTGACAATGCATTTACACCCCTCCGCTTCCAGCTCCCGCGCCGCCTGGCAGAACGGTTCAATCAAAGCCGGGTCCTGCTGGTTTACGACGGTTTCGGCTGTAGCCTCCCGCACGACCCGGTACACCACCGGAAAGGGAAAACTGGTGGCGTTTCCGATATCTCCCGGGACGCGGGGAAAATGGGTCGCCAGCATGAGGATTCCAATTTTTTGACCATAGGTAGTCGTATTGCCATAAGCCATTGACATTCCGCATAACCTCCATTTTAATATTGCGGCCTACATTTTTGGGGGAACCGACCTTCGAAGCGGGTAAAATGACGGCGGCTGGGGCGGAACCAACGCCCCGGCCGCCTGCCATTTCACAGCTGCCCTCCGCGGCCCAAAACGCCTGGGGAACCCGCTGTCAGCAGGGAGAGACGAACAGCAGCAAAATGCCCATGCCAAACAGGAAAAGGAAACCGGGGAGAGACTTCATCATGGATTTCACGTAGTCGCAAGGCTCGCCCAGCGTGCCCGCCACCAGGGGCGCAACCACAATGGTGCAAAGATCCGTAGGCGGGAAGGCCTGGGACCCCATCGCCAAGTGGGAGCCCGCCAGCGCAGCCGCCTCGGCCGTCATACCCGTGGCCGTCAGCGCAGGACCAAAGAAGGAGAGAATCACATTCTGAGACGTGGACTGAGAACCCGTAATCATGCCCATCAGGCCCATGGCTCCGGCGCCTCCCAGCTTGAGCAGGCCAGTGTTCAGGGTAACGGCCCACTCGGCGATCACGTCAATCAGCCCGGCCGCATAGAAGCCTCCCAGCATCAGGGCGCAGCAGGCATGGACGGCGCCGCAGGGCAGATAGTCCTTGAATCCCTCTTTGATGCACCTTCCAACACCATATTCCCGGACTTTTTTGAAGCAGAATGCAATGATGGTAACCGTGACCAGGGACAGCACAATCATGTTGCTTAAACCGCTGAGGAACGGAATCCCGGAAACCAGCTTTTGCAGCCATCCCCATATATAGGTAATGAGGTTGGTGTTTACGGTGCTGTTCCAGGGACCATAGGCGAGAATCATAATCACAACCAGCGTCAGCATGGGAACCAAGGTAGAGATGCCGTTTTTCAGGATGGTCCCGGCCTTTTCCTGGGGAATCAGGTGCTCCGGCAGCGCCTTGATCTTGATCCAGCGGAAGGCATAGAAGAGAATCACAACCGCGCAGCAGAATGGGACCGTCACAAAGGACCACTTCAAAACGGTGTCATAGTCCGCGCCGCACAGGGAGGAAGCCAGCACAATCCCGTTGGTCATAGGCGGGCACAGGGAGCCCAGCAGGCCGCCCAGCACCAAGGACGCGGAAATCTGCTCCGGTTCCAGCCCCAGGTCCCGCATGGGGCCCACCATCAGCACACCTGCCACGCAGGCGGCAGACAGGCCCTCTCCCAGAAGGGAACCAAAGAGAATCAGCGTAATCATGCCAGCGGCGTAAAGCCCCTTGGGTGTGTGTCCAAAGGCGGCGCGGCTGGCGCTCAGGACCGTGTCCATCGTCCCCATAGCCGTCTGGGTGCGGGCGTAGATGCCGCCGAAAAGCGCGATCAGGATAACCCAGGAAATGCGGTTCAACCCGTCGATATAAGCTGTAATCCAATCCATCGGATGATAGATACCGCCTACCAATAGGGCGACGGCCCCGGCAGCCAGGAGCGCGTAGTGAACTTTTCCGCCAATGAAGGGAATTTGTTTGATTACAATAATTGCGATCATTACGGCAATGGGGATGATAACTTTAATCATATCTTTCTCCTTTTCTCCATGCGATTGTTGATTGAATCTCATAAGGAAAGGTAGTTCTGCGCGCAAAAAGAATGGGAATCACCAGCTATTACAAGCAAAGCCTGGTTATCTCAACAGGATTCCGGGACATGCCCACCCATGTTTGCAAAAGGCAGGTTACTTTTTCAAAAGGGCAACCGCCTCATCCGCCAGCATCTGGTCCTCCTCCATCGTCCAGCCGCTGACGCCAATTGCGCCGATGAGGTCGCCCTCGTCCGTAAAGATCGGCGCGCCGCCGGGCAGATAGGTCATCTGCGGATCATTCATGGCAAAGGAATCAATGCCCAGCTTTTTCATTTGAGCCCACCAATCGGCGGTACGCTTGTGCATCAGCGCCGCAGTGTAGGCTTTCTTGCTGACGAGGGCCACGCTCCTCGCGGCCATTCCGTCCATCATGGTGATATCGATTACCGCCCGGGATTCGTCGGTAAAGGCAACCGTAATAGGCTTCCCCGCAGAAGCAGCCCGTTCCAACAGGTAACTGGTCATCAGGCGGCGCTTCTCGTAATCCAAGTATTCTCTTGACATGCGGTTTCTCCTTTCAATTTTCCTCGCAGTTATCCGCGACAATGCTCATCTGTACGGGACGGACAGGAGCCCTCTTTGTGGCGGGCAGGAAGTCCGCCAGGGGCCGTCCGGTTTTCTCGGAAAGAATGCGGGCCACCAGCCGCTCACAGGTTTTCCCCTGGCAAAGTCCCATTCCCGCCCGCGTGCGCCGCTTAATGCCGTCAATCGTCGTAGCGCCTTCGTCGATTGCCCGTTCGATGTCCTCTCTCGTCAGTTCCTCGCAACGGCAAACCAGCTGGCTGGCGGTACTCCTTTTCTCGGGAGCCGGGAGGGACTCCGCCAGAACCAGGCGCTTCATGCTGCGGACCTCTCCGGCATACTGTTTGGGAACAGCGATGGTGACAACGCACGTATTTTTGTAGGAGGGCGGCATTTTGACCTTGGTGACCGTCCCCTTGCAGACCACTTCTCCGGCGCGGTTCACCGCATCGACTACATCGCCCGTTTCAGGCTGCGGCAGATATTCAAAGGGGAAGGAAATTTCGGTCTCTGTCTCCGAGTAGGCTTCATTCACCAAGAAAATGGCCTGTCCGGGGCACATGGCGACGCAAGTCCCGCATCCGGTGCACTTTTCCCCATCCAAAACGGGCAGGTTGGTAATCGGATCCCCGATCTTAATCGCGCCAAAAGGACAGGCGTTTTCACAGGGGTTGCAGGGAATCTCCTGTACGCACTCAATGACCGCCACGGGGCCCTTTTTCATGCGCTCCTGGCTGGGAATGCCGGAAGCGCCTCGCAGTTCCTCGGCGCTGGGAATGCCGGTAAAACGTACACCTTCGGTCATATTCAAACACGGTCCTTTCTTTGACAAAATTCTTCCATGCGCCGCATCTGTTCCTGCTTCGCCGTCTGGCGCTTTTCTCCAAACAGGCCCGTGCGCAGGGAATCCAGGCGTGCGCGGACTTCGTTCTTGCGGAGCTCCGCCCCGGCGTCGTCCAGATAGCCGAGGGACGCCGCCGCCGCGATGCCAGCCAGCTTCCCCTCCTCCATGGCGGAGGACGCCTCTTCTACGCCCGTAATATCTCCGGCCACATAAATGTCAGGGACCGTCGTACGCATATTGGCGTCGTGCATGGGGACATGTCCGCCGAGCCCGGGCAGGAAGGTAAACGCGCAGCCCGCCATCCACGCCAATTCCGTCATCGGATTCAGGCCGACGGCAAGGCAGACCGTGTCGGCGGCAATCGCCCGCTCGGTTCCGGGAATGGGCTTCCAATTCTGGTCCAGCTGCGAGATCATCACGCCTTCCACGCAGCCGTCGCCGTATACCTCCTGGATGGTGTGGGAGGTCAGAATCGGCACGCCTGCCCGGCGGATTTTCCCGGCGTGCACGCCGTAGCCGCCGATGTTGGGCGCGGCCTCCACCAGGGCTTCCACGGAAGCTCCGGCCTGCATCAGCTGGTAGGCCACAATCAGGCCGACGTTGCCGGAGCCCAGCATGACAATGCGCTTGCCCGGAAGAACCCGGTTGACATTGATCATCGTCTGCGCGGCGCCAGCTCCCATTACGCCGGGCAGCGTGCTGCCGGGAAAGCTCATGTAATTTTCCTTTGCGCCAGCGGCAAGGATAATCTTTTTGGCCTCAATGGCGTAGTGTTCCCCGCGCTGTACCACGCCGACGGTATTGGGCGCAAACACTCCGTAAGCCACGCTGTTCAGCATGACGTCGGCGGCGCTCCGCTCCAAATCCTTCAGCAGCTGCCGCCCGATTTCATAGCCGCGGACGCCAGCCAGATGCTCCTTTGACCCGAAGAATTTGTGAATCTGTTTGAACAGCTGTCCGCCAGGCAGGGCGTTTTCATCAATCAGCGTAACCCGGGCGCCCAGTTTGTGGGCCTCCAGCGCCGCGCACAGGCCCGCGGGGCCCGCGCCGATAACGGCGACTTCCGTCCGGAACCGTTTCATTCCTCCTCACCCCCCGTCAGTTCTCTGTGGCCAAACCCATCCTGGGGTTCCAGCCTCATGCCGTCCTCAACTGGCGTTACGCACGTGCGGACGTTCGGCAGGCCATTGACGATCATCATGCAATCCGTACACCGTCCGATGGAGCAAAAGACGCCCCTGGGCTCGTGGCGGTGCACGGTTTTCCGAAATGCGCGGATGCCAGCGGCCAGCAGGGCGGCGGCAATGGGTTCGCCCTCTTTTGCCGGGACTGGCTGCCCCTGGTAGTAAATCGTAACCTGCCGCTTTTCCGGGGCGTCCCCCAGGACAGGGTGGTGCGGGACTCTCAGCTCTTCCATAACTTGACTCTCCTTTCGTTAAGCACTGAAAATGCCCAAAGGCAGGTTGGCTTTCAGCTCTTCGTCCGTGGCCTCCCCAAATGGTTTGACCAGCCGGTCCGGCGCCAGGGGGGCGTTGGTAATCGTGAGCTCCTCCCCGCAGATCAATTCGCCCACCATGCGGCCGACAGCGGGATTCAGGGACACGCCGCCGCCCTCAAAGCCCGTGGCAAAGAAGTAATTTTTCAGATGGGCCGTAGCCCCTACCATGGGCAGGTGGTCCGGCGTATAAGGCCGGAAGCCGGAGAATGTACGAATAAAATGTACGTTCCGCAAAGCGGGAATCGCCCGGCAGGCCTCCGCCACCAGCCATTCGATGCCCTCTATGGTATTGCTCTTATCAAAGTCCGCCCACTCGTTTGTGGCTCCGATTAAAATGGTGCCGCTGGAGGTTTGCTCAATGGCGGTGCCGTGGTTCAGCTCTTTCGTCATCCTGCGGAACATCTGCATCATTTCCGGATAGAACTTCGCGCAGAAGAAAGAAGCGGTGGTAACGGGGCCTTTCAGCATGGGAGCGCACCCCTCGCTCACGACGATCTGGCCCTTACGGGGCTTAACAGGCACATAGAGCCCGGCGGCCTTGCCCAGGAAGCCGCTCCAGGAACCAGCGGCGTCCACTACGGCACCGCCATAGAACGTCCCCTTGGGCGTTTCCACTCCCACAACCGCGCCGTCTTCTATAACCACTCCGGTAACTTCGGCGTCGCACAAAATCGTGGCGCCCCTCCCGGCGGCCTTTCGAGCGTAGGCAAATACCAGCTTCAAGGGGTCCAGCTTGCCGCCGCTGGGGGCATAGCTGGCGCCATAGATTTTCTTGGAGAAGCAAGGCTCTTGTTGGCGGAGTTCATCGCCGCTGAGCATACGGATGTCCATTCCACCCTCCTGCATCTTCCGGGTGGCATTCTCCACAATTTCATACTCTTTTTCGTCGTTGCACAGCAGATAGGAGCCGCAATGCGCACTAAATCCGCAGTCGTCCTCCAGGTCCTCTAAAATCGAAGGATACATTTCTCCTCCGGCGAAGCCCAGATTTGTGTGATATCCCGGCATTTTCGTGTTGTGGTAGATATGTCCGTCGCCCGCGCCGCTGCTCCCTGCGGCCAGGGTAGAACCTTTCTCCAGAACCAAAACCGTCTGGTTCTTTTTCGTAAGCCAATATGCGATGGACAATCCAATCATGCCGCCACCGATCACGATGACATCCGCATTTTTCATATTGGGCTCTCCTTTCCCTAAAATCTAAAGTGTGAAAATCGGCGTCAAGCCCTTACGCCGTTTACAATATGGTTGACCTTTTCGTACTCGCCTTTGAGGTAATAGATGATGTTTTCCACAGAGATTTTCTGCGCCCGGGCCACGGACTCTTTGGAATAGAAGGCCGCGTGCGGCGTAACCATCACGTTATTCCGGCCAAGGAAGGAATTCTGGCTCAAATCAGGATTCTCGTCCTTAAAGACATCCAGGCCAGCCGCAGAAACTTTCCCGGTTTCCAGGGCGTCCAGCAGCGCCGCTTCATCGACCGCTCCACCCCGGGCCACATTCAGGAATATGGGGGCCCTTTTCAAGCCGGAGAAAAACGCCTCGTTAAAGTAATCCTCCACCTCCGCGGTCTGGATCATGTGGTTGGAGATGATGGTGCAATTTTCCTGAATATACTGGGGAGAAACCAGCTTGACATGAACCTGTTCTGCTATAGCGGGGGGCAGATAGGGATCATAGGCCACCACATCTATTCCAAATGCCTGAGCCCGGACCGCCAGGGCCCGTCCAATTTTACCCAGGCCGAAGATACCCAGCGTCTGCCCCCGCAGGCCGCGAATCTCGCCAGCCTCCCGGTACAGCCACCTGTGCTGACGGTCCAGGATGTCCACATAGTGCTTCAGCTTCCGGTTCAATGCCAGCATCAGGGACATGGCGTGGTCGGCAACCTCGTCTGTGCAGTATTCCCCAATGGGGACCACGGCAATCCCCTTCTCCGTGGCACAGGGCACGTCCACAAAGTTATAGCCCGTAGACGTCAGCGACAAAACCCGGAGCTTCTCCGCACTTTGCAGCATATCCTGATCCATTACGATCAAGCCAGTCAAAAGCGCGTCCGCGTTTTTCAGCAGCGCTTTGAATTCGTCTTTTTTCGCTTCGTCGTAATCATAGACGACCGTCTCTATGTCCGGGAAAGCGGACCGCAGCAGATTGATCTCATAATCAATGTCGCGGTTCTGCGCCTTTGGCAAATCGGCGATCAGCACGTTCATGTTCAGTTCCCCCTTGTTTCATAATCCTCGGAATTTGACTTTTGCCGGACTCTGGTGTATGCTTTGATTAGGATTTCTGTCACACATAGTATTTCATTTTTTCGAAGCCGGAACAATTATGAAAAAGCTATCCTCATCCATAAGCGACA
The DNA here is from genome assembly GCA_948670295.1 of uncultured Oscillospiraceae bacterium. Classification (GTDB taxonomy): domain Bacteria; phylum Bacillota; class Clostridia; order Oscillospirales; family Oscillospiraceae; genus Enterenecus. The sequence continues at coordinate 1,050 of CAPOAR010000109.1, read as the reverse complement.
AAGCATACCCTAATTTCAAAAAATATTTTGTCTATTTTGGCAAATGCGCAACGAAGGCGGTGCAAACATGACCCTTCAACAGATTCGTTACGTTATGGAAATTTCCCGCTGCGGCAGCATCAGCAAGGCGGCCCAGGAATTGTATTTGACGCAGCCCTATTTGAGCAGTACGCTGAAGGACCTGGAAAACGAGCTCCACATCTCCATTTTTTCCAGGAGCAGGAAGGGAATTACCCTCACCCGGGACGGCCAGGAATTTCTACGCTATGCCAAGACCTTGCTGGAACAAGAAGAGAGAATCCTGGAACTCTACACCCGGCATGTGCGGCCGCTGCCCTTTCACCTGGCGGTCTCCATGCAGCGCTATCCCTTTGTGGTCAAAGCGTTCTGCAAATTTTTCGAAAAACGGGCCCCCAAGCAGTTTGAGGTCCGTTTGCGGGAGTGCAGCATGGACCGGGTCATCCGGGATGTATTTGAGCAAAAAAGCGAAGTGGGCATTATTTTTCTCTCTACCACAACCGAGACGTTTATCCGCAAATACCTGGCCGCCCGCAACCTGGAGTTCAACCGCGTGCTCTCCATGTCCCCTTCCGTGTTCTTCCGGAAGGACCACCCCATGGCCTCTTATGCAGAAATAGACTTGGAGGATATGAAAGCGTATCCCTTCGCTTCCTTTGAATCTGAGGCCACCATTTCCGTGGACTTTTCAGAAGAGGCGATTTTACCAGGCAGCACAACGCTGGACCAGCGGTTCCTTGTTATCGACCGGGGCACTATGATCAATATTCTGACTCATACGGACGCCTTTTCCATTGGAACGGGTATCCTGTCAAAGGGATTTGCTGGTCCGGAATTGGTCAGCAGGCCCATCAAAAACCACTATAACGAGATCTGCCTTGGCTGGATTCAGGTTGCTAATTCCACGATTTCAGATGAGGCCTCCGCGTTTATCAAGGAAATGAAAACGGTGTTGAGCCAAGAGCTCTCCCTCCAAAACGCGTAAATTCGGAAAAGCAGCGGCAGGGCCCCGGAAATCCATTGGATTTCCGG
>CAPOAR010000108.1:0-10100 GCA_948670295.1 uncultured Oscillospiraceae bacterium | reverse complement strand
GGCATTGGTTTGCCGCTTCCGCTTATTGTTAGTTTTTTTGAAGATTGCTATAGTATTGACACTTGCACTCACGCTGTCTCTTGGTGTACTATGTTCACCGGCATTTGCAAGTGAAAATGAGGCACGGACTCAGGGCGTAATCATTGAGGCTATGTATGACAATGATGTTGAACTCAGACTGGCAGAGCCGCCGAGGGAATATAAGAATTTGGGTGGTAGCAATAATTATACGGCAAATATAGTTGATTTGGCAGCTGCCAGAGGAACGTATACAAAATATTATTTTACCACTAGCACGGGAAAAATTTATGTTAAAACGGATTTGGTAAGATCTGGGACAACGGCAACTGTGGATCGTAAACTTGAAGTTCGGCTTTATGAAAAAGCAACAGCCAGTTCAATTGGAAGTATAAAGAAAACCGAAACTATTGAATTTGATACATCTGAAGTGACAGAACGCGTTTCGTTCACAGGATTAGACGTAGATAAATTCTATTATATCTCTTTTTTTAATGTCTCCAGCACTAACGCGGGAAGCCGGTTAGATATTAGTGGGACAGCATTAATTGACGATACATACAATTAACATAGATATGACGGCTCAGGGGACCGTACAAGGCAGTGTCCCCTGGGCCGTTTTTAAGGTGGAGAGAAAAGTGACTGCAAAAGAGGTTTTTGTTTTAGAGATAGAAAACTTGTTTTTTGAAACGATTGCAGGAAACATTTTGCAAATTGTTCCGATAATGATTTCAGCGGGAATTATTTATATATGTGGTTATTATTTTGTATCAAAATATAAGGAAACCCCAAAGAAAAATTTCCTTTTTATATTTGCAAGGTTTATGTTTGTGTGTTATTTTTCTGGCATAATAGCGCTAACATTAACTCCACCAAATTTTTGGTCGGCCTTGTGGTACTGGATTTTTTATGGAGTTTTTTATATAGAGCTTTCCCTGGAGAAAATGTTAAGTTTGTCGTTTAATTATATTCCCTCAGTATACTGCTATTTAGCGGGAGAATTGACAGGGGGGACGTGGATAAAGGCAATGATTATCGGGAATGTCTTAATGTTCGTTCCAATGGGGCTGTTACTTCCTTTTATATTGAAAAAGAATAGATTTTTTGAAGTGGTGAGGTTTGGCGTGACAACAATACTTGCAATTGAAATTATACAGCCCTTTATAGGCCGCAGTTTTGATATAGATGATATTCTGTGCAATACTATGGGAGTAATGGTGGGATTTCTTTGCTTTTTTATTGTAAGAAAAATAGCTCCCTCATTTGTTGATAAGTGTCGAGAAGGCATGAAAGAGGCCCGGTGAGAAGCCACCGGGCCTCTTTTATATTTACAAACGGGCCAAAATATCGTATGATAGGGCAAAAAGGATAGGAGTGGTCTGATGGAGATCAGCGTACTGCGGCTGGGGCAGATCGGCACCAACTGTTACATTTTCCGCCGGGAGGGCGGGTACAAATGCGGCGTGGTGGACCCCGGCGACCAGGGGGAGCAGGTGGCCCGGTGGCTGGTGGAAAAGGGGCTGGAGGCGGAGGCCGTCCTGCTCACCCACGGCCACTTCGACCACATTCTGGGCATACCCGGCCTGCGGGAGGAGTGGCCGGACCTGCCCGTCTACTGCCACCCCGCCGACCTGGGCGGGGGGGATACCACAAGCCTGTTCGGCGAAACCTTTCCCACTGTGCGCTCCTTCGGGGATATCACCCCCTACCGGGAGGGGGAGACGGTGGAGGTGGACGGGATCAGGCTGGAGGTGCTGGACACCCCCGGCCACACCCCCGGCTCGGTGACCCTGCGGGCGGAAAACGTGCTGTTCACCGGGGACACCCTGTTCGCGGGCTCCATGGGCCGCACCGACCTGCCCGGCGGCGACGAGGGGGAGCTGATGCGCTCCCTCAAGCGGCTGGGGGAGCTGGAGGGGGACTACCAGGTGCTCCCCGGTCATGAGGGACAGTCCACCCTGGAGCGGGAGCGGAGCGGCAACTACTGTCTCCGGGCGGCCATGAGGCGCTGATATGAAAATCTGGCTGACCTCGGATAATGTGGCCTGGGACGCCCGGCGCTACCGCTATCCCGCGGAGCAGATGCTGTTCACCCTGTTCCCCGGAGAGCGGCCCGAATACCCCGAAGCCCCCATCCCCAAGGCGCTGCACGCGGAACAAAACGCCGCCGTCCTCACCCTCCACCGGGGGAAGAAGCTTGCCAATATGAGCGCCCTGGTGCTGCGGGACGGCCGGTGGCACAACGGCGTGGCCCGTTTCCCCTCGGACAAGCTGGACGAGCCGGAGGAGCAGGTCTATCACACCGTGTCCCACGCGTTGAAGCAGGCGTTTTACAAGGCGGGGACAGCCCTGTTGGGCCGCGGGCTGCCCTGGGGGTCCCTCACCGGGGTGCGGCCCGTCAAGCTGCCCACTCGGGCCATGCTGGCGGGCAAAAGCCCTAAGCAGGCGGAAAAGGAGCTCCGGGAGGACTACCATGTCTCCGCCCCCAGGGCGGCGCTGGCAGTGGAGTGTGCCCAGGCGGCGCTGGACGTGAAGAAGGGGCTGACAAGGGACGGGATGGCCCTCTATATCGGCATACCCTTCTGCCCCACCCGGTGCGCCTACTGCTCCTTTATTTCCGCCGATGTGAGGGGCTCGCTGGCCTTGGTTGAGCCCTATGTGGACGGGCTGTGCCGGGAAATCGAGCTGGCCGGGGCGCTGCTGCGGGAGCGGGGGGTTTACATCTCCTGCGCGTATATGGGGGGCGGCACCCCCACCACCCTGGCGGCGGGTCAGCTCCACAAAATCCTGTCCGCTGTGGAAAACTTTCTACACATGGGGCGGTGCGCCGAGTTCACCGTGGAGGCGGGCAGGCCGGACACCATCACTGCGGACAAGCTGGAAACCCTGAAAAGACACGGGATTCACCGCATCTCCATCAACCCCCAGAGCATGGAGGACCAGGTGCTGCGGGCCATGGGGCGCTCCCACACCGCCGGGGAGATTGTGGAAGCTATGGCGCTGGCGGAGGAGCATTTCGGCGGGCTTGTCAACATGGATCTCATCGCCGGGCTGCCCGCCGACAGCCGGGAGGGCTTTGGGCGAACCCTGGAGCGGGTGCTGGCCATGGAACCGGCCAACATCACAGTGCATACCCTGGCGCTGAAAAAGGGCTCCCGGCTCACCGAGGGGGGCGGGGAGCTGTGCGGCCCGGAGGCGGTGGAAAACATGCTGGAGACGGCGTCGGCGCGCTTGCGGGGGGCGGGGTACGCCCCCTATTACCTCTACCGGCAGAAGTACATGTCCGGCTCCTTTGAAAACGTGGGCTGGGCAAGGCCGGGGGCGGTGTGCGCCTATAACATCGTGATGATGGAGGAGCTGCAAAGCGTGCTCTCCCTGGGGGCCGGGGGGATCACCAAGCTGGTGGACCCGGAAAACCGAAAAATCATTCGCCTGAGCAACCCCAAATACGCAAAGGAGTATCTGGAGGGCTGGGAGAAGATCGCCGCCGGCAAGGAGCGGGCGGCGCGGTTCCAGGGGGAGCTGGCAAGCCGCGCCGGCCCGGCCGGGAACGGGTCGCGGCTAAAAAGCTGATTTTCGGCCCAAAAGGGCAAAAAATCAAGGCAACCCCCTTGACTTTGGAAAATCAGGCTGATATACTATCATGGCCGCATGGACCGGGTAGAAGCGCGGAGAAGCGGAAAGCGACCAAACATCCTGGCCGCTTCGCAGCGTGACAACAAGTGGGGATCATCCCCCGCCCCCGACAGCGAGCCCGTAATAAAGGAAAGGAGTGCAGATATGCACGCGATCATCGAGACCGGCGGCAAGCAGTATAAGGTGGCCGAGGGCGACACCCTCTACATCGAGAAGCTGAATGTGGAAGCCGGCGAAACCGTCACCTTCGACAAGGTGCTGGCCGTTTTGGACGGCGACACCGCCAGGTTTGGCGCCCCCGCCGTGGACGGCGCCTCCGTCACCGCCAACGTGGTGAAGAACGGCAAGGGTAAGAAGGTGCTGGTGTTCAAGTACAAGCCCAAAAAGAATTACCGCCGCCGCCAGGGCCACCGCCAGCCCTATACCAAGGTGGAGATCACCAAGGTCAACGCCTGAGGGAAACGGCGATGACCAGCATAACCTTCCACAGCGCGGACGGCCGCATCGACGGCTTCGTGGTGGAGGGCCACAGCGGGTACGCCGAGGCGGGCAGCGACATTGTGTGCGCGGCCATCTCCGCGGCGGTTGGCCTGACCGAGTGCGCCATTAACGAGGTGCTGGGCCTGGGGGCCCCGGTGAAGGCCAGCGAAAAAAACGCCCGCATCTCCCTCAAGCTCCCCGCCAAGCTGGACGAGGCCAACGAGTATGCCTGCCAGACCCTTTTGGCGGGCCTGCTGGTCTACCTCCAGGCCATGGGGGAGCAATACCCGGATTATCTCACTGTCTTGTTAGATGATGAGGATGAAAAGGAGTAAGCTCCTTAACCTTTGACAGAAAGGACGGAAACGACTATGCTGAAGCTCAATATCCAGTTCTTCGCCCACAAAAAGGGCGGCGGCTCCACCAAGAACGGCCGCGACTCCCAGGCCAAGCGCCTGGGCGTGAAGCGCGGCGACGGCCAGTTTGTGCTGGCGGGTAATATCCTGGTGCGCCAGCGCGGCACCCACATCCACCCCGGCGTCAACGTGGGCAAGGGCAGCGACGACACCCTGTTCGCCCTGAAGGACGGCAAGGTGAAGTTCGAGCGGCTGGGCAAGGACCGCAAGCAGGTCTCCATCGTAACGCTCGAGCAATAAATCCTCTGGATTTATTGCCCTGCGGCTCTGCCGCAGGCTTTTACAGCTATGCTGTAAAAGCACGAGCGTTGCGGCAACACGCGCTGTGCGCGGCGGTGCCGCGCAGATTCCGCTTCGCGGAATACGGCAATGGGACATTGCCGTCGCGTGTTATCGTGGAGATTGCCCAGTAAGTTTTGACGCAAAAGGCCGCAGACGGATTCCCGTTTGCGGCCTTTTTTCATAAACCGCAAAGGAGCGAAAAGGAACATGAAAAGACTGTTTCAGGGGATTGCGTTCATTCTTTTCGGCATTCTTCTGGTGCTCGCGGCGGCCTTTGACCCGTTTCTCTCCCATTTCTGGGGAGGGGGCCTTCACCTGATCCTTGACCTGCTGGCGTTGATCCTGGGCATTGTGGGTCTGGTCTACACGCTCACTCCGGGAAAGTTGGAGCTGGTGGTGAGTCCGGGCAAGGATAACGGCGGAATAGAAAGGACAGGAGATTGAGCATGGACCCATTTGAGGTAAGAGGTAATCAGTTATGAAAACAGCCATCGTGTACCAGTCCATCCACCACGGCAACACCAAAAAGCTGGTGGATGCCATCGCCCAGGGCCATGACGTAGACCTCATCGACGCCGGGGCGCAAAAACAGGCCGATCTGGGGCAATATGACCTTATCGGCTTTGCCTCTGGCATCTACGGCTGGAGGTTCCACCGTAATGTGCTGGAGTTCGCCCGGAACAATCTACCCCAGGGCAAGCGGGTGTTCTTCCTGTGCACCTACGGCGGGCGGGCCAACACCAAGTCCATTGCGGCAGTGGCCAGGGAGAAGTCCGCCGTGATCGCCGGGGAGTTCGGGTGCAGGGGATTTGACACCTTCGGGCCCTTCAAGCTCATCGGCGGCATCGCAAAGGGCCGCCCCAGCCAGGCCGACCTGGAAAACGCCCGGCGCTTCTTTGAGGGGCTTTGTAAGTAAGTTTTCACGTGAACAGGGGGCCGTTATGGCGGATCAATTCATCGACGCCGCCCGGATCGCCGTCCGGGTCAGGGGGTGAGCCGGATGAGTTTTCAGTTCAACAGCCGCTTTGACTGCCTGGGCGGCGGCGGGTTCACCCTGCGCATCCGGGAAAAGGCGGAGGGCGATGGGGTACTGCTCCCCTTCTACTATTACGATATCCTGGCGGACGGCACCCCCGTTGGAAAAATCAGCATCCGCATCGGGGACAATTTCCACGCATACTATAACGGCCACATCGGCTATGAGGTGGACCCGGAATTCCAGGGGCACGGCTATGCCCGCCGGGCCTGCGAACTGGTGCTGGACGTGACCCGGTTCCACGGGATGAAGCGGCTCTATCTCACCTGCGGGGAGGACAACGCCCCGTCCTGCCGCACCATTGAACGGCTGGGCGGGAGGTTATTGGAGATCTGCGAGGCGCCCAGGGAGTACTTTGCCTGGTACGAGGGGATGCCCAGGCAGCGGATCTATCAACTGGATTTATAAAGGAGGTCTCTATGGCCAATCAATTTATCGACACCGCCCGCATCACCGTCCGGGCGGGAGCGGGCGGCGGCGGCGCGGTGGCCTTCCACCGGGAGAAGTACGTGGCCGCCGGCGGCCCCGACGGCGGGGACGGCGGGCGCGGCGGGGACATCATTTTGCGGGTGGACCCCCACATGTCCACCCTGATGGATTTCCGCTACAAGCGCAAATACGCCGCCGAAAACGGCAGGGACGGCCAGGGCAAGCGGTGCTCCGGCAAGGACGGGGACGACCTGGTGATCCGGGTGCCCAAAGGCACCGTGGTGCGCGACCTGGAGACCCGCGAGATCATCTGCGACATGTCCGGCCAGGAGGACTTCGTGCTGGCCAGGGGGGGAAACGGCGGCTGGGGGAACCAGCACTTCGCCACCCCCACTCGCCAGTGCCCCCGGTTTGCCAAGGCGGGCCTGCCGGGGCAGTACCGGGAGGTGCTTTTAGAGCTGAAGCTGCTGGCGGACGTGGGGCTGGTGGGCTTCCCCAACGTGGGAAAGTCCACCCTGCTCAGCGTGGTTACCCGGGCCCAGCCCAAGATCGCCAACTACCATTTCACCACCCTCTCACCCAACCTGGGCGTGGTGGCGGTGGACGGGGGGGAGTCCTTTGTGCTGGCCGATATCCCCGGCATCATCGAGGGGGCGGCGGACGGCGCGGGGCTGGGCCACGACTTTCTGCGCCATGTGGACCGCTGCCGCCTGCTCATCCATGTGGTGGACGTGTCCGGCAGCGAGGGCCGGGACCCGGTGGCCGACTTCGACGCCATCTGCGAGGAGCTCCAGCGCTGGTCCCCCGAGCTGGCCGGGCGGCGGATGCTGGTGGCCGCCAACAAGGTGGACATTATGGAGGACCCCGGGCTGCTGGAAAAGCTGCGCCGGCATGTGGAGGCCAAGGGGTGCCCCCTGTTTGAGCTGTCCGCCGCCACCCACCGGGGCGCCAAGGAGCTGATGTACGCCGCCGCCCGGGAGCTGTCCGGCCTGCCCCCGGTGATCGTGTATGAGCCCACCTACGTGGAGCGCCCCCCCGAGGTGGACACCTCGGAATCCTTGGATATCCAGCAGGACGAGGACGGCGTCTGGCTGGTGGACGGGCCCTGGCTGCGTCAGCTGATGGCCAATGTGAACTTCTCCGACTACGAGAGCCGGAACTGGTTTGAGCGCAAGCTGCGGGACGCAGGGGTGTACCAGCAGCTGGAGGAGCTGGGTGTCGAGGACGGGGACGTGGTGTGCCTGTATAATCTGGAGTTTGAGTATCAGAGGTGAGCGCTGAGCCGTCGTGAGTAGCGCGGATGGACTGGAGCGAGGACAAAAGCGCAAGGAGGGCGGCAGGCCCGGATGGGTTTTGTCCGAGGCGGAAGGAAGCCGCGCGTGGGGAACAGGCGAAGCGTGACAAAAGCGCTGAGCCGTCGTGAGCCGCGCGGATGGACTGGAGCGAGGACAAAAACCCAAGGAGGGGCGGCCGCATCGCAGCGCGGCAGCAGAAAGCGGAAAAAGAAACAGGGGCCTGTCCGCTCGGACAGGCCCCTGAGCTTGTCGAAAAAGCCTCGCAGAGTTCGCGCCCGCAGGCGCGAAGAAAATGAAATCCGTTTTCCCCGGCGGCCTGTGCGTCGGGGAAAACACTTCTCGGCCGAACAGTGTGCGAGTTGGCCGCCTCAGGCGGACAGCGAGTGCGCGCATGAGGCCGCAGCTCTTCCCGTCGGAAAAGGCAAAGCCTTTTTCGACGGACTGAGGGGCCTGTCCACTCGGACAGGCCCCTCCCTATTCTAATTACCCTTTAACGCTCCGAGCTTATAGGCCCTCCCTGCCGGTATTGGTCGTCCAGCCGCGCATCCAGCTTGGAATAAATGATATTCTGGCTGGAGTACAGCGAATACCGCCCGCTGAGCAGAAAGCTCAGGGAGCAGGCCAGGGCGAAGAACAGCAGCCCCTCCCCGCCGAACAGCTCGATGGACAGGAAGATGGAGGCCAGCGGGCAGTTCACCACCCCGCAGAACAGGGCGATCATGGAGACGGCGGCCCCGAAGGCCGGGTCCAGCCCGAACAGCGGCGCCGCGGCGCAGCCCAGGGTGGAGCCGATGAACAGCGTGGGCACGATCTCCCCGCCCCGGAAGCCCGCCCCCAGGGTGAGGGCGGTGAACAGCATTTTCAGCGCAAAGGCCCAGGGCACGCGGAGCTGTCCCTCTAACGCCAGCTCGATGATGTGCCCCCCCGCCCCGTTGTAGTCGCCGCTGCCCTCTATGAGGGTGAGGGCAATAACCAGCGCCGCCCCGGCCGCCGCCCGGATGTACTGGTTGGGGAGATGCTTTTTGTACAGCCTGCCCGCCTGGTGCATGAGGGTGCAGAAGAGGATGGACGCCAGCGCCGCCAAAACGGCCAGCCCCCCGCATTGCAGCAGGGAGACGGGGCCCAGCCCCGGCAGGCCGGACAGGCGGTAGCGCTCCCCGGGCAGGCCCAGCAGGCGGGGGATGGCGTTTGCCGTCAGCGCGGACAGCAGGCAGGGAAACAGGGCGGCATAGCGGAAGTGGCCCACGTTTATCACCTCCAGGGCGAACACGGTGGCGGTGAGGGGGGTTCCGAACAGGGCGGAGAACAGCCCGGCCATGCCGCACTGGATAATGGTGTTCAGGTTCCGCTCCCCCAGGCGGAGCAGCCGCCCGATGCCGGCGGAGATGCTGCCGCCGATCTGAAGGGCGGCCCCCTCCCGTCCGGCGCTGCCGCCGGTGAGGTGGGTGAGCACCGAGCCCAGGAAGATCAGCGGGGCCAGCCGCAGCGGGGGGCGCTCCCCGCCCCGGACGCTGGCGATGATCTGGTTGGTGCCGCTGTCGTTTTCCATGCCGGCGGCCCGGTAGCTGAACACGATGGCCAGCCCCGCCAGGGGCATGAAAAACAGCAGCCAGGGATGGGCGGCGCGCAGGGCCGTGGCCTGGGCCACGCACCAGGTAAACGCCGCCCCCGCCCCGCCGCAGGCCAGCCCGGCCAGCCCGGCCAGCCCCAGCCACTGCGCCAGGGTCCGCAGGGTGGGCAGGACGGCGGCCAGCCGCGCCTGGATTTTTTCTGTCATGGAGACGGCCTCCCTTGGTGAAAGTCTTAGAAGCTGCCTCAATTATTATACCAGCGCTGTCAAGTGGCGAAAAGCCCTTGCGGGAAGCGGCGGGAAGTGCTATAATCCAAACTGTGTCCCGCCTGCCGGGACGCAGAACGACATGTAAGGAGAGAGTTATCATGAAAAAATGTCTGGTCTTTTTATTTGCGCTGGTGATGCTGCTGCCCGCCGGATGCGGCAAGAAGGTCAACGACCATGTGACAGGCTACAACGTGGATCTGCCCGAGGGGTTTGAGGAGACCGAGATGGAGGGCGTGAAGGAGTGCTGGTACACCGAGGACGGCTCCAACATCAACACCACCGTCACCGAGAAGGAGAGCGGAGCGGACGCGGCCTTTAAAATTATCACCGCCGACCTGACCCGGGAGACCCTGGCGGAGATGTTCGAGAGCACCTTCGGCGTCGAGCCCACCATCACGGACCGCTTCTTCAGCAAGGACGACGTGTGCGGCCTGCCCGCTTACCAGTACTGCTATGACGTGGAGCTGGACGGGGTGACCATGACCCAGCTGCTGGTGACGGTGAACGCCGACAAGCTCTATGCCTTTACTTACACCGATATGACCGGCGACTGGATCGACGAGTTCCAGGAGAGCGCAAAAAACATTGAGCTGATTATCGAGTAAGGGTTAAAATCCAGGGAAAAACTGGAGAAAGCATCTAAAACCGGGCGGTTTCCAGAGGAAACC
>CAPOAR010000107.1:0-10133 GCA_948670295.1 uncultured Oscillospiraceae bacterium | reverse complement strand
AGCACTGATAGGTCTTGCGGTCCTCACAGTAGAGCAGGTAGGAGTAGACCGCCAGCGCACCGGAGGACAGACCCAGAGAAAAAATCTCGTTGGGCAGAGGGAAAAAATTCTTGACCGCATCTCGTTTTGTGTACTGCCAGAGCATCAGCTGTCACCTCCCCCTGTGTTCTGTTCCACCCACTGGATGAACTTCTCCTTGGGAACCACAATCCTGTTTCCAATTTTTAACGCGGGGAAATCCTGTTGGTGGAGCAACTCATAACCGCTGGACGGCGAGATGCCCAGCACCTGCGCCACGATCTTTGCGTTGAGGAACAGCGGTAGCTCCTCGTAGCTCTTGTACATAGACTCTTTCATCTTGCCACCACCATTTTGAAAAATATTTTGCCAGATAGTTGACTTCTATCTCGCTAGTGTTGTATAGTCTATCTATGACTTTTGCAGTGTAACACAGCGAAGCGAGGTTGTCAATAGTTGCACAGATATTATATTCTCTATTTTGAGAGGGGCTGCTCATGAACATTTTCAATTTGACTTTTCCGCTGACCGTAGATTTCAGCGGCGGCAAGTACTGGATCAACGGGGAGGGCCCATACCTGTGTGGAGAAGCGACAACAGCTTTTCTCGCCGGAGAAATCAGATGTGAACCAACTGGAAACACTTCTCAGCTGACACAGGAGCTGGAGACCGTTCTCAAAACCTTTGGCAACCATCTTTCTCCTTTTTCTCAGAAGCAGAAAACCACAGACGACTTGTACCAACAGTTGGAACAGAGCGCGGCGGCCTGCTCAGTCAACTACGCCTTCCTTCCGCTCCAGGGCTCCGTCATTTTAGCAGAGCGATACACATTCCCCACTCTGCGCGATTTTCTCTACGTGGAACTGGGCCGAGCCATCCTTCACGGCAACACGCCCAGGCAGTGCCGTTTATGCGGAGGCTGGTTCCTTCACAAGCAGGGAGACCGGGCCATCTACTGTGAACGCATTGCTCCGCGCGAGACAGAAAAGACCTGCCGGGAGATGGGAGCCAGGATGGTCTTTGAGAAAAAAATTCAGGACGAGGATACCTGGAAGCTCTACAAGCGCGCCTATAAAAAATACTACGCCCGTTACATGAAGGGGAACATGAGCGAGGCCGCATTCAAAGCCTGGGGCGAGCAGGCTGCGGCGGACCGGGACGCCGCCATCGAGCAGCTACGGGCAACGACGGACGCCGCACTGAGTGCGTCCATCATCCAGCAGTTGAAGGAAAAACTAAACCGGCTGTGAACAAAGAGTAAGCCTGGGACTGGCTTGTATGTAACCAGCCTCAGGCTTACTCTTTGTTTATAGCGGTGCAGTTTTTGACTACCTTACCATAACCTTCCGTATTCTTTACCTGACAAGATACTGCCAGGGCAACATGAAGAGTGCGGAAGATTATGCTTGTGACTTGTCTTGTCCCTCCGGAAGCGAAGGAACGCGGAAAAACGCTTCATAAGACATAATATAATAGTCTGCCAGCCGCCGCAGCTCCGCTTGGGGTTTTTCCCAGGCGTCGTAAACCGCCACCACGCGAAATCCTGCGTTCTTCGCGGTGCTCACAGCGTAAAATACGTCCTCAAAAACCAGCGTGTTCCGCTTCCGACCGCACAGGGCTTTCAGGGCCCATTCATAGACCGCGGGCCCCTCCTGCTTCTCTTGGCCCGCCTCCTGGCAGGTAACCATCCCCTGAAAGTAGCCCGCCAGCCCCGCACGCTCCAGGGCCGCCTCCGCCAGGGGGCGGTCCGTGGCCGTAGCGACATACAGCCGGACTCCATCAGCCCACAGGTGGGCCAGGAAATCGGACACGCCAGGTTTGGCATAGACCCACTCCCGATAGAACTGCTCGATCCGCCCCCGCAACTCCGCTTCCAGCAATCTGGGACTGCCGGGAACGCCTAGGGCGGAGCAACGATCCGCCAATTCCGGCAGCTCTAGATGCCGTATCCGTGCCTCCAGGTCTGCCGGGGGACGAACGCCGTGGCAGAGAAACAGGTCCCGTCCCAGATTGCGCCACATACCCATGGAGTCCAGCAGTGTGCCGTCCATATCAAAAATTCCGCATTCCGGCTTTGGCCAGATTTCCGTTTCCATTGACTTCACAGATGTTCCTCAAAAAAACGCTCCAGTGTTCGGAGGTTTCCTTCCTCATCTCCGCCGGAGAGGGTGAGCGTAACCGTGTCGCCGCATTTTACGCCCAGTCCCATCAGCGCCATCAGGCGGTTGGCCAGCACTGGCTCAGAGCCCGCCTTCTCGATGGTCACCGTGCTGTCCAAGACCTTGACCGCCTTGGCCAACAGCCCTGCCGGCCGGGCATGAATGCCAATCGGTTCCTTGATCGTATAATTAAACTGCCTCATTCTATGTTCCTCCCGAAGTGTCCCGTCTCCGCGGCGACATACTGCCGCACTGCGGCCTCCTTGTCCTGATAGATGCCACCGCCCATGACCGCCGCGTAAAGAGGGGAGTCCCGCAGCTCTCGCCAGATTGGAAACGTGACGTTTCCATCAATCCAGGTTCTCATTTGCCGACTTTTGGCGATGTCCAACGCTATGTCCAACATGGCAGGCTGGAATTTTCTCTGAAAATCACCCACGAAGTTCGTGACCACGAGGGCCTGCTGCACATAGTCCAGCAGGCCCTCCCATTGGCCGGCCTGGTCCCGGTTGGAAATCGCTAGGCCCAAAGGGATGCCCGCGGCACGGTATGCCGTCAGTACCTCCAGCGGGTGGGAGAGGTGGCTGACCTGCAAAAACACGATGTCCGCGTGGCAGCCTTTTACTCGCTCGAGGTAGTCCATCGGGCGTAGGACCGAAAGGTGAAGGGAACGATAGCTGTGGGACCAGAGGTCGCAGATTCTCTTGCAGACGCCCATACCCAGGGTGATGTTGGGAACCGCGACGCCATCCTCAATGTCAATGTGAAGCTGGCGGAAGTGCCGGTCAGCAAAGGCGGCCTCCTCACCCAGGCGCAGAAGGTCCGAAGAGGCCACAGAGGGACTGATTAGCATCTCCCTCACCCCGCCGTTAGGCGCAGCCCCGGGCGGCGCGGGCTTCCGCCATAAGCTTCTTCACCCGCTCCGGGTCCACGGGATTATAGAATTTCCCGTCCACCTTAATGCCGGTGGCCACTATGGCGCCGTCCGTGACACTCAGGATCTCCCGCACGGATTCCGGGGTCACGCCGTTGGCGGCCATGACGGGGGTGTCCGTGGTTTCCTTGATGGTTTTTACCTGGTCGATGTCGATGGCAGAACCGGGATTTGTGCTGTAGACCAGCATGGTGTCCGGATTCAGATTGAAAGCCAAGGTCTTGACTACCTCTTTCAGCGGGCGCTCCGCCAGCTGGCGGGTCCCCTCCGGGATCACGGCGGTCATGGTCTTGCAGCCCATCAGGCCAAGGGCGGCGCGGTGGCGCTCCACGCGGCCGGGCTGGACATTGCCGATGCCATAGACGCCGGCGGCGGCTCCGTGGAGGATTTCCCGAATAAAATCCGCCTCCACCGCTGCAGCCAGGTCGAAGCCCATCTCGGCGTTGCTGGCCACGCAGACACCCAGGGGAACCTTGATTTCCGGCTTCAGCTCACCGATGATTCTCGCCATGGTGGCGATGGTCACCGGCTGGACATCGTCGGTATAGGGAATGCTGAACTCATTGCAGAACAGCACGCCGTCGATCCCCCCATCCTGCAGCGCGTGCAGGTCCTTTCTGGCGGCATCTAAAACGCCCCGCACGCCGGTTGCAGGGTCAAACTTCGGGTCCGTGGGCATAGCGTGCATATGTACCAGTCCGATGACAGGCTTATCTGTCCCGAATACCTCTTTCATCCACATAGCGAATATCTCCTTATTCTACCAGAATGTTTTTTCTCAGCAAGTCCTTCAGACTGCTTAGATCCGCCTGTTCCATTTTCTCAACGGTTTCCTGATCTTTTAAGAAGTGGATCAGATTCATCATGATGTCAATGTGCTCGCTGTCGTCGACCAGGGCCAGATTCAGCACAAATTTCGCCTGCATTTCCGCCTCGTCGTCGTCGATCTGGCGAAAAGCCACCGGCTTCTCCAGGCGAAGGGCACAAATGGACTGCCGCTTTACATGGTCGCTGGAGGTGTGTGGAATCGCCACAGGGCAAGCGTCCGTCAAACCCGTGGGATACTCCTGTTCCCGCTTTACACAGCATTCATAAAAATCGTCACAGACGCAGCCCTCGTCCAGCAATTTCCTGGCGGTGATGGCCAGGGCCTCTTGCCAGTTAGAGGCCTTTCCTTCCAATACAAATAGTTCAGTCATGGTCTCTAGGTTCCTCCGATTCCATATCTTCCTCCGGCGGTGTCTGGGCGCCGCCTCTTCTGCCTGGTGGTTCCAGGTATATGATTTTGACCGCTTTGTTGTGCTTTTGAATGATGCGCAGAATCTCCTCCGTGTCCTCCTGGGAAAAAATGTTCGGGATTTTGCTGGCCCGCTTTTTTGCCTCCCCGGTGTAGACCCGGACGCGAATCTCCGGATTCCACTCGATTTTGCTGATCTGGTCCAGCCGGATGGTCACGCGGCCCAGCAGGCCGTCGTAAAAGCACAGCCGCTCACGGTCTATCGTCAGGCGGCACGCCTTGGGGCGCAGCAGGTTCAGGGCGGCGAGCATCACGACGAACACATAGACCAGAATGTTCTGATACCCGGCGGCATAGCGCATGGGCCGCACAAGAAACACCGCGGCCGCCACCAGGACGAAGAAAATGCCGACAGCGTAATAGAACCGCTTGACAGACTCTCTGGCGCGATAGGTTTTCATGGCGCCCGCCGCCCCCCTTCATAGAAATTTTACCAGATATGCAGGACTTTGCCAAGGATGCCCACCAGCACGCAGTTGAACTCGGCCGTGGTGCTGCCGGACACCATCGTGGAGGTCGAGGTGATGAAGCCGGCGCTGAAGGCCAGCTGCGTGGCGACGGGAGCCATCCAGCTGTTGATGTAGGTCTTGTAGACCAGGACGGCGGCAGAGGCCACCATGGTCTTGAAGATGTCGCCCTTGGCAAACAGGGAGCAGGCGCAGGTGATGTAGATCATGGAGCCCAGGGTGGACAGGGGGAACATATGGACGCCGGGCAGGAACGCGATGGCAATGGCGATGGGGATCATGATGCCCACCAGCTGGATGCCGGTCTGGTCGCCCAGGGCCAGGGCCTCGTCCATGCCGATGAGGATCTCATAGTCGTCGCCCAGCTTCTTTTTGAAATAGGCCCGGGCGGCCTTGGACACCGGGAGCATGCCCTCCATCAGCAGGGAGACTACCTTCGGCATGAGGATGACGGCGGCCGCCAGCGTGACGGACAGAGTCAGCGTGCCGGCCAGGGACTGCCGGGTGAGCACGGACAGCAGGATGCCGACAAAGAAGGTCAGGACAGAGGACTCGCCGAAGGAGCCCAGCTTGTCGGAGAACCACTGCACGTCAATGTGGATTTTGTTGACGCCGGGGATCTTGTCCAGGATCTTGCAGACCACCCAGTCGATGCCCAGGAGGTAGATCATGTCGTGGTTGCAGCAGGTGGTACCGGGAAGGCCGTAGTGCTCCTGCCACATGGGGGCGATGCGGTCCGCGAACACCAGCACGGCCACCACCGTGGCCAAGGCAAACAGCACGGCCAGAACATACGCCGGAACTGCGGACATACCCGCCAGGGTCAGTACGTAGTAGAGCATGGAGCCGCCGATGATCATGTGAAAGTAGTTCCACACGTCGATGTCCATAGTGCGGGTAAAGCGGAATTTGATGAGCACGAAGTTCAGGATCATGCCCAGCGGCACAATGATGAGGGCGAAGGACGTGGACCAGGCGATGGCGGACATGCCCTCCCAGCCGATGTCAACGATGGTGAAGCCGCCGCCCTGGCCGAACTGGGCGTAGTAGTCAATGGCCGGCTGCAGGCCTGCGATGAGCATGTTCAGGACCACGTTGATCCCCAGGAATCCGGCGCTGACCCGCAGGCCGTTGCGCATGGATTCGAAGATGTTCATCTTGAACAGCAGACCCATTATGATGATGGTAAAGGGAAGGAAAACGCCCCCGCCCAGGTCCATGACGAATTGAACGATCGTGTTAATAATTCCCATTTGTATTTCCTCTCTTTCCTGATTTTATACAGTCCCTGATTTGGATCAGCTGCTGGCGAGCTCTGTCAGTGTTTTGCGAATGGTCTCAATGACCTCTTCTTCCCCGATGCCGGTGATTAGGCCCCCCACAGTCACCACGACTGTGCCCACGTCCTGATTGTACTTGGCGGTGGTGAAGCAGACGTCGTAGTCCTTGGCTATGGCGGGAACATCCGCCAGAGGGGATTTTGAGATTTCCACCGGGAGGCCCGCGTCCTTGGCAATTTTGGCGATCTCGGCGGCGGCGAAGGTGGAGGTGGCAATTCCCCCGCCGCAGGCGACCAGTGCTCGTACTGTTTTCATGCTTTTGCTCCTTTCGTCTATGTTGTCCATGTTTTTCCAGCGCTTTGCTGGTTACATTATACAAAAGCCTTTGCGAAACGAACAGCTCAAAACTCTTCGCCGAAGTGAAAAGTTTTGGGCTGTTTATTTTTGGCGGTTCCTGCTACAATATCTAATGCTAAAGTGAAAACGAGCCGGAGCCCGGCGGAAAAAGGCGGGAACAGGAGGAAGAGACATGAATCAGCAGACCTGTTATATGCTGGAAAAAATCGTCTTGTCCCGCAAGGCGCTGTCGGTCAATGAGCTTGCGCAGACCTTATCAGTTGGATGCAGGACGGTTTTGAACTACTGGAAGGAGATCGAGGAATATCTGCGCCGGGAGGAACTGGCGGAGACCGTGCGTTTTGATGGCGGGCGCTTCACCTTCTCCGGTGGGAGCGCTGAGCGCCAGCGCATAGGCAGAGTTGTCAGCCATATGGATTTTTACGATTACCGGCTCAACAGCGAGGAACGCATTTGGGTCATCTCCGCTCACCTCTGCGCGGCGTCGGCCCCCATGAAGATTGAGCAGATGCAAGCCCTCCTCAGCGCCAGCCGCACGACGGTCAGCACCGACATCAAGACTGCGGGAATCATCCTGGAAAAGAGAGGCATTTCTTTCCACGAGAACAAGCATATGGGAATTCAAATACGCTGTGAGGAGCATCAGAGGCGGGAGCTGATCCTGGAGATCGCCCAGGTCCTGGGGGTAATGCGGGGATTCCAAAACCCGGACTTTGCCTTCAGTCCCTTTCCACTGTTTTTCCGGAGGCTTTTCTCCACTCCGGACAGCGAAGCGAAGGCGCGGAACGCGATTGCCCAATACGAGGTCCAGAGTCGGCTCCACCTCTTGGACAGGCAGTATGACGAGCTGCTTTTCTTTTTGAGCCTGTGCGTCAGCGCCATTGAGGCCGGCAGGCTCATAGAGTCCCGGGAGCGGCAGCCGGACCCAGCCCGGGAAATCGCCGTTGCGTTGTTCCGATGCATGGAGACGCCGCTTGGCGATGAGAGCGAGGTGGATTACCTCGCGGAGAAAATCGCGGAGCTTGGAATCACCGGGCAGGAAATCGCGCCCCAGAAGAGCGGTTCCTATATTGAATTTTTGACGGACTCCCTGCTTTACGCCCTGTCCTTTAATTACGATGTGGATTTCATTTCGGACGGCGTCCTGCGGGAGTATCTGACCGCCCACATCCGCAGCTGCGTCCACCGGGTCCAAAATGGGATCTCCCTGGAAAACTCCCTCTTGCAGGACGTCCTGCAGCAGTACCCGGCGGACCTGCGCATCCTGAAGGATCATATTTATATCCTTGAGCACGGGCTGAACCTCTCCCTGGGGGATGATGAGACGGCCTATATCCTGATGCACATTCTCACCAGCCTGGAACGGAAGAACCTGGCGGCCTGCAAGCCCAAGCTGGCGGTGGCGTGCAATGCGGGAATCGGCACGGGCAATTTGCTGGCCATGCTGATTAGAAAGAACTTTGATGTTATCATTTCCAGCGTCTGCTCCATCCACCAGCTGGACAGCGTAATCCGGAATTCCCCAGTGGACCTTATTGTCACTACGATCCCAGTTCAGTTCGCGGATATCCCCACGGTGATCGTAAACGCAATTCCCTCCGACCGGAATTTGCAGGAGCTGCGGATGAAGCTGGCGGAGATCCGGGATGCGAAAATGCGCCTGACCCCGATCCTGCGGCATCACTCCCCTGCCGCCTGGATTCCGGACGCGGTGACTCCGGTGTCCCTGAAAAGCCTGCTCCATCCGGACTGCATTCTGCTGGACACCGTAGCCGCCACCTGGGAGGAGGCCATCATCGCCGCCGGAGAGCCCCTGCTCTGGAAGGGCTGCATCTCGGTAAACTATCTCAACACCATGGTCAGTCTGATTCACCGTTATGGGCCATATATTGCCTTGGCCAAGGGAATCGCGCTGGCCCACGCCTCGCCGGAAGACGGGATGCTGCTTCCCGGAATCTCTCTGGTCCGGCTGCGGGAGCCAGTCGCCTTTGGCCACGAGGACAACGACCCCATTTGGGCGGTGTTTGCCTGCGCCATGCCGGATAAGCCCGCCTACACGGCGGCGCTTTTAAATCTGATGCAAAAAATACGTCGGCCTTCATTTCTCCAAGCTATTCTGGAAGCGGCCGGCAGAGAAAAATTGATGGAAGTGATTGGAGAATGAATCGCTTGTCAGAACGGCAGGGGGCGGCGCTGGTCATCGCGTCAGCGATCCTCTTCGGCCTGATGCCCCTGCTGGCCAAAATTGCCTATTCCTATGGCTGTAATGTCTATACCGTTGTCCTCGGCCGGTTTTCCTTTGGGGCCCTGGCCTCGACGCTGTTTTTCCTGGCGCGGGATGGGAAACTGCCCCTGGTCTCAGGGCAGCAGTTTCGAAAGCTGCTGCTTCTGTCCGTTTTTTACACGGTAACGCCCATACTCCTTTACAGCTCTTACCAATCCGTCAGCACAGGGCTTGCCACGACGCTGCACTTTACATACCCCGTCACCGTCATGGTTTTGAACGTGGTGTTTTTTCACAACCGGTTGGACCGGCGGCAGCTTCTGTGTCTCGCCCTGTGCGCTGGAGGCTTGGCCCTGTTCTGCCGTCCCGGCGAAGAGGAGGGGCTCACGGGAATGGCGCTGGCGGTTTTGTCTGGTGCAACCTACTCTGTTTACATCATCCTCCTTGGAAAAAGCGGCTTGAGGGAATTGCCTGTAATGACCACAACTCTGTGGATATCCCTGTTTTCCGCCGGGATGACAGGCACTTTTGTGATTATGAGCGGCAGTCTGTCAGCACCTACCGGCTGGCCGGCCTGGGTGGCTATGGCGAGCCTGGGCGTCCTTGCCACAATGCTGGCGCTGGCATTGTTTCAAGCGGGCGTTTTCCTGTGTGGGGAGGTAAAGGCATCTCTCATCAGCACGTTTGAACCGCTGACCGGTATAGTGATAGGCGTTCTTATCTTTCACGAGGCACTGATATCCCCGGTGATTTTTGGAACTGGGCTGATTCTCTCGTCCGTGGTCCTGCTGGTCCATCCGCGCACTCCTGTGCCATCCGAAGAAAACCGTGAGATTAAAAAATAAAACATATGGGTATAAGAACCCGTATTCAACGGCTGTGAATACAAGTTCTAAAATACAGGGTGGGGCGGAAAACCACGTGGGCGACCCATAACCTGACCCAGAACAGGAAAATTTCCTGTGGAATGAACGGAATGGACAGCACGAAAACTGGCTGATATTCTGAGCGAACAGCACCAAACGGGGCAAAAATCGCTTACCATGAACTCTCAGACAAGCTACGGACCAGAAGGCCGGGGGTTCGAATCCCTCAGGGCGTACCAAAACCACGGAAATTCGTTGAATTTCCGTGGTTTTTCTTTTGATCTCTGTACTTTTTCGGGTGGTTGGATTTTGCGGTGGACAGTTGACCCAAGCCGTGACCCATACGGGAGTTCGGAGCGGTTAGGGCTGGAGAGTACCGGAGAGGAAATTCCCCACTGCGTTCGCCGCCCGCTTCTGCATGGAGGTGGTGACGTGGGCGTAGGTGTCCAGGGTGAAGCCCGCCGAGTAGTGGCCCAGCATGGCGGAGAGGGTTTTGACATCTACTCCGTTTTGCAGGGCCAGCACCGAAAA
>CAPOAR010000106.1:0-10154 GCA_948670295.1 uncultured Oscillospiraceae bacterium | reverse complement strand
GTGGTGGAGTTGTAGTAGATATGGACGTGGGGGTGGGGCCGGTCCGCATGGGACACCACGAAGAAAGCGTGTTTCCCCTTGGTCCAACGCATCGCCAGCTCATAGCCGATGTTCAGCGCCTCCTCCGGGTCCAGCTCCCCAGGGGGAAACGATTGGCGGATCTGATAGCACAGCACATCGGCGTCCCGCTTCTGCTCCCGGCCTGTAATGGTTTTGTACCGGGCCTTGCTCAAAAGAAACTCGCTGTCAGCGGTGAGGGGGTCGCACTCGTAGGAGCGGATCAGGGCCCCGTCCAGGGTCTTGGCCGGGTTCTGGCCGTAGTCGAAGCGGTCCGACATAGAAGCCAGGATCGACTTGCCCCCGCTGATATGGTGGGTTATGAGACGGGTCGTCGCCAGGAACAACACCCCCTTTCAAAATCGGTTCTCCCCACTTCTGGACTCGATACCCAGAAGTATGTACACATCAGATAATTTGACAAAATGTCCAATACAGATTAAAATATAAACTCCATTACCATTGAGGAGGTGCATACATATATGGACATCAAGCAACCCCGCTGGAAAGAAGTAGAATATTCAAGGTCCCAAATTATTAAGGCCGGAAAAATTGTCCGCAAAGAAGAATCGACAACAGAGCAAATAGAAACAGCTATTACTATTATAGATAACTGGCGAGCCGCTCACGCCTATCCGTTACATGTAATTTATATGCGCCTAAGAGGAATGGCTAAAGGAAAAGACAATATTGTTGTAGCAGAACGGCTCAAGAGATTAGATTCCATTATTAACAAGTTGAAACGACAACCAACTATGAGCCTTTGGGAGATGCAAGATTTAGGAGGCTGTCGATTCATTGTACCGAGTATTCCAGAAGTCTACCACTATGCAGAAAAGTACAAAAATTCCAGAATTCGTCATACATTCATTTCGGGATATGATTATATTGAGCAGCCTAAAAGTTCTGGGTACAGAAGTTTACATCAAGTCTATCAATTTCACAGTGACACAGAATCAAAGGAATCATATAACCGCAACATGCTAATAGAAATTCAATTTCGCACACATTTGCAGCATGTATGGGCTACTGCCGTTGAAACTATTGGTCTATTTACAAAGCAGGCTTTGAAAGCAGGCCAAGGAGATACCGACATTCAACGGTTTTTCGTTTTGATTTCTTCCCTCTTTGCAATTAGGGAAAATAAACCCATTGTACCAGGCACTCTAAATGATACAGCCGAATTGATTTCGGAAATAGAACAACTAAATGATCATCATCACATATTAGATATGCTCAAAGCAATTCGCGTTGCATTAGACCATGAAGAAGATTTGCACAAAGATAAAAAGGGTTATTACATACTAATCTTAAACTATGAAACCAAGCGTTTAAGAATCGCATATTTTAGTCCAAGCGATGTAGAAAAGGCGAACACGGTATATAGCCAAATAGAAAACAATCATCAATCAGCAACAAGTGACGCTGTATTAGTCCGTGCCTCGTCCTTTCAAACTTTAAAAAACGCATATCCAAATTATTTCCTTGATATAGGGGAATTTGTAGATATAGTTTCGGAGTATTTATCTTAAAAGAGGGAGCGGCCTGGGCCGCTCCCCTTTGTCACAGGGCCACCACCTGGGCCAGCTTCTCCAACAGCTCGGAGAGAGGACCCCATAGGTCGGCGTAGTCCTTTTGGAGCGCCTGGAGCTCGTTCTGATAGAGGCCGCCGTAGGTGTTCACATGGAGCGCGGCCTGATTGAGATTGTTGGCGCACCGCCGCTGGAGGGACACTAGCTCCCGCACCGGGGAGAGGTCCACCTGGAGCACATAGCCGTTGAGGGCCATTTTTCGGACATAGGCGCTCATATTGCGTATGCCCGTCTGCTCCATGCGGTCCTTGATCGCTTGCAGCTCCTCCGGGCTTACCCAAATATAGAGCGGCACATTCCGTCGGCGCTTCTTTTGTATTTTGCTCTTTTTATCCATTGAACACTTCCTTTGAACTTGTTATAATTGGAATGAGAGGAGCGGATGTAGGTATGGATCATGTTATACATAACATTAGTGAGTTTTTAGGCGTGCTTAATCGGTATAAAAACGAATTTTCTACAACATCCCATAATGATAACTTTATGTTCCGAGGTATGAGCACTGCTTCATGGAAACTTCTTCCCGGTATTTTTAGGGAATATTCAAAACCGGAAACTACTTCTGACGTTGTTTCTCAAAAACAGTACCGCAAAATGTATCGCTCAAATGAAAGTGAGATACTTGCACATTTTCGCAAAGAGGCCAGCGGATTTCTCACTAATATCTCACAAAATGATGATTTTACTTGGCTCCAGTATGCACAACATTATGGTGTGCCGACCCGTTTGTTAGATTTTACTGCAAATCCATTAGTTGCTCTATATTTTTCGTGTCAAAGTGAAAGCAAAGATGACAGCGTAGTTTGGATTATAAACATAAATAACTTCCAACGCTGGTCCCACGATGAAGATATTTGCAAATCCACTAACACACGCGAAATCGTTATTGACCGTATAATGTGCGAAATGCGAGGAGACTTTATCCATATGGAGAATTCAAAAAGGCCACCATTAAAGGAAAGGCCATTGTTCTTTTTGCCACCGTACATTGATCAACGGATGAGCGCACAAGCCAGCCGTTTTATGCTTTGGGGCACAAATCAGTTTGCATTAGAAGATATGATTGATGAAGAAAACTGGATGAAACTAACATCGGAAGCGATCTCACTATGGATAGAAAATGACCAACGATTTTTGGCAAATATTATAATTCCGGCTGAATGTAAACACAGTATCATAGAGGAACTTGATTTATTAAATATTAGTAGCAAAACAATTTTTCCTGGGCTGGATGGTATAGGCCGGTATATCAACAAATATTATCAAAATCCTCCAAAATGTTGACAGTATGGGGCCGAAACAGGGGCGGGACGTGAAATGATACGGCCCGCCCCCGTCCGGCGTCTGGAAAGCCTTGAAAACACTGGACTTTTTAGGGTCTAATTGTCAACAGGTCAGCCCCGTTTTTTCCGCATATGGTCCCGCTGCTGTTTCCTATGGGCGGCCTGGGCGCAGGCGGGGGAACAGTAGCGCCGCCGCCCGTCCAGGAGAGCGGGCCGCCCGCAGAGGGGGCAGGCCCGCGTCTCCACGGGTCCGGGGGCGGTGAGGGCGGCCTCCAGCAACGGGTCCAGAGGGAGAACCGCCGCCCGGAAGTAGCGGCATAGGGGCCCCGTCCAGGTTTTCCCCAGCATATAGCACTCGCAGTCCAAAGGCAAGCATCCCACGGCCCGGTCATAATTGGCGCACCACTTCACCACCAGGGCCCGGATCGCCGCCCGCTCCTCGCGGGTGAGCTCCCGCTGCTCCATGCCGTCACCTCCCCCCGCCGGGTCCGGCCCGGCTCCGCAGATAGGCCCGGAAGCAGGTCACGCACCGCAGACCCCGCCAGTAGGGGCATCCCTCGCACTCCGATCCCCTGGGGGCCTGGGCAGGCTCCGGGGGGCGGTGGTAGGTGGGCTGCTTCATAAAGGGCTCGTAGGGGCTGTCAGTGAAGTTCACTCGTCCCCTCCCTCGTCCTCGTCGTCCACGTCCCAGGGGGGCGCGTCGTCGTAGTCCTCCGGCTCGTCATACTCGGAAAAATCCTCCTCCGGCTCCGCTGCTTTCTGCTGCTTGGGGCGGTAGATTTTGAAGTACCACCCGGCCCCGCCGCCGATAGCCAGCACCGCCAGGGCCGCCAGGAGCATCCCGGCCCCGCCGGACTTTTGGGGCTCCGGCTCCGGTTCGGGGGCCGGTTCGGGCTCCGGGTCCGGCTCCACCACGGGGGGCGGGGCCTCCGGCTCCTGCCCAGGCTCCGCCAGGGCCATCAGGTCAGAGACGGTGACAGCGTTGAGAAAATACACATTCTCCGCCCCACGCTGCCGGTCAATCACAAGATAAAAAACCGCCTCCTCTGCCGTGGTGATGGTGAAAAACTCCTTGCCGTCCTGGTCTGTTGCGTTGTCCAGCACGGTCCCCGTCCCCTCCGGGGTGAACGGCTTGGGGTCCGGGGGCTGCTCCACGGGCAGGGGCTCCACAGGCTCCAGGCCGATCCAGGGCACATACTCGCCGCCCTCGTCACCGCCGCCAGCGTAGGCGGGGACGGTGAGCACCCCCGCCATCAGGACGGCGCAGAGCATAGCCGCCAGCATACGGGATTTTTTCTTCATTCCGCACTCTCCTTTCCCTCACCTTGCTTCTGGACACCGTGTCCAGAGGGCCCGCCCCGGAGCTGCCGCAGGAGGGCGGGCAGCTCGTCCAGGGACACGCTCATGCCCCGCACGATGTCCACGATCTCCTCATTCTCGGCCTCCCGGTGCTTCTGCTCCAGCTCTTTCAGCCGGGTCTGCTGCTCGTTGATCTTGGCCTTGACCTTCTCCATCTCTACCCAAATTTTCGCGCTCTTGCTGACTGCCATTGAAAACCTCCTTCATCATGGTAAACGCCCCCAGGCGTAAAAATGGGACTGCCAGTAGCTTGTATTCAAGCTGGTAAATTGCACCGGGTCCCCACAGTGGAGCATCATCCCGTCCCCCACATAGAGGCCACAGTGGGTCACGCCGTCCGGGTCAGGCGCGTCGTAGGTGTAGCGGAAAAACACAAGGTCGCCGGGCCGTGGGGAGCTGACGGGGGTACAGTAGTTATAGAGCCCCTGGGCCCCCAGGCGGCCCACGTCCCATCCGCATTGGTTCAGCACATAAGACAGATAGCCGGAACAGTCAAAGGACGTGGCCGGGGAGCTGCCGCCCCAAACGTAGGGATAGCCCAGGTACTTCTCCGCCTCGGTGAGCAAGGCGGCAAAAGCGGGATCGGAAAGATACTGCTCCGGCACGTCGTAGGGCTGGGGCGGGTTGGTGATGTACTTGTCCACATAGCCGGAGCCGGGGAACAAGTCGGGCCGGTTGCCCAGGGCGGCCATATAGAGGGCGTACCGGGATAACTGCTCCCCACCCATCATGTAAATGGGCAGGTGGGACAGGTCCTCGTTTTTCAGCGTCACCGTGCAAATGTAGTAATCGTAGTACACGCGGTAGCTGCTGGAATGGGTGTTGCCCTCGCCGTCGGTCCAGGTGTCCGTCTCGATGTAATACCGCCGCTCCGTCACCACGTCCTCCGTCAAAATATACTGCCGGTCGAAAATGGCCTGGAGCGTCCCCCGTGCCTCCTCCAGCGTCCACTCCCCCTCGTGGAGCGCGGAGAGCATGGAGATCAGCACATAGGGGTCATGCTCGATGGCGTCCAGGTCGAAGTGGTATTCGTCATAGTCGTGGGTGCTGGTGTAGGTGTCAAGGTAGTGTTGCAGCTCCGCCTCCAACGCGCAGTAGGCGGCCTCGGCCCCCAGCATATCCCCGTCCTGGGCGGGGTAGGTGCTGGCCCCGATCCCGCCGATGATCCCGTTGCCCAGCGTCACCAGGGAGGAGGCGCAGGACTGGACCGTAAACAGGAGGAGGACGCAGCACAGGGCGATCACCACCCCGCCAGGGTGTCTCTTGACGAAGCCAGCCACTTTCTCCGCCAGCTTCTCCGCAGAGACGGCGGTTTTCTCGGCGGCCTTGGCTCCCTGCTTGGCGGCCTCCCGCGCCTGTTTCGCGTACTGCCGTTTTTGGCGCTGCTTTTGGGCAAACCGGGCCAGGGCGTTTTTGCCCAGGTCCGGGTGCTTCTCCAGCTCTGTTTGAAAGCGGTGCTCCGCCGTGGCCTTGACATACCGGCTTTCCGCGCGGGCGGCGGCCTTGGCCGGGTGGTCCCGGACGGCCTGCCGCACACGGCGGGTCCCCCAGCGCCCCACGGCCTCGCCCACCAGCTCGGAGTGGTGGGCCCCCTCGGTCCCCACGTTCTCATGCTCCACCTCGTACACCTTGCCGTGGACGAAGCCGTGAACGCTCCAGCCCAGGGCCCCCGCCCCGCGCTTCACGGGGCCGGGGGGCTTGGCCGGGGCCTGGGCCGCCAGCTTCTCCTGGGCCGCGCCCATACGGAGCTTTCGTCGTCGCAAAGTCCGCTCAACTCCGTTTCCGCCTTGCGGCGAAAACTTCGTTCGCTCCCTTGCTCCTCCTCTCCCCACGCGACCCGCTTCGCTGGGCTCGCGCGGGGGCCCCGTTTCCTGGTCATGGGCGCTCCGCTTCTTCCCCTCCTGCCGCAGCCGTTCGGAGGGCCGGGCCCGTTCGCTCTCCTGGTGGAGCTTGGACTTGTACCCAGACCTCTGGACACGGTGTCCAGAGCCAGGCCGGGCCTTACCCCTGCCCATTGGCCTTGTCCTCCGGCTTGGTGGTCAGGAGGGTGTAAAGCTCGGTGTCCTGGGGGAAGTGGTCCACAAAGGGGATAGTGGTGTCCCCATAAAAAAGCAGCCCCTCGCCGGAGCCGGAGTGGGTGACGTAGGAAAGCTGATGGGGGGAGATCCCCAGGTGGCTTGCCAGCACCTTTTGATCCCCGGCGGCCTGGGACAGCATATAGAGGAAATCACAGTTGCCGAAGATGGACTCAATTTCGCTGCTCTCCAGCAGGCTTTTCACATTCTGGGTGATCCCGCTGGGGATGGCCCCCCACTTGCGGAAGCGCCGGAAAATCTCCACACTGTACGCCGCCGTCTGGGGCTCCGCCAGAAGAACGTGAAACTCGTCCTGATATACCCAGGTCGCCCGCCGCCGGTCCCGGTTCTCCGTCACCCGGCCCCAGATTTGGTCCGTGAGGATCAGCAGCCCTATCTTTTTGAGCATCTTCCCCAGGGCCTTGATGTCGAAGCACAGCAGGCGGGAATTGACCTGGACGTTGGTTCGGTGGTTAAAGAGGTTGAGGGACCCGGTGCAGTACAACTCCAGGGCGGAGGCCACCCGCCGGGCCTCCGGCTCGGACTGCTTCAGCAGCTCATTGTAGAGGTCCTGGAGAATGGGCATCCGCTCCGGGGCCGGGTCCGCCAGATAGGGCCGGTAGATGGTCCGCACGCAGCGGTCGATCACCGTCTTTTCCACAGGGGCCAGCCCGCTCCGCCCGCCCACGATCAGCTCGCACAGGGAGAGGATGAAATCGCTTTTGAGGGACAGGGGGTCCTCGTCGTCGGCGTAGTTGGGGTTGATATCCATGGGGTTGATGAACGTCCCCGCCGTGGCCGACGGGGACAGCCGCACCACCTGGCCCCCCAGCCGGTTCACCAGGGGGTAATATTCCCCCTCCGGGTCCGCTATGATGATGTCGTCGTCCGGGAGGGAGAGGAACACGTTGACGATCTCCCGCTTGGCGGCAAAGCTCTTGCCGCTGCCGGGCGTGCCCAGGAACAGGCCGTTGGGGTTTTTAAGACGCTTGCGGTCCGCCATAATGACATTGTTGGAAAGGGCGTTCATGCCATAGTAGAGGGCGGCCCCGTCCATGCGGAGCTCCTTTGTCATAAAGGGGATAAAAATGGCCGTGGAGCTGGTGGTCATGCCCCGCTGTATCTCAATGGCGTTATCCCCCAGCACCAGGGAGGACGTGAAGCCCTGCTCTTGCTGCCAGTCCAGCCGCTTCAAGGCGCAGTTGTATTTCTGGGCGATCCCGGAAATGGTGAACACGTCGTTCTCCAGCTTTTGCCGGGTGGGGGCGATATTCACCACAGTGAACGTCAGGAGGAACATTCTTTCATTCCTGGACTGGAGGTCGGCCAGGAGCGCCGCCGCGTCCTTGGAGTAGGTAATGAGGTCCGGGGGCAGAATTTCCATATCGTACCCCGCCCTGACCGCCTTTTTCTGCTCCTCCACCTTCATCTTGTCAATGTCGGAGATTTTGCCCTTGGTCATTTTGATGGCCTTGAGCTGGTCCACGGTCTGCACATGGAGGGTCACGGTCATTTCCGCGTCCAGCTCCAGCAGCTCCAGCAGCAGCTTGTCCGACAGCTCGGAGGCCATGATCTGCAAGTAGGAGGCCGCGCCCCAGGACTGGCCCAGCCGGAACGTCCGGGCGGCGGTGAAGTCGAAGCTGTCCGGGGCGATAAAGTCTTTCGTCCCCATGCCGGTTTTCACGATGTCCGGCCAGGAGAAGCGGAACGGCTCCCGGCCCCCTGGGTGCATCTGGCCGTGGAGCACCTCCAGCCGCTCCCGCCCGTTGAGGACGCGGGAATGGGCCCCCAGCTTCTTGAAGTTGCCCATGATGTCGCTGGAGACGCGCTCCAGCCGGGGGCGGGCCGTCTCCAGGCCCTCGGCGGGGACGCCGAAGGTGATGTACTTGGAGCG
This sequence comes from uncultured Oscillospiraceae bacterium, assembly GCA_948670295.1. Taxonomy (GTDB): domain Bacteria; phylum Bacillota; class Clostridia; order Oscillospirales; family Oscillospiraceae; genus Enterenecus. The sequence continues at coordinate 1,894 of CAPOAR010000106.1, read as the reverse complement.
GACGATCCCGTTGTTGCTCCTGGCGATCTGCCGTTTCAGCATATCCACATATTCCCCCCGGATACTGTCAAAGTCGTCGTGGGCCATAGGGATGTTGACCTTGTACCGGCTGCCGCCCCTGGAGCGGTGGTTGATGAAGGAGAGCTGGAACGGGAGGGCGCTGTCAAAGTAGTTGAGGAAGCCGCACCAGCCGTCGAAGATGGCGGACTGGTCCTCGCTGGAGGCCACGGAGTAGTTGATGTCCTCATAGGAGATGGTCTTGGTGTAGAAGCCCTCCCGCACCCGGCAAATGCCGTCTTTCAGCATCTCCACATAGGGGATGGTCTGTTGCGCGGAGAGGGAACGCCTACCGGCCCTTCCGGGTCCGGCGCTTTTGGCTCTTGGGTTCAGAAACGGACACCTCCTTTCCGGCGAACGGCGCGTAGATATTTTGCGTTCGGTAGGGCCTGGGGCCGGGCCGGAGGAAGCGGGCGCGGACAATATTCCGTACCACCTTCTCAAAGGGCAGGCCGTCCTTTTCGTACATCGCCATGAGGAACGCCGGGAGCATGATCCCCAGCATGAGGAACATGGCCCCGGTCCCGCCGACGGCCCCACGGGTCAGCAGATACACAGGGACGCCCACCAGCCCGCCGCCGCCAAAGCAAATGAGCTGCCGCTTGGTGAGGTTAAACGCCAGCTTGGTCTTGACCCTGGACAGGTCGTTGGGGACATTCACATAGGGCAAAAATCAACCCTCCTTTCTTGTGGTTGCCTCTGGACACCGTGTCCAGAGGCCGGGGCCTAATGCGCCCCCAGGACGCTCCGGGCGATACTTCCCGTTTTGAACAGGCAGTAGCACAGCAGCACCGTGTAGCCGATGGTCCCCCATATCGCCCCTATGGGGTCGCCCCCGGAGGCGATACCTTGAATGAGTACCGCGTAGATCCCCACGCATACCAAAATCAGCATCCCCTGGAAGCCCACGGCGAACAGGGAGCGGAGATAGTTCTGCCCGGCCCCGCCCAGCTCCCGGTTCGCCAGGGTCGCCACGGGGAGGGGCGCTAAACTGGTGAGCATATATATCTCGATCATCCGCCCGTAGACGATCACGAAGATCACGATATTCAGCGCGGTCATGGTGAGCTGCACCACAAAGGACTGGAGCCACAGCCCCAGCAGCGGGCCCAGGTCCATCCCCTCCAGCGCCGCCTCCAGGTCCGCCAGCATATCCGGGGAAACGTCCGTGGAGCCCTGGATCAGCCCCGCCGACTGCGCCACCACCCGCTGTGCCACGTCGAACACCGCCATAACGATATTGAACGTGTTGGACAGAATGAGGATGGCGCAGGCCGTTTTGAATATCCACTTGAAGAAAATCCAATAGTCCAGGTCGTGAAGATTATTCCGCTCCACCAGCAGTTGAATGAGTTCGTAGGTGGCAACAAAGGTCAGGACCAGTCCGGCGATTGGCAGTATCACCGTCTCGGAAAGCCGCCGGATCAGGGAGAAAACCCCGGCGTTCCATTGCGCCGGGGCTGTCCCCACTTGTACCGCGATCTCCCCGACACGGGCGTTTACTGTATCAAAGAGCCCCGACAGGTTGTCCATGATCCCGCCGATCAGCAGCTCCTTCAGCCAGTTCGTGATCCAGTCGGTGAGAAATCCCATGAAGCGCCGCCCTTAGAACAGGCCGGACAGCAGGGGAATCAGGGTCGTGCCCAGCAGGATAATGCCGCCGCCCGCCATGAGCTGTTTCATGCCCTGGGACTTGGAGCCGGGGTTGTCCGAGCCGTAGCCCTCCAGGAGATTGACGACGCCCCACACGCCCAGGCCAGCGCCCAGGGCCACAACAAGGGTCTGCAAGGTCTGAATAGCGGAAGTGAAGAAAGCCATAAAATACCTCCATATTCTC
>CAPOAR010000105.1:0-10216 GCA_948670295.1 uncultured Oscillospiraceae bacterium | reverse complement strand
TTTCGCCTTGCCAGCGGCAATTTTGGCTCGCGAATCTGAATGCTTCGGCTATTCGTACAGCTTCTTATAATGCAGTTTCCTCTCCCCGGGCTTTCCAGCGCTTCCAGGCCAGCCGGGCGGTGTGGACGGGCAGCAGGATGGTCAGCGCGCTCAGCCCCCCATAAGACAGCAGGAGGAGCAGGATCATCAGCAGGATGCTGCCCCCCAGCGCCCCGTCCGCCATCAGCCAGAGCCAGGCTTCCACCAGCCCCGTAAAAGGCTGCCACACGCCCAAGGCAGGCCCCATAATGGCTGGTGTGCACAGGGACAGGTAACCCATCGCCCACACCAGCCAGCCGAACAGGAGGAAGGGATGCCTTTTCGCCAGCAGCAGGGGCAGGCCCGCGATAAGTACCACCATTCCTATGAGGAACAGCTCGTCATCGCCTTTGACCGCCGCGAGAAGGCACAGCCCCGCGCCGCCCGCCGTGCAGACCACGCCCAGGATCTGGGTCGTGGTGAGCCCCCGCCGGGGCCGCTCCACATAGACGATCTGGGGCTGCGCCGCCGGGGGCGTCTCCCCCTTGGGCGCATCCGTGGCCGCTCCGGGTGTGTCCCCCTCCCGGACCAGCTGGTCCACGCTCACCCCGAACAGGTCGGCCAGCTTGATGAGCTTATCCAGCTCGGGCACCGACTGGCCCGTCTCCCACTTGCTCACCGACTGCCGGGACACCTCCAGCCGTTCCGCCAGGTCCCCCTGGGACAGCTTCTGCCGGGTGCGCAGCTCTAGAATCCTTTCCGCCAATGTCATGGGCGCGCCCTCCTTTCCGTCCCTATTGTAGCAGTCCCACCGTGGGAACACAACCAACAGGGCTTGGAAAATTTAGCAACCAGAGGTTGCGCCGTTGGGGCAAGCTCCGCTTTCCCCACTTTCGCCGCCCCTTTCCCCCATAAAGCCCAAGGGCGGCTTGCGGGGACCCGGCAGACTTCACTGCCGGAGCCGCAGATCGTCCCCGTAAAAGGTGAGTTCCTGGTACAGCCCCCCGATGCGGGAGGCCAGCTGGGGGGTGTAGCGCTGGGCGATGTGATCCATGGACAGGTTGGTGGAGATGATGGTGTGCCGCCCCGACTGGAGGCGGCTGTTCACCACCTCGTACAGCGAAGACTGGGACAGGGGGGTGGTGAGCTCGCTGCCCAAATCGTCCAGGATCAGCAGGTCGCAGCCCAGGTAGCGCCGGGTGTCGTCCCGAGCCTGGCGCTCCTCCCCGGCGTCCCGGGTGAAGCGGCGGGTCTCAAAGGCGGAAAACAGGCGGATAGCGGTGTCGTAAACCACGGAGTACCCCCGCTGGGACACCTCCCGGGCGATGCAGCCGGACAAGAAGGTTTTGCCCAGCCCCGTCCCCCCGGACAGCAGCAGGTTTTTCAGCGGGTAGTCCGGGAACTGCCGGGCGTAGCCCCCGCACACCTGTGCCACCCGGCGCATATTCTCCCGGGGGGAGCGGCTCTGGCCCTGCCAGGGCTGGTCGCTGTACACGTCCAGCCGCAGCCTGTCGAAGCTCTGCTCGTCGGTGAGGTTCAGCAGGGCGGTGAGGGCGCGCAGCTGCTCTTGGGCGCACAGCCCCTTCAGGCAGGCGCACATACCCCCCGCCGTCCAGCCCGTGTCCCCGCACTGGGCGCAGGCGGGGGTGCTGTCCAGGGCGTCGGGCCCGTATCCCAGGGCGGCCATGAGCCGGGCGCGCCGGGCCTGGAGCTCCTCGCTCCGGGCGCGGATGGCGGCCAGCTCCGGGCCGTCCGGGGCCACCGGCGTCCCCCCGGTGGCCAGCCGGGCCAGATCGGCCATGGTCCCCCGCAGGGCGGCGTCCAGCTCCCGCAGCCGGGGCTCCCGGGTATACAGCTCCCGCTCCAGGTCGTAGCGGCGGCGCTCCCGCTCCTCCCGGCGGCGCTCCAGCCGGGCCAGGGCACGGCGCATGACGGTGGGCTCATAGGACACCTCAGCCCCCTCCTTTCTGCTGCTGCTCTAAGAATTTATCCAGCCAGTCGTTGTTTTTCTGGATGCGCTCCTGGCTGGGCTGGAAGTCCCGTGGCCGGGCTGCGACCGGGGCGGCGGTGCGCCGGGGGGGCTTGTCCCCCGCCTCCACCTGCTGGGGCGTCTGGTAGCCCGCCCCGTGCCAGGAGGTCAGGATTTTGTTCATGTACGGCCAGTTCATGGCGTTTTTCTGGAATACGGTGCGCTCGTAGGCCATGCGGATCAGCTCGTCGCTCAGCCCCATGCCCACCCAGGCGGCGATATACTCCCGCTCCTTTTCCACCGCCGGGCGGCGCTCGGCCACCCCCACGGCCTGGAGCACGGCCCACTCCCGGCCGTCCACCGCCTCCTGGCGGCGCAGGTAGTCCTCCGCCCGCTCCAGGGTGTCCAGCCCCAGCCGCTTCCACTGAAAGGCCAGACGCTGGATTTGGGGCATCCGGGGGCAGGCGGCGGGGCTGTTTTTCACCCGCCGCTCCCGGCGGATGGCCCAGCCGGTGAGCTGCACAATCACCTCCGGCGGCAGGCCCAGGTGGTCGTAAATGGTGTAGGCGCACCGCAGGTCGCTGTCGGTAAACACCCGGCCCAGCATCCCCTCCAGCTCCCGGCACAGCCCCTGGAACTCCGGCTCCCCCTCCAGGGCGGCGGCCACGTCCCCCCGGGTGTACTCGGGGGGACGGTCATCCCTCGGGGGAGGCGGGGGCGGGGCGTCCTCCTGGGGCTGCGCCAGACCCATCCCGGCCAGACGCTGCCACGCGGGGCGCAGCCGCCCGTCCTCCCAGCGCAGGCGGGCGGACGCCTTGGCCTGGTCCCCGCCGCACTCCAGCAGGGCCAGGTATAAAAGCGCCCCATCCCCGTCGCCGGACTCCACCAGCAGCCGGGCCGCCTGGGCGGACATGGACAGTATTTCGTTGGGCAGCAGCAGCGGGGTCAAGGGGCATCCACCTTCTCTCTTTTTCGTAGGGCTTCTATTCTACCTGATTCCGGCAAAAAAATCAACCGCCCCTGGGGCGGTTGATTCCTGCGCTCAGTTTTCAGCTCATCCGCGCCCTCTTGATAGGCGGACGCCTTGGCGCGGCCCGCGCCTTACAGCTTTCCGCCGGGCCGGTCCAGCTTCAGGCACCACCAGCTGTATACCGACTGGCCCGCGCCCCACACGATGCACACCGCCAGGGCGGACAGGAAGCCCCAATCGAAAAACATCCCGCCCAGGAGGAACACCAGCCACAGCGCCAGGCAGGTATAGCACATGGCCCGGTATGCCTTGAAGGCGCACTGTCCGATGAGGGCCCGCTCCGCCTCGTCGCAGCTGTCATACCACTTTTTCTGGAACTTGGGGTCGTACACCGAGCCGTGCTTTTCCGGGTTGAGCCGCTTGGACAGGTCCACCAGCTTCTGCTGGAGTACCATGGGCACGAACAGATCCGCCAGGAAGGCGGTCAGCCCGCCGAAGAACATGGGAGCCGGCATCATCCGCTCCGTCCCCGCATTGCCCACGAACCCGGCGCACATGGCCGCCAGCAGAAACAACGCCGCCACGGTGCACAGCCCGGTGACCCATAGGCACACCGACAGCTTGGCCTCAATTTTATTGCTGACGGATTCGTCCTCCCCGTCCCAGGCGGCCAGCTGCTTTTTCCCGCTGAAATAGATGGGCAGGCACACGGCCAGCTCCACCACCGGCAGAGCGATGAGCAGCCACGGCGCCACATGGTTGGTAAAGAACAGCCCCGCGCCGCCCAGCACACCCTGGAAATCCTGCAAATTCAGCGTCACCAGGGCAAAGCCCAGCACGCCGCCCAGCGCCAGGCTGAGCACCACGGTCAAAATAAACTTGGGCAGGGCCTTTTTGTTCTCCTGCCGCGCCGCGTCGTTATTGTTTTTCATCGTTCTCCCCCTCTAAACTGAAAATGTCCTCCACCGTCACCCCGCAGATTTTTGCCAGGGTGAGGGCCAGCGCCACCGAGGGGGAGTAGTCCCCCCGCTCGATGAGGCTGATGGTCTGCCGGGACACCCCGGCCATGCGCCCCAGCTCCTGCTGGTTGACGCCCAGCGCCGCCCGGCGCTCCTTCAAGCGGTTTTTCAGCATGGCCGCGCCTCCGTTTACCCCTTCGCGGTCCCCGGCTCCTCCGAGAGGACCCGTTCACAGGCCCCCTGGAGCCAGCCCTTCTCTCCATTCATGCGCTGGTGGGCCTCACGAATCCCGTTGCGCACCGCCCACTTGATCACAAAGTACAGCGCGCACAGCACGATCAGCGCCGTCCCGCCGCTGACGCCCAGTTCATTCCAAATCATAATCCGTCCCTCCTGACAGTTTTCTTTGTCGTTCTGACAAGTGTCTTTGTCTATTTGACAACTTTATTTGTCATATCGAGAATACCACAGCGCCGGGCGGCTGTCAAGGGGTGTTTCGCAAATTTTTCAAAGTTGTTAAATTTTCCCCGGGGCTTGTCAGACGGCGTCGAATTATGTAAAATGGTAACTACGAAAAAACGCCCCGGGAGGAAAGGAGACCCCATGAAAAAACGCATCGCAGTTCTGTTTCTGGCCCTTGTGCTGGCCGTCAGCTCCAGCACCACCGCCCTGGCCGCCGAGGCTTCCCCCTTCACCGACCTGCACCCGGAGCATTGGGCCTACCCCTATGTCTCCGCCCTGCACCAGGCGGGCGTGGTGGGCGGCTACCCCGACGGCACCTTCCAGGGGGAGAACAACGTGACCTGGGGGGAGGTCTTCAAGCTGCTGCTGCTGGCCGTGGGCGTGGAGGAGCCGGAGCGGGACCCGGAAAAGCACTGGGCCTATCCCTATGTCCAGCTGGCCCTGGATAACCGCCTGGTCTACGCCTTTTTAGAGGAGTACCTGGACGCCGCCCCCGCCCGGCTGGACGTGGCCCGGATGGCCGCCCGGGCGCTGGACCTCACCGACATCTCGGGGGAGAGCCCCTATACCGACTGCGCCGACGGCTATGTGGTGGAGCTGTTTGAAAAGGGCATCATGAACGGCACCGAGGAGGCGGACGGCCTGCGGTATTTCTATCCCGACCGGCCCATCTCCCGGCAGGAGCTGTCCGCCGTGGTGTGGCGGATGATGAACGTGGATTACCACGAGGGGATGTTCCGATTCAATAACTACTGGCTGGACGGGCTGGAGGGGGTGCCCCCCATCACCTACACCCCGGACCAGTTTGTGAAGGACGCCTTTGGCCGCATGGCCTACACCGGCGGATACTATACCCGGGGCATCGACGTGTCCGGCCACAAGGGGGAGATCGACTGGAACGCCGTGGCGGCGGATAACGTCGACTTTGTCATCGTCCGCGCGGGCAACCGCCTCTACGGCAAGGACAGCTCCGGCGCGGTGCTGGAGGACTCCTGGTTCGACAAGAACATGCAGGGGGCCATCGCCGCCGGGCTGGACGTGGGGGCCTACTTCTTTTCCAACGCCATCACCCTGGAGGAGGCGGTGGAGGAGGCCGACCTGCTCATCTCCAAGCTGGAGCCCTACCGGCAGTACGTCACCTACCCTGTGGTGTGCGACTGGGAGTACCTGGGGGGCAATAAATCCCGGGCCTACGGCGTGGACGCGAAAATCATCACCGACTGCATCGACGCCTTCTGCCAGCGGGTGGCGGCGGCGGGCTATCAGCCCATGTTCTACTTCAACGACTACTGCGGCTATGTGAAGATGGATCTGAGCAAGCTCACCCAGTACCCCTTCTGGTACGCCGAGTACGCGGACACCCCCGATTTCCGCTACCAGTTCCAGATGTGGCAGTACTCCTCTAAGGGCAAGGTGGCCGGCATCGGCTCCGACGTGGACATGAACCTGTGCTTCGTGCCCTGGCCCAACGCCACCCGGACGCCGGGGATGGTCCCCGCCCCGGTCCAGTCCCCGGCTCCCCTGGGGGGCTGAGCTGTCCCGCATACAATTCAGGGAGGCATGGCCTGACGGCCATGCCTCCCGTTTTGGTTCCCTGTCATCCCATATAGCGCTCCAGGTACTCCTCCACCTTTTCCATGTAGAGGGCGTACTGGGCGTTGTCGTTTTGCAGCCCGTGGCCGGAGTGCGGGAACACGATGTATTCGTGGGGGACGCCGTGGCGCGTCAGCGCCGCGTCCAGCCGTTTTGACGCGGAAAACGCCTGCATCCTGTCCCACGCGCCGTAGGCGTGGACGGAGGGCGCCGAGCGCTCATCCACCCACATGGCCGCGGAAATGTCCTTCACCGCCTCCAGATAGGCGCCGCTTGCCAGCATGTCCGCGGTGATCTCCTTCCCGGCCATGGCGGAAAACAGCCCCGCCATTCCGCTGTAATCCCCCTCCGGGTCCACGGCGTTCAGCTGGCTGGGGTCGGCCCCCATGTTGATCCAGTCCTCCAGGTAGAAGCAGGACGGCCCCACCGCCCCAAAGGTCATTTTCACCGGGACGGGCGACGTGTCCGCATCCCGGTAGGCGTACAGCATGGCCAGGGCGTGGCCCGCCGAGCCGCCGGACACCGCCATGCGGTCAATGGGGTATCCCAATTTTTCCGCCTCGGCCAGCACAAAGGGGATGCTGTCCCGGATTTCCACCGACTGGGTGTAGACGTTGGCCTCCGGGTGCTCCCCGCTGAACAGCGTGTAGTTGATGCCCGCCGCCACATAGCCCTTTGCGCACAGCCATTTCAGTATCTCATGGTCGCCGCTCTTGTCCCCGCTGGTAAAGCCCCCGGCGTGGAGGTAGACCACCAGGCCATAGCTCTCCCTGCCCCTGTCCGCCGGAACGTAGAGGTCGAACTTGTTGGCCTCCCCGTCCCCATAGGGCAGGTCGGTGTAAACGCTCCCCACCGTACTGTCCCACGCCGCCGTGTATTTCCCGCCAAAGGGGTCGGCGGTCATTTTAAGCGCCGCCGACACCGCGAAGGCGGCCAGAAACGCCCCCGCGTAGATGAGCCCCCACATAACCCGTCCCCTCCGTTCCGTCCTGACCCGGCTCACAGAAAATTCCCCCCGAACATCGTGCCGCCCAGCAGCAGGTTCAGCGCCGCCCGCACCGCCAGCCGGCCCAGCACCGCCCCCGTCAATACCGCCGCCGCCAGCGCGGCCAGCCTTTTTCGCGTCAATGCCATTGTGCCCTGTTCCTTTCCATTTGTTCTTGACTTTCCGCCGCAGCAGGTGTAGCATCATGATGCGGCAAGTGTAGCACTTGTATCAGAATCTGTCAAGCAAATCAAAAAAATGCTACAAAAAGGGGGTAACTGTAACGTCATGAACAACGCGGAGCGAAACACCTACGTCAAGCGGCAGCTCACCGCCGCCCTGCTGGAGCTGCTGGAGGGGCGGGAGCTGCGGGATATTTCCGTCAGCCAGATTGCCACTGCGGCGGGGGTCCACCGGGTATCCTTTTACCGCAGCTTTGCCGAAAAGGAGGACATCCTGCGGGAACACATAAACGTCACCTTCCGGGAGTGGGAAAGCAGCCGCACCCCGCCCGCCCAGGACCAGGCCATGCCGGACCTGCTTGCCTACATGGCCCGCAACGGGGGCTTTTACCGCCTGCTGTACCGCCGGGGGCTGTTCCACCTGTTCAAGGCCGTGCTGCTCTCCAATATAGGCCCCAAGCCGGAGTACTCCAACCACATCGCCTACGCCGCCGCCTTTCTCGCCAACGGTATCTATGGCTGGATTGAGGAGTGGATCGCCCGGGGGATGCAGGAATCGCCGGAGGAGATGGCGGTGCTGCTACAGGAAAAGCTGTAAAAGGGCGCCCTCCCCGGCGGGGAGGGCGCCCTTTGCCCGGCCGGGCAGGGACTTGCGGCATCGCGGCGCTTGCTCAGCCGATGAACTCGTGCAGGAGGGATTCCGGCGGCACCAGCCCGGGGTCGATGGGCTCGAAGCGGTCCAGGGCGGCCACCAGCTGCAAAAGCTCCCCCCGGCGCTGGTTTTCCCCGGGCACCGCCTCCATGAGGGGCTTGGCATAGCAGGCCATCACCGGGGCCTCGTAGGCCAGGGCGGTGTCGAACTTGATGTGGGCGGTGTCCTTGTAGGGGGAGATATACAGCTTCTCCCCCCGGCGCACGTTGGCCCACATGTCCAGGGTGCCGCCCACGTCGGTGCCCCGGAAGTTGTAATCCCGCACCGCCCGCCGGGTGAGGCGCAGCCAGGTGCGCTTGAACATCACCCGTCCGTCCTCCCCCTTCACGTCGCTGCGGGCGGAGACATACAGCCGGGTGGCGTCGGGGTGGCGGCTGGTGAGCTGGGTGTTCAGGGCGTGGATGCCCTCGAAAATAGCCACCTCGTCCGCCCCCAGCTTCAGAGGACGGCCCCGGCTGTCGTTGCGCATCTGCCGGGCGAATTCGAACTTGGGCACCAGAATCCACTCCCCCCGGGTCAGCTTGGCAAAGTGCTCGTCCAACAGCTTTAAATCCATCATCTCCGGGCTCTCGTAGTCGATGGCCCCGCCGGGGGTGCGGGGTGCGCCCTCCAAATCGGGACGCAAAAAGTAGTCGTCCATGGACACCGCATGGGTGCGCACCCCCCGGCGCTCCAGCTCCTGGCTGAGCTTTTCCGCCGTGGTGGTCTTGCCCGAGCCCGAGGGGCCGGACAACAGCACCACCGGGCTTTTGCTCATGTTTTCGCAGATTTTCTCGGCGGCCCGGGCGATTTTGTCCTGATAGCCCTGGTCGCACTCCTCCATGAACCCCACCGGGTCCCGCCGCACGGCGGCGTTAATGTCGGAAAGCTGATACGCCATGGCGGCGCCTCCTCACAAAATTTGGTTTGTTAACAAAACGGGCGGAATTGACCCCTTTGATTGGTGGACTTTCCGGCCCCGGCGGTCTATCATGAGATCCTAAGAAAAGGAGTGGTTGTCATGAATTTAGGAAGCAGCCTGTACCGCGCCCGGAAAAGCACCGGGCTGTCCCAGGAGGCGGTGGCGGAAAAGCTGGGGGTGAGCCGCCAGACCATCTCCAAGTGGGAGACGGACGAGACCCTGCCCGACATCCGCCAGTCCAAGCGGCTGGCCGCGCTGTATAAGGTGTCGCTGGACGAGCTGATCGACTTCGACCTGGACGTGCAGGAGGTGCAGCAGGCCATCCAGCGCACCAGCGACGCGGTGACGGACAAAATCGACTGGACGAAAGCCTGGGGGCAGAAGTACCCCGTCCTGACCACCTACCGGGAGCAGGTGGACCCGGCCCCCTATGTCCAGCAGCTGGGCCAGCTGCTGGACCGGCTCAAGGGCGAGCACGGGTACGGGGAGCTGGACGCCTTCCTGGTGCTCAAGGACATGCTTGCCCAGTTGTGGCAGGGGCGCAAACAGGGGTAGGCCCAGCCGTCACAGGCGCAATCTCCGTCCGCCCGCCGCAGACTGCCTCACGTGCCGGCGGCGGGTCATTGCGTCCAGCCCATGGCGGCCAAGGTTTTCCGCCGTCAGGGGGCCTGTGTGGGCGCGTCCATTCCCTTGTCCTCATGCGCGGCGGAACTGCTTTTCCAGCTGCCTTTTGGTCAGCTCAATGGCCACCGGCCTGCCGTGGGGGCAGTACTTCACCTGCCCGCTCATCACAAGCCCGGCCACCTCCTCCAGCTCCTCCCGGCCGCTGCGCCAGCCGCCCTTGACCGCCGCCTTGCAGGCCATGGTGTGTAACAGCTCATCCCGGGCGGCCGCCGGGTCGGCGCATCCCGTCACCCGCAGCCGCCGGGCCAGCTCACACAGCGCCCCCTCGATCTCCCCGGCGTCCAGATAGTCCGGCGCGGAGCGCACCGCCAAGGCATTCCCGCCGAACCGCTCCACCTCGAAGCCGAACCGGGCCAGCAGCTCCCCCTGCGCCAGCAGGATCTCCAGCTCCTCCGGCGGGGGGGAGAAGGCCGCGGGGGTGAGCAGCTCCTGCACCATGGGGCGGTAATCCGCCGCCTTGAGCCGGTCGAAATTGGCCCGCTCGTGGGCGGCGTGCTTGTCGATGAGCAGCGCCTTGTCCCCCTGCTCCACCACCACATAGGTGTGGAACAGCTCCCCCCGGACCACCCAGGGCTCCGGCTCCGGGGCGGCCGCTTCCGCCAGGGCAGGGGACGGCGCAGGCGGCTCCTCCCGGGCCGGTGCGGGTGCGGGAGGGGCCGGTTTGGGCTTCACCGGCGCGGACGGCTCCGGCCCCGCGGGGGTCTCCCTCTTCTCCGGCAGGGGCTCCACCCACTGGAAGGGGGAGTCCTTCTTTTTTTTCACCGGCTGGGCGGGGGATTCC
>CAPOAR010000104.1:0-10294 GCA_948670295.1 uncultured Oscillospiraceae bacterium | reverse complement strand
AGAAATCTTAGGGTAAGGAGGCTCACGACAATGGCTAAAACCATCAACATCAAGCTCGTCAAGAGCCTGAACGGCCGTCTGGCCAAGCATAAGGCCACCGCCGAGGCTCTGGGCCTGCGCAAGATCGGCGACACCACCGTGCAGCCCGACAACGAGGCTACCCGGGGCAAGATCGCCCACATCGGTTACCTGCTCCAGGTGACCGAGAACGCCTAATGGAGGTGCTGACCATGAATCTGCATGAACTGTCTCCCGCCCCCGGCTCCACCCAGGTGGGCAAGCGCAAGGGGCGCGGCCCCGGCTCCGGCAACGGCAAGACCGCCGGGCGCGGCCACAAGGGCCAGTGGGCCCGCAGCGGCGGCGGCGTCCGCATCGGGTTTGAAGGCGGCCAGATGCCTCTGGCCCGCCGCCTGCCCAAGCGGGGCTTCAACAACATTTTCGCCAAGCGGCTGGAGGCCATCAACGTCTCCGCCCTGAACAAGTTTGAGGACGGCGCCGTGGTCAATGTTTGCGACCTGCTGGAAAAGGGTATCATTTCCAAGTGCGAGTATGGCGTCAAGATCCTGGGCAACGGGGAACTGACCAAGAAGCTCACCGTTCGGGCTTCCGCGTTCTCCGCCTCTGCCAAAGAGAAGATCGAAAAGGCGGGCGGCACGGCGGAGGTGATCTGAGATGATTCAGACCATGCGCAACGCCTGGAAGGTGCCAGAGCTGCGGGGTAAGCTGCTGTTTACCGTGTTCGCGCTGCTCATCTTCCGGCTTGGCTCCGCCGTCCCGGTGCCCTTCATCAACGTGGATATGCTTAGCGACTATATGACGGCCCAGTCCGCCAGCATCTTTGGCCTGCTCAACGTGATGAGCGGCGACGCCTTTGCCCAGGCCACGGTGTTCGCGCTGTCCATCCAGCCCTATATCAACAGCTCCATCATCATTCAGCTGCTGACCATCGCCATCCCCGCTCTGGAGCGCCTCCAGAAGGAGGGCGGCGAGGAGGGCAAGAAGAAGCTGGCCGCCATCACCCGGTACGCCACCGTGGGCATCGCGCTGATCCAGGCCTTCGGCTTCTACACCATGCTCCGGGTGGGCTCCGGCGGCACCAGCTTCCTGTCCACCACCGGCATCTGGCCCGCCTTCGTCATCATTGCCGCCTTTGTGGCCGGCTCCGCCTTCCTGATGTGGCTGGGCGAGCAGATCACTGAGTTCGGCATCGGAAACGGCATTTCCATCATCCTGTTTGCCGGCATCGTGGCCCGCGGGCCCAGCATGGTGGGCAGCATGATTGACGGCGTGAGGGGCTGGATCGCCAAGTCCGACCCCGCCGCTTCCCTGGTGCTCCACCCCGCGTTCATTCTGCTCATCGTGGCCGGTATGCTGCTGCTGGTGGCCTTCATCGTGTTCATGGACAACTCCGAGCGGCGCATCCCCGTGCAGTACGCCAAGCGGGTGGTGGGCCGGAAGATGTACGGCGGCCAGTCCAGCCATCTGCCCATCAAGGTGAATATGTCCGGCGTCCTGCCCATCATCTTCGCCCAGTCCATCGCGTCCATCCCCGCCACCATCGGCATGTTTGTGCCCTCTGCGCAGACCCCCGGCAGCGGCTGGTATACCTTCCTGCAGGTTTTCGACTCCCGGGGCTGGGTGTACTGCATCGTGTATTTCCTGCTGATCGTTTTCTTCAGCTATTTCTACAACACCATTCAGTTCAATCCCATTGAGGTGTCCAACAACCTGAAGAAGAACGGCGGGTTCGTCCCCGGCTTCCGTCCGGGCAAGCCCACCAGCGATTTCCTCAGCAAGGTGGTGTCCCGCATCACCATGTTCGGCGCGCTCTATCTGGCTGTGGTGGCCCTGCTGCCCACCATCGTCGGCAACATTATGCTGCTGGCGGGGAGCAGCGCCGGCCGGAGCCTGGCCATCGGCGGCACCTCCGTCATCATCGTGGTGGGCGTGGCGCTGGAGACCGTCAAGGCGCTGGAGGCCCAGCTCATGATGCGCCACTACAAGGGCTTCCTTGAGTGAGCGTTGAGGTAAGGCTATGAAGCTCATCATGTTCGGCGCCCCCGGCGCCGGTAAGGGGACCCAGGCCGCCATCCTTGGCCAGCGGCTGGACGTGCCCACCATTTCCACAGGCAACATCCTGCGGGCTGCCGTGAAAAACGGCACGCCCGTGGGACTCCAGGCCCGAAGCTACATGGACGCGGGCAAGCTGGTCCCGGACCAGGTGATCATCGGCATCATCGCCGAGCGCCTGGCCGAGCCGGACTGCCAAAAGGGCTACATCCTGGACGGGGTGCCCCGCACCATCGCCCAGGCCGAGGCCCTGGAGGAGGCCGGTATTCAGTTTGACTGCGTGCTGGACATTGAGGTCCCCGACCAGGAGATTCTCCATCGGATGATCGGGCGGCGGTCCTGCCCCATCTGCGGGGCCACCTATCACCTGGAAGCCGCCCCCCCGAAGGTGGAGGGCAAGTGCGACCACTGCGGCAACACCCTGACCCAGCGGGAGGACGACAAGCACGAGACGGTGATCAGCCGCCTGTCCACCTACCACGCCCAGACCGAGCCGCTGAAAAAGTTCTATGCGGACCGGGGAATCCTCAAAGTGGTGGCGTTTCAGCCCAGCATTGAGGCGACCACCCAGGCGATCGCCGGAATTCTGGGGATCTGAGAGATGGAACTCATCACTTTGAAGTCCCCCCGGGAGCAGGACGCCATGCGCAGGGCCGGACGGATCACTGCCCAGGCCCGGGCGCTGGCGGGCAGTATGGTCCGCCCCGGCGTCACCACCAAGGAGATCGACGACGCGGTGCGCAGATTCATCCGCGGCAAAGGCGGCCAGCCCTCCTTTTTGGGGTATGGAGGCTTTTCCGGGTCCGCCTGCATCTCGGTAAACGAGGTGGTCATCCACGGCATCCCCTCCCGGCACATCGTGCTGAAGGAAGGGGACATTGTGAGCATCGACGTGGGGGCGGTTATCGACGGCTTCCATGGCGACTGCGCCGCCACCTATCCCTGCGGGGCCATCTCAGACGAGGCCCAGCGGCTGATCGACGTCACCCGGCAGAGCTTCTGGGAGGCTTACGAGAAGGCCGCGCCGGGGAACCGGGTGTCCGACATCTCCCACGCCGTCCAGGCATATGTGGAGAAGCACGGCTATTCAGTGGTCCGGGACTTTGTGGGCCATGGTGTGGGCGCCAAGCTCCACGAGGCCCCGGAAGTACCCAATTTCGGCCCCGCCGGACATGGCGCCCGGCTTCAGCCGGGTATGGCCATCGCGGTGGAGCCCATGGTGTGTGCCGGGGACTGGCACGTGAAGGTGCTCCGGGACGGCTGGACCACCGTGACGGTGGACGGCTCCCTGTCGGCTCACTATGAGAACACCATCCTCATCACCGAGGAGGGGCCCGAGATCACCACTGTCACCGAGGACGGGGCCTATGTTTGACTACACAGGCCGGATCGTCCGGGCAGCCGCAGGACGGGATAAGGGCGGGCTGCTATGCGTGGTGGGCGTAGACCAGGAGGGACAGCGTCTGCTGCTGGCAGACGGCAAGCGGCGCAAATACGCCCGGCCCAAGGCCAAAAAGCTGGGGCACGTGGAGATGCTCGCCGATGGGTTCCGCCATCCCGCTATTCAAAAGCTGAAGCAGGGCGAGGCCCTGTCCGACCGAGAATTGAGAAGGGCGCTGGCCGCCTTCCGAGATCAACTGGAGGTATGACGCTTTGGCAAAAGACGACATGATCGAGTTGGAGGGCGTCGTCACCGAGGCCCTGCCTAACACCACATTTAATGTGGACATTGGAAATGGACACATTATTCTGGCACACATTTCCGGGAAGCTGCGGATGAACTTTATCCGCATCCTGCCCGGAGACAAGGTTACGGTTCAGATGTCGCCCTACGACCTGACCCGGGGCCGCATTACCTGGCGTTCCAAGTAATATAGAAGCGCGGAGCCGTTGTGAGCAGCGGGCGAAGACCGAAGTGGAGCAAAAGCGGGGAGGCCCAAAGGGCCGGACAGCTTTTGCGGAATCGGAGGGCTTAGAACCGCGTCGCGAACAGGCGAAGCATGACAACTATCAACGACCGAGTTTGGAACAAGCTTTTCCCTCAAGGGGCCTTGCCTCCGAAAGGGACCGTGAAATTTCCCCTCCCACCGCAGGGAGGCGGCCGCAGGCCGCCCCCAACCGCGAGCCCAGCGAAGCGGGTCGCGGTTGGAGAGGAGGAGCAGCGGAATGAGCGAGCTTTCCCAGTATGGGGCCCCCAAAAGCTGGTCTATCGCTTTTGGGGAGAGGAGGAGCAAGGAAACGTAATGGGGAAGCCCCGAAGGGGATTTCCCATGGAGTGGACTTTGCTCTGACGAAGCGAGGGATATGGAGCTTGCTCCGACGAGGGGCCATCAAGGCATTAACAGGAGGTTAAACGATATGAAAGTCAGACCGTCTGTCAAGCCCATGTGCGAGAAGTGCAAGATCATCAAGCGCAAGGGCAAAGTCATGGTCATTTGCGAAAACCCCAAGCACAAGCAGAGACAAGGTTAAAGGAGGGGCATAGAGTATGGCACGTATTGCCGGCATTGATCTGCCGAAGGAAAAGCGAGTCGAGATCGGACTCACCTATATTTATGGCATTGGCCGCACCAGCGCGAGCAAGATCCTCAAGGAGGCGGGCATCAACCCCGACACCCGGGTGAAGGATCTGACCGACGCGGAGGAGGCCAAGCTGCGTGAGATCATCAGCCACGAGTACACCGTGGAAGGCGACCTCCGCCGCAATGTGGCGATGGATATCAAGCGCCTGACTGAGATCGGCTGCTACCGTGGCATCCGCCATCGCAAGGGCCTCCCCGTCCGCGGGCAGCGCTCCAAGACCAACGCCCGCACCCGCAAGGGTCCCAAGCGCACCGTCGCCAACAAGAAGAAGTAAGGAGGGATAAGTTCACATGGCTGCTAACAAAAAAGTTATCAAGCGCCGCCGCGAGCGGAAAAACGTAGAGAAGGGTCAGGTGCATATCCGCTCCTCCTTCAACAACACCATGATCACCGTCACCGACATGCAGGGCAACGCCCTGTCCTGGGCTTCCTCCGGCGAGATGGGCTTCCGCGGCTCCCGCAAGTCCACCCCCTACGCCGCCCAGACCGCCGCCGAGACCGCTGCCAACGCCGCCATCGACCAGTGCGGCCTGAAGAGCGTCGAGGTGTACGTCAAGGGTCCCGGCCAGGGCCGCGAGGCCGCCATCCGGGCGCTCCAGGCTGTGGGCCTGGAGGTCACCCTCATCAAGGACGTGACCCCCGTGCCCCACAACGGCTGCCGTCCGCCCAAGCGCCGCCGCGTCTGATCTGGAAGGAGGAAAACCGATATGGCAAAGAATATGCAGCCCTACCTGAAGCGCTGCCGCACGCTGGGCATCTCCCCCGCCGTCATGGGCGTGAACAAGGAGTCCAGCCGGAACCCCGGTCCCCAGCGCCGCCCCAAGAAGAGCGAGTATGCGCTCCAGCTCACCGAGAAGCAGAAGGTCAAGTTTGTGTACGGCGTGCTGGAGAAGCAGTTCCGCGCCTACTATGAGAAGGCCGCCCGCATGAAGGGCAACACCGGCGACGAGCTGATGACCCTGCTGGAGCGCCGTCTGGACAACGTGGTATTCCGCCTGGGCCTGGCCGCCACCCGCCGCGAGGCCCGGCAGCTGGTGAACCACGGGCACTTTACCGTCAACGGCAAGCGGGTCAATATCCCCTCCTACCTGGTGAAGGAGGGCGAGGTCATCGCCGTATGCGATAAGAGCCGTTCTTCCGCCAAGTTCAAGAAGATGGTGGAGGATGACCGTTTTGTGGCCGCTCCCAAGTGGTTGGAGAAAAACAAGAACGCTCCCCTGGAGGGCAAGGTGATCGCCATGCCCCAGCGGGACGACATCGACTTCGACGTGGCCGTTAACCTCATCGTGGAGTTGTACTCCAAGTAATGCCGGTTTCCCCTGGCATTCCTGGCGCTCCGCCGCGAAAGGGCGGCAGCGGGGCTGCGCGCTTTGGTGCGGCTCCGCGCGGAGCGTATGGCAACACACGCCACTGTTAAAGGAGGGTAACACACGACATGGTAGAAATCCAGAAGCCGCGCATCGAATGCATCGAGAATGTGGGCGACGAGTCCTACGGCAAGTACGTGGTCGAGCCGCTTGAGCGGGGCTACGGCACCACCATCGGCAACTCTCTGCGCCGCATTTTGCTGTCCTCTCTGCCCGGCACGGCGGTCACCGGCATCAAAATCGCCGGCGTGCAGCACGAGTTCTCCGTCATCCCCGGGGTGAAGGAGGACGTGACGGAGATTGTCCTCAACATCAAGGGCATCATCGCCAAGCTGTACAGCGAGGGGATCAAGACGGTCTACATTGAGGCCGCGGGCGAGGGAGAGGTCACCGCCGGAGACATTAAGGCCGACAGCGATGTGGAGGTGCTCAACCCGGAACACCATATCGCCACCCTGGGGCCCGAGGCGACCCTGAACATGGAGCTCACGCTGTCCCAGGGCCGGGGCTATGTCACCGCAGACCGAAACAAGCCTGCTCAGACCGTTATCGGCCTGATCCCTGTGGACTCCGTTTATACGCCCGTGCGTAAGGTGAACTACTTTGTGGAGAACACCCGCGTGGGTGACGCCACCGATTACGACAAGCTGACGCTTGAGGTGTGGACCAACGGCACCATCTCCGCGCGGGACGCGGTGTCCCTGGGGGCGCGTATCCTGGTGGACCACTTTACCCTGTTTACCGACCTGTCCGAGACCATGGGCTCCAAGGCCACTGTGGTGGAGAAGGCGGAAGCCCAGCGGGACAAGGTGCTGGAGCTGACCATTGAGGAGCTGGATTTGTCGGTCCGTTCCTTCAACTGCCTGAAGCGGGCTAACATCAACACGGTGGAGGATCTCATCTCTAAGACCGAGGACGAGATGATGAAGGTGCGCAATCTGGGCCGCAAATCCCTGGAAGAAGTGATCAATAAGCTGGCCATGATGGGGCTGTCCCTGGCCAACGATGAGAACATCTAAAACAGCGCAGAGCGCTGTTTTAGATCCCCTGTGAATGCCCGGTGAAGCGGAATTCGCGGGGGAGAGGCGGCGCGGGAGTATGTAACGTTCCTGTCCGCGCACATATGGCATGATGTCCCGGAGGCTCCGGGCGTCTGAACGAATTTAATTGACTTCGCCACGCGAGGTCGAAGGAGTGCTTAAAAATGGCTAAGAACCGCAAGCTGGGCCGTCCCAGCGACCAGCGCCGCGCTATGCTGCGCGCCATGACCACCTATCTGCTGGAGAACGGGCAGATCAAGACCACCTACGCCCGCGCGAAGGAGGTCGCGCCCATCGCCGAGAAGATGGTTACCCTGGCCAAAAAGAACGACCTGGCCGCCTACCGCCAGGCCCTGAGCTACCTCACCAAAGAGGACGTGGCCAATAAGCTGTTCCATGAGATCGGCCCCAAGTATGCCGACCGCAACGGCGGCTATACCCGGGTGCTGAAGATGGGCCCTCGCCGCGGCGACGCGGCCGAGCTGGCTATTATCCAGCTGGTGTGATTTAAGAAAGCTCCCCCGCCAAGCAGGCGGGGGAGCTTTTGCATAGGACGAGGGGGAATTTTCCCCTCAAAAATGGGCAATTTGTGGGGAAACACTTGACAAAATGGAAATTAGACGCTATAATTTTTGTATAATCCAAGTGAATACCGTTTGATAGAGGCGCGGACACCATGCGTACCGCGAAGCCAAGGCCAGGCAGCCGGTTTCGTGGGAGAGGGGTGCCCGCCGAAGGAGAACGGGCCTGCCTGGGCCCCTATCCTGGGCCGTGGGAGAAGATCCCCCGGACTGTCACGAGTTGTGGAGCGCTATCAATTCGCCGCCAAGCTGGTTGGCGGCGGGTTTTGTCCATGTTGGGCGCTTCCGCAGGGGGCGTCTCTTTTTTTATTCTTGCGGTGTCACTTGCAAAGAAACGCCCTGCCCGCGCGCAGCGAGCGGACGGGGCGTGACAACAAGGAGAGAATATCATGAGAATGAGAAGAAACCGTCCGGGCTTGATTGCGCTGATGCTGCTGCTGATCTTTGCCCTGACCACCACGGGCTTCGCCGCCTCCGCCGACCCAACCGAAGAGACCGGCACTAAGATGATCGAGTGTCCTGACTGCGGAACCCTGGGTGTGGTGCTGTCAGAGGCAGGGGAGGGTGTGACCTGCGAGGCCTGCGGGGGCAGCGGCTATATCCACTCTCCCAGCGGGTACTACAACACGCCCTGGGCTCTGCTGCCCCCGGTGATCGCCATTGCCCTGGCCCTGATCACCAAGGAGGTGTATTCCTCCCTGTTTATTGGCATTCTGATGGGCGGGCTGCTGTACTCCAACTTCAGCTTTGAGGGCACGGTGCTCCATGCGTTCCAGGACGGCATCGTGGCGTCACTGTCCGACAGCTACAACGTGGGCATCCTCATCTTCCTGGTGATTTTGGGGGCTATTGTGTGCCTGATGAACAAGGCGGGAGGCTCCGCCGCCTTTGGGCGCTGGGCGCAGAAGAACATCAAAACCCGGGCGGGGGCACAGCTATCCTCAATTGTGCTGGGCTGCCTGATCTTCATCGACGACTATTTCAACTGCCTTACCGTGGGCAGCGTCATGCGGCCCATCACCGACAAGCACAACGTCTCCCGGGCCAAGCTGGCCTACCTCATCGACGCCACCGCCGCCCCCATCTGCATCATCGCCCCCATCTCATCCTGGGCCGCAGCCGTGGCCGCCTTTGCCGAGGACGGGCAGGGTCTGAACCTGTTTATCCGGGCCATCCCGTACAACTTCTACGCCCTGCTCACCATTGTGATGATGGTGGGTCTGGTGGTGCTCAATGTGGACTTCGGCCCCATGGCAAAGCACGAGAAAAACGCCGTGGAAAACGGAGACCTGTTTTCCGGCTCCAACCCCTATGCCATGATGGACGATGAGATTGACGAGTCCAAGGGCTCCGTGATGGATCTGGTGCTTCCCATTGCGGTGCTGGTGGTGAGCTGCGTGGTGGGCATGATCTACTCCGGCGGGTTCTTCTCCGGGGAGGGCTTTATCGCCGCATTCTCCAACTCCGACGCCTCCGTGGGCCTGATGCTGGGCTCCGCCTTCGGGCTGGTGTTTACCCTGGTGTACTATCTATTCCGCCGGGCCATGAGCTTTAAGGAGATGATGTCCTGCATCCCCGAGGGCTTTAAGGCCATGGTGCCCGCCATCATGATCCTCACCTTCGCCTGGTCCCTGAAGGGGATGACCGACTCCCTGGGCGCGAAATACTTCGTGCGCGATTTTGTGCGCTCCGCCTCCGGCATTCAGGTGCTGCTGCCCGTGATCGTATTCGGGGTGGGCTGCCTTCTGGCCTTCGCCACCGGCACCTCCTGGGGCACCTTCGGCATCCTGATCCCCATCGTCCAGAGCGTATTTCCCATGGACGACCCCCTGGCCATCATCTGCATCTCTGCGTGCATGGCGGGCGCGGTGTGCGGCGACCACTGCTCCCCCATCTCCGACACCACCATCATGGCCTCTGCCGGGGCGCAGTGCGACCATGTGAACCACGTATCCACACAGCTGCCCTACGCCATCTCCTGTGCGGTGATCGCATCGGTGACGTACATTATCTCCGGGGTGCTGGCCTTTGTGGGGGCCCCCGGGCTCCTGGCCCTGCCCATCGGCGTGCTCCTGACGCTGGGCTTCCTGCTCCTCATGAAAAAGAAAACCGCATGACGAAAGCCCCCGCCGAGAGGCGGGGGCTTTTCATGCAACGTTGACTTTTCCGATCAAAACAGCGGCCGGGCCCCGGATTTGCGCAAAAATCTCCTCCGCCCCGGTTGCCCTTGAGCATACATCCCGCCCCCGTTATCCCTCCCGGATGGGAGGGATAAAAATATGCAACAGACAACAACCTACAAGCTCAACCTGATTGAAGCCGACGACGTGTTTTCCCCGGAGCCGCTGAGCGAAAACGCCCGGAAGGTGGACGCCGCCCTGTCGTCCACCGCCTCGGCCCTGGCCGTCGAAACCGCGGCCCGGAAAAGCGCCGACACCGCCGGGACCGCCGCGTGGCAAAAGGCGGTCGCCGACGAGGCCGCCGCCCGGCAAAAGGCCGTCACCGCTGAGGCTACCGCCCGGCAGAAGGCCGTCGCCGGCGAGACCGCCGCCCGGAAGAGCGCCGTCAGCGCCGAAGCCGCCGCCCGGCAAAAGGCCGTCTCCGACGAGGCTACCGCACGGCAGAAGGCCATCGCCGCCGAAACCGCCGCCCG
>CAPOAR010000103.1:0-10450 GCA_948670295.1 uncultured Oscillospiraceae bacterium | reverse complement strand
AGGACAATGTTGACCAGTTCCTCGCCCTGCTGGAAAAGTATGTGGACATCCCGGAGTTGACGACCACCATCGTGAATGAGTTCATCAAGCAGATTATCGTCTATGCGCCGGACAAGTCCAGCGGCAAGCGTACGCAGAAGGTCAAAATCGTTTTCAACTTCCTGGAGGAAGTAGAAGTACCGGAAATCAGCGAACCTGTTATAACGCAAACTACCTATGGACGCAGAAAGACGGCGTGACACTCGGTCACGCCGCCCTCTGCGGCAAATAGTTACTTGTCACTATTAAGCCTTGGGGTGCAAGGCTTTCGCTGTGGCAGCGGATGAAGGATTCGAACCCTCACAAACAGAGTCAGAGTCTGGTGTGCTACCATTACACTAATCCGCTATCTTTCGTTTGCTAACCTGAATGACTGTAAATCATTATACCAGAACCGCAGCATTTGTCAACCCCTTTTTTCAAGTTTTTTAGCGAAACCCGGCAGGCTGACCTGCCCGCCGGGCCTCCCCTCAAATTACACGGTTCTTCAACACACCGATTCCCTCAATAGCGACCTCCACCCCATCGCCAGGAATCATGGGGCCAATGCCGGAAGGCGTACCCGTTGCCACCACATCGCCAGGCTCCAGCGTCATAACAGCGGTAATAAATTCCAGCAATTGGGGGATTGGCGTCAGCAGGTCTGCCGTGCGCCCCTGCTGTACCAATTTTCCGTTGAGCCGGGTGGTGAGCAGCAGCTCTGCCGGATCCACTTCATCTGTTACCAGTGGACCTATCGGACAAAACCCATCCATAGATTTTGCCCTCGTCCACTGTCCGTCCTGCTGCTGCACATCCCGGGCTGTCACATCGTTCAGACAAGTATAGCCTAACACATAGTTTGAAAAGTCTTTTGCCTTTATATCCTTTGCGCGCCGCCGGATTACAATCGCCAGCTCTCCTTCATAATCCAAGCGGCCCACAAATTCAGGCGCGTGGACAGCTCCATCAGGCCGGTTAAGCGTATTAAGTCCCTTTAGAAATAAAATCGGATGACCCGGCAGATCGCCGCCCATCTCCCTGGCGTGATCTGCATAATTTTTTCCCACACACACAATCTTAGTGGGCTCGCAGGGCGCCAGCAACCTGCACTGGCGCAGTGGCAGTTTTCCTCCATCATAATCCAGCTTCTCATGGGGCGGTTTTGTCAGGGTAAGCACATCCTCCCCCTTAATCACGCCCCAGCAGGAACCTCCTGGCCGGTCTATCCGAACATATCTCATTTAAACCTCCAAGTAGTGTTTAATTTTCCCCAAAAGCTCCTCTTTGCCCTCTCCCCTTTCAGCAGAAAAGAGGATAATGGGTATGCTGTCCGACAGAGCCAAGGTCTCTCGAATCAACTGTTGGTTCCCATTGATCTCACTTTTTTTCAACTTGTCCAGCTTATTGGCCGCCACTAAAAACGGTTTTCCCGAACTCAAAAACACCTGCGCCATCATACAGTCGTCCGCTGTAGGCTTGTGTCGGGCGTCCACCACCAAAATACCCAGCGCCATGCGATCTGTATCGGAAAACCATGCCTCAATCAGCCGTCCCCAGCGATCCCGTTCCTGTTTAGACACCTTGGCGTAACCATAGCCGGGCAGATCTACCAGATAGAGCTTTTGATCCACAGAAAAATAATTGATATGAGTTGTTTTACCCGGTGCCGATCCCACCCGCGCAAAGTTTTTACGGTTGAGAATACGGTTAATAACCGAAGATTTTCCCACATTTGAACGCCCCGCGAACACAACCTGGGGCAATCCGTCCCGGGGAAAGTCTGCGGGCTTTGCCGCGGAGCGGACAAATTGCGCCAAATTCCAATTTACCGTCATAGCACTTCCCTCATTGGCGCAGATTGACGGCGTGGCCCACTGTTCTGGGCGCCTCTGTAGTCTTACGGGATGCGCCGCTCAGTGTCACAGGCAGTGCGCTGGTAAGCGCCTGCACCAGTCCCTCATCCACTTGGCGAATAGGCACAAAGTTAAGCAAATTACGCACAGCTTGGTCTATTTCATCCAAATCTTTTACATTGTCCGCCGGAATGATAACTGTACCTACCCCATTTCGCAGGGCGGCCATGCTCTTTTCCCGCAGGCCGCCAATCGCCAGCACCCGACCTCGGAGGGTGACCTCACCAGTCATCGCCACATCCCTGCGAACCGGGATGCCGGTAAGGGCGGACACCATAGCAGTGGTGATCGCAATCCCGGCGGATGGCCCGTCTTTTGGCACCGCCCCCTCGGGGAAATGGACATAAATATCCTTTGCGCTGTAAAACTCAGGATCCACACCCAACTGGGGTGCCCGGCTTCGCACATAGGACAGCGCCGCCTTGGCAGATTCCTTCATGACATCCCCCAGATTGCCGGTGAGGGACACTTTGCCTGTCCCGGGCACCACATTGACCTCTACTTCTAGGATCTCGCCACCCACAGAAGTCCATGCCAGCCCATTGACCACGCCAACCAGCGCATCCCGGTCTACGGAGTCATCCAAATATTTCCTTGGTCCAAGAAATTCTTGCAATTCACTATCTGTAATGTGAATTTGCTTTATCCCCTTGTCCACAATCTGCATCGCACATTTCCGGCAAATTGCAGCCAATTTCTGCTCCAGCATTCGCACACCGGATTCCTTTGTGTACCCGGTGATCAGTGCTTCCAGGCCACGATCATTGATTTTCAGCTGTGCCCTTTTTAGGCCATGGCGCTTGAGCTGCCGGGGCAGC
Organism: uncultured Oscillospiraceae bacterium; assembly: GCA_948670295.1. Taxonomy (GTDB): domain Bacteria; phylum Bacillota; class Clostridia; order Oscillospirales; family Oscillospiraceae; genus Enterenecus. The sequence continues at coordinate 7,698 of CAPOAR010000103.1, read as the reverse complement.
AGATGGCGCTGTGCAATTTGAAGTTTTTCCTTATCCGTATAGCTGGACAGCTCAATGACCTCCATACGGTCCAGAAGGGGCCTGGGAATAGTGTCGGTGGTATTGGCGGTGGTGATAAACATCACATTAGAAAGGTCAAAAGGCACCTCCAGATAGTGGTCCCGGAAAGTGCTGTTCTGCTCACTGTCCAAAACCTCCAGCAGAGCTGCCGCCGGGTCTCCCCTCTGATCGTTTCCAACCTTATCTATTTCGTCCAGCAGCAAAATGGGATTAGAGCTCCCCGCCTGCCGGATTCCGGCAATAATCCTGCCGGGCATGGCCCCCACATAGGTTTTACGGTGTCCCCGTATGTCCGCCTCATCTCGAATGCCGCCCAGGGAAATTCGTGCCAGCTTCCGGTTCATCGCCTTGGCCACGCTCATAGCGATGGATGTTTTTCCCACCCCTGGTGGGCCCACCAGACAAATAATCTGCCCCTTCAGGTCCGGCGCCAACTGCCTCACCGCTACAAATTCCAGAATACGCTCCTTCACCTTGGTCAAACCATAGTGATCCGCTTCCAGCACCTTAGATACAATGGCCACATTCACCCTCTCCCGGGTCTTCACCCGCCACGGAAGCTCTAAGCATGTATCCAAATACGTGCGGATCACCGACGCCTCCGAGGAACCATAGGGTTGCTTTTCCAGATGCTTTACCTCCTTGAGCAGCCTCTGCTCTACCTCATCAGGCAGCTTGGCCTGCTCAATGCGTCGGCAGTAGTCGGCAATTTCGCCGTCCTCATCCCCCTCGCCCAGTTCCCGCTGGATAACCCGCAGCTGTTCCCGCAGGAAATAGTCCCGCTGGCTGGAAGCCACCTGTTCATGGATTTTGGCCGCCAGTTCACTCTCCACTTCCAGTATTTCCACTTCCCTGCCCAAAATACGGCACAGCCTGTCTAACCGGCGGGAAGGACGAAGCTCTTCTAGAACAGCCTGCTTGTCCTCAAACCGAAGGGGCAGGTTTTGCGCCGCATAGTCGGCAATATATCCCGGATCGTCGCTGGCAAGAAGCCGCAGATAGATCTCCGGGGCAACCCGGTCAGACAGCTCGGTATACCGCTCCATCTGATTGTAAACCTGCCGGATGGCGGCCTCCATCCGGGGGGAATTCCCCTTTGCCGCGGGGGGCGTGGGCAGGTACTCTACCTCGGCCGTCAGGTAAGGCTCCATTCCGGCCAGCCGCAACAGGCGCCCCCGGCGGCGGCCCTCAACCATTACGCGCACGCCGTTTTCCGGCAGGCGAAGAATCTGCTTTACATCAGCCACAGTGCCGATGGCATACAGGTCGCTCTGGGTGGGATTTTCCACAGTGAGCTCTTTTTGGGTAACAAGGAATATCTCGCGGTTCTCCCCCATGGCCTCTTCCAAGGCTTGAATGGATGCGGCGCGGCCCACGTCAAAATGAAGAGTGAGCTGCGGGAATACTGTAAGTCCCCGAAGGGCCAGCACTGGAATGGTCACCGGCACAGATTTGATCGCTGTCATTTCGGATCACTCCTTCCTGTACAATTACCCGTAATCAGGTAGATCTGTCACTTCTAGGAAATCATTACGAAGGGGACGGACTGCCGCCCGTCCCCCACAACACAGTTTATGTTCGGGAACGGCCCAGCCGATAAACCCGTTTTAAGATGCGTTTCCTCTAGGCGATGCCTGACCGCCTTTTTCTGCCCGCAGCGCCGCTGCACCCAGCCGGGGCCGCGCGGGACGGCCCTCCTGCCGAAGTATTTCTGCCTCGCCCCCGCCCCGGATGGACTCACCTGTAATCGTTACTTTGGCAATGCTCTGATCGGAGGGTGCGTCATACATCACTGGGGTCATGACCTCTTCCAGCACTGCCCGCAGCCCCCGGGCGCCGATCTTCCGCTCCAGAGCCTTGTCTGCAGCGGCATCCAGCGCCTCTGGGGTGAACTCCAACTCCACGTTATCATAGTCCATCAAGCATTTGTACTGCTTCACAAGGGCATTTTTCGGCTCAGTGAGGATGCGCACCAACTGCTCCCGATCCAGCGCCTTCAGGGTCGTGATAATGGGGAGGCGGCCCACCAGCTCGGGAATAATGCCGAACTTCAGAAGGTCATGAGGCTGAACCGACTTGAGGACATCCGCCTTTTCCCGTTCGGAAGCGGTTTTAACATCTGAGCCGAAGCCAATGGTTTTCTGATCCAGCCGGCGCTCAATAATCTTCTCCAATCCGTCAAATGCACCGCCGCAGATAAACAGAATGTTCTTGGTGTCAATCTGCAAAAATTCCTGATGGGGATGCTTGCGCCCGCCCTGCGGCGGCACATTGGCCACAGTGCCCTCCAGAATCTTCAGCAACGCCTGCTGGACACCTTCGCCGGATACATCTCGGGTGATGGAGGTGTTCTCACTCTTGCGGGCGATCTTATCAATTTCGTCTACATAAATGATGCCCCGCTGGGCCAACTCAATGTCATAGTCGGCCGCCTGCACCAGGCGCAGCAAAATGTTCTCCACGTCATCGCCCACATAACCCGCCTCGGTAAGGGTGGTGGCGTCGGCAATGGCAAAGGGCACCTTCAGGATCCGGGCCAGGGTCTGGGCAAACAGGGTTTTACCGCAGCCAGTGGGTCCAACCATGAGGATATTGGACTTTTGCAGCTCCACATTATCCCCACCGCCAAAATAAATGCGCTTATAATGGTTGTATACCGCCACCGACAGGGCCACCTTGGCGCTATCCTGACCGATGATATACTCATCCAGCACCGCAACCATCTCTTTTGGGGTAGGAATCACGTCAGGGATATCCGGCGCAGCGGGGGTATCGTCCTGTTCATCCCCTAAAATGCTCATGCACAGATGAACGCACTCGTTGCAGATATAGGCGCCGGGACCGGCGATGATCCGCTCCACCTGCTCCTGATGCTTGCCGCAAAAGGAGCAGCGCACAGATTTGTAGTCGTCTCTTGCCATATTCTGGTCTTCCTTTCGGGAAAGCGCCAAAGAGCGGAGAGAAAGCCCTCCGCTCTTTGGCTATACTCAACGATTGGTAATGATTTTGTCAATGAGGCCATAATCCAGGGCCTCTTGAGCGGTCATAAAGTTGTCTCGCTCACAATCGGCCGTGACCTGCGCCAGATCCCTGCCACAGTTGTCGGCCAAAATCTGGGTCACTCGCTTTTTGATAGTCTCCAGCCGCTTCAGGTGGAGGGCCATATCGGTGATCTGCCCCTGGGTGCCGGCGGAGGGCTGGTGAATCATGATCTCAGCGTTGGGAAGGGCCATGCGCTTGCCCTTCGCCCCGGAGGACAGCAAGAACGCGCCCATAGAGGCTCCCATACCCACGCAGATGGTGGATACATCACATTTGATGTACTGCATTGTGTCATAGATGGCCATACCGTCGGGGATAGAGCCGCCGGGACTATTGATATAGAACTGAATGTCCTTGTCGGGATCCTGGGCCTCCAGGTAGAGCAGCTGGGCTACCACCAGAGAGGCAGTGGTGGCGTTGACCTCTTCACCCAGAAACACAATGCGGTCATTGAGCAGCCGGGAGAAAATATCATAGGACCGTTCGCCACGGCTGGTCTGCTCTACAACATAAGGGACTAAACTCATAGGTATTCTCCTTTCCGAGGGGGGAATATCATTTCCCGCCAGCGCAGGCTATTATGCCCATACTCCAACGTACGTTATTCCCTCCTGGGCTCAAAAAGGTTTCGGGCACTTTACTCCTCGTCCTTCTTTGCCTTGGATGCGGCCTTTTTCTTGGGGGCAGCCTTTTCCTCCCCGTCATCCTCCGCCTTTTTGGCTGTTTTCTTGGCAGTCTTTTTCACGGAGGACTTCACCAAATCCAGCGCGGCGCGCATGGTCAGATCACGGCGGATATCGTCCACCTTGACAATGGAGCGAACCTTGTCCTCCTCCATTTTGTACTGCTCGGCCAGCTTGGCAATTTCCTCGTCTACCGCAGTATCAGAGATCTCAATTTCCTCGGCAGCAGCTACGGCTTCCAGCGCAAGATCGCTGCGCACAGTCCGGGCAGCGGCGGTCTTAGACTGCTCGCGCATATCGTCCACGGACATCCCCATCATCCGCAGGTAGTCCTCAAATTTGATGCCCTGGCTCTGGATGCGGTTGGCATAATCGTCCAACATCTTATCCGCCTGATAGTCGATCATGGCCTGGGGCACATCGCACTCCAGCTTTTCAATGAGCGCGTCAATGACGGCAGTTTCAAACTCCCGGTCTGCCTGCTCCTGGCGGCGAACCTTGAGCTTTTCGCCCAAGTCCTTCTTAAACTCGTCCAAGGTGTCGAACTCAGACACATCCTTGGCAAACTCATCGTCCAGTTCGGGCTCCTGTTTCTCCTTTACCTCGTGGACCTTGACTTTGAACACCACTTGGGCGCCGGCCAGCTCGGGAGCGTAGTCCTCAGGGAAGGTAATGTCCAGATCCTTTTCATCTCCGGCCTTCATGCCGATGACCTGATCTTCAAAGCCGGGAACAAAGGAGCCGGAACCCAGCTCCAGGCTGTAATTCTCCCCCTTGCCGCCCTGGAACGGTACGCCATCCTTAAAACCCTCAAAATCAATGACCGCAGTGTCGCCCTTTTTGGCCTTGCGTTCCACACTCACCAGGCGGGAAGCACGGTCGATATACGGCTTGAGCTCGCCCTTAATGTCGGCGGCGGATACCTTTACATCCGGCTTGGCCACACTCAGGCCCTTGTAATCCTTAATGGACGCCTCAGGCTTGACGGTGACGACAGCCTTAAAGGTAAAGCCATCTGCGTTAACGTCCAGCACCTCCAATTGGGGGTAGGCCACGGGGGCGATCCCCGCCTCCTTCAATGCCGCCTCGTAGGCGTCGGGATAGGCCAGGGAAATGGCATCCTCAAAGAAGATCTCAGCGCCATACATCTTTTCCACCATCTTCCGGGGCGCCTTACCCTTGCGGAAACCCGGAACATTGATGCTCTTCTTCTGGCGATTGTATACCTTGTCAATGGCGGCCTGGAACTCGGCTGCGCCGACCTCAATCACCAGCTCATAGGTACTGTTCTCTTTTTTTTCATTGCTCTTGATGTTCATGGTGTGTTCCTCCAAGCTTGGCCCGGGTGCAGATCCCTGGGCCTTCTTTCTAAATAATCCAACCTATTCTATCAGATAGGCGCGGAGATTTCCACTGTTATTTTGTCTAATCCAAAATTTTTTTTGGGCGGAACCCGGTAAAGTCCGCAGACACCAGGCGATAGTCCACCGCTCCCTGGACTCCCTCAATAGCCAGACGGTGGCTCGGACCGTGAAGATGGCCGTAATAACAGGCCCTAACTTGGTATTGCTCCAAAAGATTGATGATTTCCTGGCATCGGTAACCCCGGTACAAGGGCGGGTAGTGGAGAAAGCACAGCTTTTCCCTCTCCTCTGCCGCCTTCAGCGATGCCTCCAGCCGGATCAGCTCCCGCCGGAATACCTTTTCCCACTGGGGTGCGCCGTTCTCCTCAAAAAACCAGCCCCGCGTACCACACAACGCGGCCTCTCCATAGAGAGCACAGTTATTGTGAAGGATGTGCAGCCGGGCAAAGCCGTTGGCCTGAAAAAAGGAATTCATTTTAGAGGCGGTGGTCCACCAATAATCATGATTGCCCTTGAGCAGCCACTTCTCCCCCGGCAGCTCATGATTGAGGAAAGCAAAGTCATCCTTGGCCTCCTCCAAGCTCATGCCCCAGGACAGATCGCCGCACAGCACCACAGTGTCGCTGTCCTTTACTGAGGCAAACCCCTCCCGCAGCTTGTCCACATAGCCCTCCCAGCCCCCGCCAAACACATCCATGGGCTTGGCCGCGCTTAGAGACAGATGGGTATCGCCAATGGCATAAAGGGCCATCCTATCACCTCTTTACTTCAGGAAGTCCAGCACACAGTCCTTCATCGCGTCCTTTTTGACCACGCCCTCAAAGCGGCGCCGGCGGCTCTTCAGTCGGGCCAGGGGCATGGGCACGGGTTCGCCGGTAGCCTCGGCCAGCTGATCCAGAATATCCAGCCCGGCTCTATGCTCCTTCACACCCAGCGCATCCAGCACGCTGCTGCAGAACTTAAAGGGGCTGGCAGTGGACACAACCACGGTGGGGGTGTCATCCCCTGTCTCCGCCCGGTATTCATCCAACACGTGAAACGCGACGGCAGTATGGGGATCAATGAGGTAGCTCCGCTCATTCCAAATCCGGGCAATCATGGCGCGGGTCTGCTGGTCATCACAGTACCCGGCGCTGAATTCCTTTTTCAGCTTGGTGCGGATGGAGCTGTCAACCCGGTAGCTTCCATACTGTGCCAGTTGGGACATATACTCCCGCACCAGCCGGTCGTCCCTGCCGGACAGCTCAAAAACCATCCGTTCCAAATTGCTGGAAACCAAGATGTCCATCGACGGAGACAGCGTATTGTAGAAGGTGCGGTTGCGGTCATAGGAGCCGGTATGGATAAAGTCGGTGAGCACATTGTTCTGATTGGAGGCGCAGATCAACCGGCCGATGGGGATACCCATGGCCTTGGCGTAATACGCCGCCAGAATGTTGCCGAAGTTTCCGGTAGGCACACATACATTGATCTGCTGCCCCTTGGCGATAGCGCCCGCCTTGAGCAAATCACAGTAGGCGGAAGCGTAGTACACAATCTGGGGCAGTACCCGGCCCCAGTTGATGGAATTGGCCGAGGACAGGAAATAGCCCCGCTCCGCAAGCTCAGCCGCCAGCCCCTCATCGGCGAAGAGCTGCTTCACTCCGGCCTGGGCATCGTCAAAATTGCCCACCACCGAGCTCACGCCCACGTTTCCACCCTCCTGGGTGACCATCTGAAGCTCTTGAATTTCAGAAACGCCGTCCTTGGGATAGAACACCAGAATCTTTGTGTTCTCCACATTGCGGAAGCCCTCCAGCGCGGCCTTCCCGGTGTCGCCGGAGGTCGCCACCAAAATACACACCGTCTTTTTCTCATCGTTCTTATCCAGGGAGGCGGTGAGCAGATGGGGCAGGATTTGCAGCGCCATATCCTTAAATGCGCAGGTGGGCCCATGCCACAGCTCCAGGCAGTAGGTATTCTCGTCCAGCTTGCGCACTGGGGCCACATCCTCATGAGAGAACTTTCCCCCGCCATAGGCCTCGGAGGCATAGCTGTTCAGCTCAGAGGCGGCAAAGCCCTCCAAAAAGCTGTTCATGATATAGACCACCCGCTGTTGGTAAGACATGTCCCGCATGGTCTCCACTGCGGAGGCGGGCAGCCTGGGCAGCACTGCCGGGGTCAGCAGCCCGCCGTCTGGAGCCAATCCCTTGGCAATAGCCTGGGAGGCACTCATGCGCAGGTCTTTATTTCTCGTGCTCAGATAGTTCATGGTTATCTCACTACTCTCATTAAATTGTTGTAAAACAGGTTTTGGACAACCGTTTCTTCATATCCGTGGAGCAGAAGGTGCTCATACAGCCGGGGCAGGCTGTCAATGGCGGGCAGATCGCCAATAAGGTCACATCCATCCCAGTCACCCCCCAGCGCCACATTCCCGGCCCCGCCCAGCTCCAGGATGCGGTCCAAGTGAGCCCGAACCATGTCCAGATCCCGGCTCCCCCCTACGAACCCCTCATAGAAGTTGAGACCGATTACTCCTTGATTCTCTATTATCGCAGTTATTTGTT
>CAPOAR010000102.1:7328-10458 GCA_948670295.1 uncultured Oscillospiraceae bacterium | reverse complement strand
CGGCATTGGTTTGCCGCTTCCGCTTATTGTTAGTTTTTTTGAAGATTGCTATAGTCTACGCGGACGGACGCTGGCTCTACGTGGACGTGAGCGCGGACGATCTGCGCCAGAACAAGGACGCCCTGCTTCTGGAGTCCTACCCCAGACACACCGATATCGCGCCCGAGGCCACAGCCTTCCTCAAAGAGCTGCTGGTCCCCGGCTCCACAAAGTAACATCCAGTCAAATCAACCTAACGAACGGCAGACCGCAGCAGCGGCCTGCCGTTTTCATTGGAAAGGAGAGCGCATGAAACATAAACTTTCGGCCAGACTCATCTCCATGCTCCTGGTGATCGCCACCCTGGTGGGCCTGCTGGTCCCCGCCAGCGCCGCCTCCCTCAGCGGCAGCGGCTCCGTCAAGATCACCCAGGCCGGCTTTGGCAACTACCTGAACAAGAAGTCTGGCGGAACCATCGGCGGCGGCTACTGGACGTACACCAGCAACGACGGCCTCACCGGCTCGGCGTACTGTATCAATTGGGGCCTGACTGGGGTATCCCCCTCCAAGTCCCTCACCATCCAAGAGTACAGCCGGAGCCCCCAGACCATGGGCGCTTTTGTCAACGGCTATCCCAACCGGACGCTGGCTCAGTTCAAGGAGCTTCATCCCAGTGACGTCCGGGGCATCGCCCAGCTCACCGAGGACGAGTACAAGTACGCCACCCAGGTGGCGGTTTGGGCCACCTGCGGCCAGATCGCCGTCCCCGGCACTTCCTTCACAGCGGGCAGCACTGCGGTGGTGGAGCCTACCTCCGATGCTCGGCAGATTCGCATCTTTGACAGCGTCAAGGCCATCCTGGCCCTGTCTGCCCATTGGACTAAGCATCTCTACCCTGGCCTGAGTATCCGCTCCGAGGAGGATCAGGACCTCCGGGCAGTGGAGGTGATCCATGAAAACGGCCTGGAGGGGGCCGCTTCCATCAACCAGGATGGCATCAAAAAGGAAACTATCAACGGGAAGGAGTATTACACCCGCGTGATGTACGTCTCCTCCGCCACCACCACCTGGATCGACGGCTATCCCATCAATGAGGACCTGGCCCGCAGGGCCAAAGAAATGAACAGCTTCTCCGACTATGTTCCTGGCAGCGCCACCCAGTCCTACCGCGCCGAGGTGGACGAGGCCGCCGCCCTGGCGGAGCGGCAGAAGCAGCGGGTGGACCCTATCCACCATGACAAGATCGACAGCCTGCTGGACGCCTTCGCCCGGAAGCTGGCGGACAACATCAACCGGCGCAATGAGATTGCCACTCGGGTGCCCTCCATTCTTGTGGCCGGAGGGAGCAATTTCCCGGTCCGCAAAAAGGAGAAGCAGAACCGGGCCGACGACGCGGCTATGGAGGAGTACCGGCAGATCCGGGGGCTGCTGGACAAGATCCGAGGCACCGGCATGGGTGGGATCAGTGCCGACGACCCCGCCGCCATAGACAAGCTGAAGGCCAAGCTGCGGGGGCTGGAAGCCCTTCAGGACAAGATGAAAGCAGTGAACGCCTACTACCGTAAGCATAGAACCCTGGAGGGCTGTTCCCAGCTGTCCGCCGAGGAGATTGAAACGCTGAAGGCCGGTATGGCCCGGAGCTGGCGGTCTGAGCCCAAGCCCTATGAGGGCTATCTTCTGACCAACAACAGCGCCGTGATCCGGCAGACAAAGAAACGGATAAAGGAACTGTCTCATAAAGCCGAAACCGAATATGAGGGCTGGGCTTTCGAGGGCGGCGAGGTAAAAATGAACCGGGAGGCCAACCGGCTCCAGGTGTTCTTCGATGAAAAGCCGGATCGGGATACCTGCTCCGCCATGCGGCACAGCGGCTTCAAATGGGCCCCCAGCGTAGGGGCATGGCAGCGACAGCTCAACGACAACGCCATCTGGGCTGCCAAGCACCTGGACTGTCTCCGGCCCCTGCCTGTGGAGCAGCCCGCGCAAGTGCCGGAGCAGGCGGAAGCTGTGCGGGAACCGCCCCAGAAGGAGGCTGGCTGGCGTCTTTACATCATCGCGGACTTGAAAACCTGGGCGGACAACGCCGAAAACCGCTCTTCCCTGGAGCGCTTCGATTCCTTTGAAGCGGCAAAAGCCCGGTTTGACGAGCTGCGGAGTATGGCCTATAACAGCGAAAACGCCGCGCCTGGTGTGGACGGTCAGCCCCCTGCCCGCCTGACCCTGGGCCTGGAGAGCGCGGATGGCATGAGCGCCGCCGACATCCTCCACGTCCGGCAGGGAAAAAATTATCTGGTCACCGACTTTGTTCGGATGGAGCGGCTTCGGGACAATCCAGAGGTCATGGGCATTCTGGCCCGTGTCTCCCGTGAGATCGGCTTTGACCTTGTGCGTGTGCGGGAACAGCTCGGCGATGACCGCCAGCTTCTGTCCACGGTTTCCTTCGCGGAGTGGGACAATCCCTGCTTCCCCTCCACCACGCCGGGCCGGTTCGCCGCCCGGTACTATGACTTTATGCACCAGTGCTATCCGCTCCAAAAGGACGACGGGCGACGCCATGCGTGGATTGAGCAGACCATCCAATACATCCAATTTGAAGGAAAACGGGGTACAGAGATGCTGGCCCAGGCTGTGGCGGGGCTTGCCGCAGGACTGCCGGACAACGCCGCTGTGCAGGAGGCGGCTGCCGCGCTGATCCAGGAGCTGGGGGAGTACGGTGGGCCGGAGCGGGCCGACGTGCAGCGAAAGAAGCCCAGGCATAAAAAGTCTCAGGAACGGTAGCCGGGCCAGGGGGTTATGCGTAACCCCCTGGCCTTTCTTTTTGGCAGATATTCGCTGGAATTACCCGGCAATGGTGTCTGTGACGACACCTGGGAGAAGGTAAAAGCTTGTCTCAATCTGTAATCAACGGCTGTAGACCGCTACAATCTGAAGCTTCGGAAGCCTAGCGGCCAACAGGAACGGCAGCCTGTTCCTTTGAGGGCGGGCACCGTCCGCCCGAGGGTCTCACCGCCAGCGGCGGTGAGACCGCAAGCATAGCGCCGATGTACATTCGGCACGCTTGCAGGGGCTATGCCCCTGTCCCCATATGCCGCCTGCGGGCGGAAATTTTGGGAACCCCGCCGCAACCCAGCAAAGCGGTTGCGGCGGGGGG
>CAPOAR010000102.1:0-7318 GCA_948670295.1 uncultured Oscillospiraceae bacterium | reverse complement strand
CTGCCGCCGGGTTGCAGAATTCCGCCCACGGGGTCCCCGTGCGAGCCCAGCGAAGCGGGTCGCATGGGGAGAGGAAGAAGGAATGGAGGGGCATAGTCCTCGCCTGCAAGGCGGGGACTGCGCAAAGCGGAATTTCTTCTGACGATACGGCCATAGGCCGGGAGAGGAGCGTGACGTGCGCAAAGTAGCTTCGGTGAGCTTCGGAAAGGACTCGTTAGCCATGCTGCTGCTATTACTGGAGCAAAAGAGGCCATTGGACGAAGTGATTTTTTACAATTCTGAAATGGAATTTCAGGCCATATACGATATCCGGGACCGGATCAAGCCGGTCTTGGAGCAGAGGGGCATTCGGTTCACTGAGGTGAAGCCGGGTGTCCCATTTTTGTACCATATGCTGGAGAGGCCGGTCAACTCCCAAAAGAATGGTTTTCACCTGGGATATGGCTGGTGCGGCGGCCCCTGCCGCTGGGGGACCAAGCTCAAGACCCGCTCCCTGGATGGCGTGGCTCTGGACGCGAAAGTCCACTATGTGGGCGTTGCCCTGGACGAGCCGGAACGGCTGGCGAGGCTGGAAGCCCCCAAGTGTTCTCCATTGGCGGAGGCCGGGATGACGGAGGCGGACTGTCTGGCGTACTGCTATGAGCGGGGATTTTTCTGGGAGGAAAACGGTATCCGGCTGTATGACATCCTTGACCGGGTGTCCTGCTGGTGCTGCAAAAACAAGAATCGGAAAGAGCTGAAAGCAATTTATCAGTTTCTCCCGCAGTATTGGGAGAGGCTGAAGGAGCTGCAGGCCCAGATTCCCATGCCCATGAAGCCCTACAGCCGGAAGGGCGTTCCCTATGGCAATGTATTCGATTTGGAAAAGGTTTTCGAGCAGGAGATCCGGGCGGAGGCATCCGGCTCCGCTCCCAAGCAAAAAAGGAGGTGTCTTGAACAAAGCAGATAAAAAGGGCAGGCATCACCTGCACATCGAATTGACGCCCGAGCAGTACCGGCACCTGTCAGACAATGCCAAGCGGTGTGGGATCACCAAACGGCTGTACATGGTGCGGCTGCTGGAGGGCACGGAAGTCAGGGCCCGGCCCTCCCAGGAGATCAAGGACCTGCGCTGGGAGGTGCATAAAATCGGTGTGAACATCAACCAGATTGCCCGCAGCGTCAACGCCGGGATCGCCAAGGCCGATGACGCCCGCCGGGGGCTGTACCTGCTGGACCAGGTCTATGAGCTGATGTACCAGGTGGCGAAAAAATAAGGTAATGCCAGCGAAAAATGTGGAAACGCAGTTGCGCTCCAGGGCATTCTGTGCTATACTTCGTTGAACGTTTATTCTGCGTGACTATGTTCGTAGGGTCGCCCCGAAAGCGGTGCTTCCGCCGCTTTCGGGGCAAATGTTCGAAAAGGAGAGAGGACCCATGAAAGACCTGACACCTCAGCTGTTCCATTCCCTTAAGCACTACTCCAGGCAGGATCTTGTTAAGGACCTGACCGCTGGAGTGATCGTTGCCATTATCGCTTTGCCTCTGTCCATCGCCCTGGCCCTGGCCTCCGGCGTGGCCCCGGAGCAGGGACTTTACACCGCCATCGTGGCGGGATTCCTCATCTCCGCCCTGGGCGGGAGTAAGGTGCAGATTGCCGGACCCACCGCCGCCTTCGCCACCATTGTAGCGGGCATCGTGGCCCGTAGCGGCATGGAGGGGCTGGCCACAGCCACCATCCTGGCGGGCGTGATGCTGGTGCTGATGGGTGTGCTGAAGCTGGGCAGCATGATCAAATTCATTCCCTACACCATCACCACCGGTTTTACCGCCGGCATCGCCGTCACCATCGTCATCGGCCAGCTCAAGGACTTTTTCGGCCTGACCTTCACCCATTCCCCGGTGGAGACTATGGAAAAACTGGAGGAGGTGATTCGCACCTTCCACACGGTGAACTGGACCGCAGCGGGAGTTGGGGTACTGGCGCTGCTCATCCTGTGCCTGTGGCCCATGGCAAAGCCCCTGCAAAAGATCCCCGCCTCACTGATCGCCGTTCTGTTCACCGCTGGGGCAGTGAAGCTACTGGCCCTGCCAGTGAACACCATCGGCGACCTGTATACCATCTCCAGCGCCCCGCCCCTGCTCCACCTGCCCACTTTCTCCTATGAGACAATAGCGGCGGTGCTGCCTGATGCCTTCACCATCGCCGTGCTGGCGGCCATTGAGTCCCTGTTATCCGCCGTGGTGGCCGATGAGATGATCGGTGCGCGGCACAACTCCAATATGGAGCTGGTGGCCCAGGGTGTAGGCAACGCCGCCTCTGCCTTGTTCGGCGGCATTCCTGCCACCGGGGCCATCGCCCGCACCGCCGCCAATATCAAAAACGGCGGTCGCTCCCCCATGGCCGGCATGGTCCACGCGGCGGTGCTGCTGGCTGTGTTGGTGCTGCTCATGCCCTACGCCGCCCTCATCCCCATGCCCTGCATCGCCGCCATTCTGTTCCAGGTGGCCTACAATATGAGCGGCTGGCGCACGGTGGTGAAGGTGGTCAAGCGCTCCCCCAAAAGCGACATCGCTGTGCTGGCGGTGACCTTTTTCCTCACAGTAGCCTTCGACCTGGTTGTAGCCATTGTGGTGGGCCTGTCCCTGGCCTGCCTGCTGTTCATGAAACGCATGGCGGACGTGGCCGAGATCAGGGAGTGGGAGTATGTGGAGGACACTGGGGACGGTCAAGGGCGGATGAAGCCCGTGCCGCCCCATGTGATGGTCTACGAGATCAGCGGCCCCATGTTTTTCGGCGCCGCAGACAAGATCCCCCACCTGGAGCCCAGCGCCAGACGGCGTGTGCTCATCTTGCGTATGCGCTCCGTGCCCGCCATGGACATCACAGCGTTGAACAGCCTCCAGCGGCTCTGTGAGGAGTGCCGGGAGAACGGGATCGTTGTGATCTTCTCCCATGTAAATGACCAGCCCATGTCGGTGTTCCGGAAATCCGGCCTGTTTGAGCGGGTGGGAGCGGAGAATTTCGCGGCCAACATCGACGCGGCCTTGGCCCGAGCGGTGGAATTGGATGCCAGCCGGGTTTAACGGCAGTAAATAGAAACTGAATGCAAACACGTGATTTATGGGCGGGCTCTTGGGAGCCCGCCCATATTTTTTGAGGTGAACCATGGCCATTACGAAGATTTTAGCCCGACACGCCCGGCTGGACCTGGGCATCAAGTACATCCTCAACAGGGACAAGACGGAGGAACATACCCTCACCGCCCACCTGAACTGCGACCCAGGCCGGGAGTGCCGTCAGATGCTGGACACCAAGCGGGCCTACGGAAAAACGGACGGTGTGATGTATTACCACATCATCCAGTCCTTTCAGCCCGGCGAGGCCACTCCGGAGCTGGCGCTGGAAATTGCCAAAGAGTTCGCCCAAGAGCATCTGCCGGGGTATGAAACGGTGATCGCCGTCCACGTGGACCGCCAGCACATCCACGCCCATCTCATTTTTAACTCCGTCAACGCTGACACGGGCGAAAAGTACCACAGCAACGTCCAGACCTATTACCAGCATATCCGTGCCACGTCGGATCGGCTGTGCCGGGAGCACGGGCTGTCCGTCATCATGGCGGGCCAGCCCTCCCAGGCGGTCAGCTACATTGAGTGGCTGCGCCAGTCCAAGGGCCAGCCCACCTTCCGCACTATGCTGGAGGCGGATCTGCGCGCCGCCATCGACAGCGCCAACGACCTGGGGCATTTCTACCTGTTGATGGAGCATATGGGGTACGAAATCCACCACGGAAACCGCCTGGGCTTCCGTTTGCGGGGACAGGATCGGTTCATGTACCCAGGCCGGAAAAACGGGCTGTTCACTGAGGAGGGTATCCGGGCTGCCATCGAGGGCAACCTCACAGCCATCGAAGCGGGGCTGCGGCCCGCCAACCTGCGCCGCCCGGCGTACCGGCCCTATAAAAAGCACTCGAAATATACCGGGATCATGGCGCTGTACGTCCATTATCTGTATGTGCTGGGCAAGGCAGGCCAGCGGCGTTACCCGCCACGGGCATCGCCCCAACTCCGCCAGGAGGTGATGAAGGCGGAGCGGTATCGGGCCCAGTTTGCTTTCCTCCGGGAGAATGAAATCAGCACCTCCGAGGATATGACGGCTTTCCAGTCTCGTACCGAGGACACGCTGGCCGACCTGACCAAGCAGCGCACCATCCTCAACGTCCGCAAAAAGAAGCGAAAAAAGCTGTACGGCGCCCTGGCTGACGTGGAGGCCCTGGCCCCCGCCGCCCAGCTCTACGGGGACGGCCTGTCCGGCATGGAGGAGGAGTTCGCCCGGTACATGGACGCCGTGGACACGCTGGAACGGTGCCCCATCCCCCGGGAGCGGCTGGCAGCGGAAAAGGAGGACATTTACCGCCAGCTGGCGGAGGTCAACCGAAAGATCAGGGCTGAACGGAAAAAACTGACCTTGTGCCGGGAAATTCAAGAAAACCTGCCCCGAATGGAGCAGGAAATCCAGAAAATCGAAACGAAAGATGAGGTGATCCATGATGACGATAGGAGGCGGTGAGGCCGCCGACCAGATGGTGCGCATGATGCTGTCCGGGGGTGAGGTGGCCGTCCGGCTGGGCGGTTCCGCGCTGAAAAACCTGCTGGCGCTCACCATGGCGCTGGCGAAGCATGACAAGGTGCTTTCCGGCAAGGTGAACATGGATCGGATGCTGCGGGAGACCCGGGACCTGCGGCTGTTCCCCATGTCTCCGGAGCAGTTCAAGCAGTTCCAAAAGCACGCGAAAAAGCAAAAGATTTTGTTCTCCGCCATCAAAGACAGGGACGGCAGAGGCCGGGTGATCGACGTGGTGATGCCGGTGACCGAGCTGGATCGGGCCAACCTGATTTTTGAGCGCATTCTGTACCAGGGCCCCACCCGACAGGCACCGGAGTGGGACGAGAGGCCCCCGTCCGGGCCCCAGCGGGACCGTCCGGAGCCATCCCCGAACCGGGACAGGGAACCGCCCCAGCGGGCCCAGGAAGGCCCCCAGGAGAGCCCTCCGGGGCAGGAGCGGGCCACACCCCAGGAGGAGCGGGAGGGCCCCCAGCGCCCCCCGGTGGGGCGGGAGGAGAGCAGGTGGGACCCTCCCCCGCCCCGGTCCCAGCTGCCGGACGACCCGTGGGATATCCCACCAAAAAGAGATTCTCGGTCGGGACCAGACTCGCGAGGTACCAGAGCCAGCTCCTCTGCTTCCAGAGAGAGCGGCGGGAGGAGTGACAGGCCGTCCATCCTTGGGCGGCTGGAGGCGTACCGTGTCCGGCTGGACAGCGGCAGCCGGTCCGCCCCGGTCCGGGAAAAAACCAGAGTCAAACCCAAGGCGAGGTGACCGATCTTGAACCAACAGACCCGAACGGGCAGACTGGTCGTCTGCCTGTTTTTGTATGCCTTCGTGGTGTGGGCGGCGCTGCTGCTGGCCCAGTCCCTGGACGGCGGACTGCCGGATATCCTAGCCAACCTGACGGCGGCATTGGAGCACCCCTTCGCCATCCGTTGGACGAAGCAAAGTCTGGTGTCCATTCTAATCTGTACGGCCCTTTACGCCGCCGCGCTGTGCTACCTCTCCGCCAACCAGGGCAGGACTCGGGACGGGGCCGAGCACGGCTCCGCCGCCTGGGGGACGCCCCGGCAGGTCAACGCCATGTTCGCTCAAAAGCAGAACAAGCTGCTGACCCAGAACGTGCGCCTGGGGCTGGACACCCACAAGCACCGCAGGTCGCTGAACGTGCTGGTCATCGGCGGCTCCGGCGCGGGCAAAAGCCGTTCATATGTAGTGCCCAACATTTTGGAGGCCAATACAAACTATGTCATTACGGACCCCAAATCGGAGGTTTTGCTTGCCACAGGAGGCTATTTGAAAAGCCAGGGTTATGACATCCGGGTGCTGAACTTGGTGAACCTCGCGGAGTCGGACGGATACAATCCTTTCCGATATCTCCGGGATGAGAAGGACGCCCTGCGGCTGGTGAACAATCTCATTCAGGCCACCACGCCAAAGGACAGCCATGAAAGTGATCCGTTTTGGGTGAAATCAGAGACAGCATTGCTCCAAGCTATCATTTTGATGCTGTGGCAGGAGGCCCCGGAGTACGAGCAGAACTTCTCCATGGTGATGCGGGTGCTGGAGTACGCCGAGGTCAAGGAGGAGGACGAGGAGTACGTTTCGCCGCTGGATCTGCTCTTCCAGTCCATTGAGCGGGAGAAGCCGGACTGTGTGGCTGTGCGGCAATACCGGGTCTTCAAAATGGCCGCCGGAAAGACCTCAAAAAGTATACTCGTGTCCACAGCCGTCCGGCTGGCGCCCTTCAACCTGCCCCAAATCAAGGCCATCACAGACCATGACGATATGGATCTCTACACCCTGGGGGAGCAGAAGTGCGCGCTGTACGCGGTGATCCCCGATAACGACAACAGCTTCAACTTTTTAGTGAGCCTGCTGTATGCCCAGGCGTTCCAGGCCCTCTACTACAGCGCCGACCAGATCCACCACGGGGCCCTGCCCCAGCACGTCCACTTTGTGTTGGACGAGTTCGCCGTCATGCCCCTCCCAGGCTTTACCCGGGAACTGGCCACTATGCGGTCCAGAAATATTTCCGCAAGCACCATCATTCAGAATCTGGCGCAAATCAAAGAGTTATATAAGAATAGCTGGGAGACAATTCCAGGCAACTCGGACACCATTTTGTACCTGGGTGGCAATGAATCAAGCACTCACGAGTACATTTCCAAGGCGTTGGGCAAGGGCACCATCAACACCAAAACCCACGGTCAGAGCAAAGGCCGCTCCGGCTCCTGGTCCACCAATTTTCAGACCAGCGGGCGCGAATTGCTCACTCCCGACGAAGTCCGAGCCCTGGACAACCGCTAATAAATACCAGCAATATCACGTTCATCGCCCTTTTGCGCTTTAGGTCTTTTTTTAGTATTCGTAAATACATTTTTATTGCTCCTTTCGGTTTGTGACTTGATTGTAGCATAGAAGTTATTAAATAATCCTTAAATCAAGGAATAGCCCGCCGTGACATTCTCATGGCGTTGCATGGCAAGTATGAGGTTTTGTATAACAGTCAGTTTGCGTAAAATATTCTTCGTCTTTTATATCATGTTCACTATGAAAAATGCGTCTCAACTTGAGACGCATTTCAGGGGGGCCGGGCCAGGACTTCCCTGATCCCGGCCATGATGTACTCCGCGCAGGGCAGGGCGATGGCGTTCCCCAGGGCCTGATGGCGCTGGGCGGCGCTGATGGCCTCGCCCTCCGCGCCGTATGCCGTCCAGCCTTCCGGC
>CAPOAR010000101.1:0-10749 GCA_948670295.1 uncultured Oscillospiraceae bacterium | reverse complement strand
GGAGAGGTTGAAGGTGGTCATTTCGTCGTCGTCGTCCTTCAGCTCTATGACGCTGCCGTCCTTATCCAGTACCTGGATATCCAGGCACAGGGCCTGGAGCTCCTTCACCAGCACCTTGAAGGACTCGGGCACGCCGGGCTTGGGCACGTTGTAGCCCTTGACGATAGATTCGTAAGTGCGCACACGCCCGGTCACGTCGTCGGACTTGACGGTCAGGATTTCCTGCAAGGTATAGGCCGCGCCGTAGGCTTCCAGCGCCCACACCTCCATCTCGCCGAAGCGCTGGCCGCCGAACTGGGCCTTGCCGCCCAGGGGCTGCTGGGTGACCAGGGAGTAGGGGCCGGTGGAGCGGGCGTGGATCTTGTCGTCCACCAGATGGTGGAGCTTGAGGAAGTAGACATAGCCCACGGTGACGGGGTTGTCGAAGCGCTCGCCGGTGCGCCCGTCGTACAGCCAGCTCTTGCCGTCCTCCCGGAGGCCGGCGAGCTTGAGGGTGTCGGCGATATCCTGCTCGTCGGCGCCGTTGAAGATGGGGGTGGCCACCTTCCAGCCCAGGGCCTTGGCGGCGTAGCCCAGATGGACCTCCAGCACCTGGCCGATGTTCATACGGGAGGGCACGCCCAGGGGGTTCAGCACAATGTCCAGGGGGGTGCCGTCGGGGAGGAAGGGCATATCCTCCTGGGGAAGGATGCGGGACACCACGCCCTTGTTGCCGTGGCGGCCGGCCATCTTGTCGCCCACGCTGATTTTGCGCTTCTGGGCGATATAGACGCGGACAACCTGGTTGACGCCGGGGGACAGCTCGGCGCCCTCCTCCCGGGTGAATACCTTTACGTCCACCACGATGCCGTACTCGCCATGGGGTACCTTCAGGGAGGTGTCCCGGGTCTCGTGGGCCTTCTCGCCGAAGATGGCCCGGAGCAGCCGCTCCTCGGCGGTCATCTCGGTCTCGCCCTTGGGGGTGACCTTGCCCACCAGATAGTCCCCGGCGCGCACCTCCGCGCCCACGCGGATGATGCCCCGCTCATCCAGGTCCTTCAGGGCGTCCTCGCCCACGTTGGTGATGTCCCGGGTGATCTCCTCGGGGCCCAGCTTGGTGTCCCGGGCCTCGGTTTCATACTCCTCAATGTGGATGGAGGTGAACACGTCCTCCTTCACCATCCGCTCGTTGAGCAGAATGGCGTCCTCGTAGTTATAGCCCTCCCAGGTCATGAAGCCCATGAGGATATTCTTCCCCAGGGCGATCTCGCCGTCGGCGGTGGAGGGGCCGTCGGCCAGGGTATCCCGTGCCCGGACCCGGTCGCCCACGGCCACGATGGGCCGCTGGTTGATGCAGGTGCCGTGGTTGGAGCGCAGGAATTTGGTCAGCTTGTAGTCCTTTTCGCCCTGGCCGTCGTAGCGCACGCTGACATGGGTGGCATCCACGGCGGTGACCACCCCGTCGCCCTCGGCCAGAACGGCCACCTCGGAGTCCTGGCAGTTTTTGTACTCCTGGCCGGTGGCCACAACGGGGGCTTCGGTGGTGAGCAGGGGGACGGCCTGCCGCTGCATGTTGGCGCCCATCAAGGCGCGGTTGGCGTCGTCGTTCTGGAGGAAGGGGATCTGGGCGGAGGCCACGGATACCATCATCTTGGGGGACACGTCCACATAGTCCACCCGGTCACGGTCCACCTCGATGATCTCGTTGCGGTGGCGGCAGGCCACGCGGGCGTTGGCCAGGCAGCTGTTTTCATCCACCGGCTCGGTGGCCTGGGCCACGTTGAACTCGTCCTCCATGTCGGCGGTCATATAGTCCACCTGGTCTGTGACCTTGACGGCTACGCACCTGCCCTTGTCGTCCAGCACCTTCTCGGTGCGGCGGTAGGGCGCCTCGATGAAGCCGTAGCGGTTCACCCGGGCATAGGAGGCCAGGTAGGAGATCAGACCGATGTTGGGGCCTTCAGGGGTCTCGATGGGGCACAGGCGGCCATAGTGGGAGTAGTGGATATCGCGCACGTCGAAGGAGGCGCGGTCACGGCTCAGGCCGCCGGGGCCCAGGGCGGACAGGCGGCGCTTGTGGGTCAGCTCCGCCAGGGGGTTGGTCTGGTCCATGAACTGGGACAGGGGGGAGGAGCCGAAAAATTCCTTGATGGCGGCGGTGACCGGCCGGATATTGATGAGGGACTGGGGGGTGACGATATCCAGATCCTGGATGGTCATCCGCTCCCGGATCACCCGCTCCATGCGGGTGAAGCCGATGCGGAACTGGTTTTGCAGCAGCTCGCCCACGCAGCGCAGACGGCGGTTGCCCAGGTGGTCGATGTCGTCCGGGGCGCCCACGCCGAAGGCCAGGCAGTTAAGGTAGTTGATGGACGCCATAATGTCGTCCACGGTGATATGCTTGGGCACCAGCTCGTCCATGCGGTCACGGATGAGGTCGAAAAAGTCCTCCTCGCCCAGGGCATCGGCCTCCCGCTTGTCCAGCAGCTCCTGGAGCACCCGGCGGCACACCTTTTCGGTGATGCCGGCCTTGGCGGGGTCGAAGTCCACAAACTTGGACATGTCCACCATGCCGTTAGAGAACACCTTCACCATATGCACGCCGGTGTGGAGGTCGTCCACCTCCACCACGGCCTCGTTGACGCCCAGGTCGTCCAGCTCCCGGGCCCGTTCCCGGGTGAGCACCTCGCCCGCCTCGGCCACGATCTCGCCGGTGGCGGGGTCGGCCACGGGGGCGCCCAGCTTCTGGCCCGCCAGGCGGGTCCAGATGGTCAGCTTTTTATTGAACTTGTACCGGCCAACCCCGGACAGGTCATACCGCCGGGGGTCGAAGAACAGGGAGTTCATCAGGCTCTCGGCGGAGTCCACCGTGGGGGGCTCGCCGGGACGCAGCTTGCGGTAGATCTCCAGCATGGACTCCTCATAGCTCTTGCAGGAGTCCTTATCCAGGGTGGCCAGGATGCGGGGGTCCTCGCCGAACAGCTCGATGATGCCCGCGTCGGTGCGGGGGCCGATGGCCCGGATGAGGCAGGTGACGGGCAGCTTGCGGTTTTTGTCGATGCGCACGTAGAAGACGTCGGAGAGGTCGGTTTCGTACTCCAGCCAGGCCCCCCGGTAGGGGATGACGGTGGAGGCGAAGGTGATATTGTCCGCCTTGTCCGCGTTTTTAGAGAAGTACACGCCGGGGGAGCGCACCAGCTGGGACACGATGACCCGCTCCGCGCCGTTGATGACAAAGGTGCCCGCATCGGTCATGATGGGGAAGTCGCCCATAAAGATGGACTGCTCCTTGATCTCGTTGGTGGCCTTGTTGCGCAGGTGGACCTGCACCTTCATGGGGGCGGCGTAGGTCATGTCCTGGGCCTTGCACTCCTCAATGGTGTACTTGGGGGGATCGTCCATGGAGAAGCTGATGAAGGACAGCTCCAGGTTGCCCGCGTAGTCGGTGATGGAGTCCACATCGTTGAACACCTCCTGGAGGCCCGTCTCCAGGAACCATTTATAGGACTTTTTCTGGATCTCCAGGAGGTAGGGCATCTCCAGGATATCCTCGCCGCGGGCGAAGCTCTTGCGCTTGGTCTTGCCATACCAGATGTCTTTGACCGCTCTAGCCATATGCTCTTCACGCTCCACTTCGTAGATGATTCCGGGCGGCGGATGACCGATACGCCCGGGGCGGTTGTCACGAGTTGAAAATTCCCTCTTGCGTTTTTTGTGCACATCTGCTATACTGGCAGTACCAGGTGGGGAAGATATTCGTTCGCCTGTTGTGCACATAAGCAATTTATGATACCATAACCTCCGTCCCGCGTCAAGAGAAATTTTGGTGCCGGGGCGGTTTTTGTATCAATTTCCCTGCGGGGCAGGGGAGAGGGGCTTGAGGCGGTGCGAAACATACGGGCTTTTGCGCTGCTCTGTACTGCCGGCCGCATTGGCGGCGGTGAGCTTACATTATAATAAAAAGAAAGGAACCGCCCATGAGAGAGACCGTCTATCTGCTCCTCATCTGGCTGGGGGTGACCAGCGCCCTGGCCTTTGTCCTGTTTGGGTGGGACAAGCTGTTGGCAAAAGCCCACCGCCGCCGCATTCCCGAGGCGGCGCTGTTGGGCTGTGCCCTGATGGGCGGCAGCGCCGGTGGACTGCTGGGCATGGCGGTATTCCACCACAAAACCCGCAAGCCTCTGTTTCGTTTTGCGCTTCCCCTGGGCCTTTGCGCCCAGGCGGCGCTTTTGGTGTGGGCCGCGCTGCGGGGCGCGGGACTTAACAACTATATAATGTAGGGACAAACCTGTCTGTGCTGCCGTTTTCCGGCGAGCCAGGCAGGTTTTTGTTTTTCCAGAAAATTTTGTCCAACTTCCTGTTGACAAGGGGCGGTTCAGGGGTTACAATAGCAATAGTTACAATTCAGTTACAAACAGTTACAACTTTTTGAGGAGGCACTCATGGCTGAAAAATCCGGCGTCCTGACTTACAAGGGGCATCCGCTCCGCCGCAAAGACAACCTGATCTACTACGGTTCCATGGCCGACAAGTATATCGTCATGATCCAGGTGATGAACACCGAGAAGGACGGTTCCCTGGAGCTGGCCAGCAAGGTCCATCTGCAGCTCCAGCTCACCGACCCCGACCTGAAAAGCCGGGACCGGGTGGTGAAAAAGAGCGACCTGCCCGATCTGTTTTCCGCCGTCGACATGGGTTCCATCTGGCTCATGCGCGCGCTGGCGGGCAAGTGACCGGCCTATACCAAAGAAAATACTGTGGAGGTAGATTCCAATGAATTTCAAAGTGAAGCTGGTCAGGACCCTGTCCGCCGCCGGGCTTGTTCTTGCCACATGCACCGGCGTGGCGTTTGCCTCTATCGGCACCGCCACCGTCACCGCCGACAACCTGCGTCTGCGCAGTGAGGCCGGCACCGGCGCCGAAACCCTGACCATGGCTCCCAAGGGCGCCGAGGTCACCGTAGAGGAGGACGCAGGGGACGGCTGGTATAAGGTTACATACGGTGACACGGAGGGGTACATGTCCGGCGAGTGGCTGAAGATCACCCTGGCCGACGGCACGGTTATCGAGGCGGCGCCCACCCCCCTGTCCCAGGAGCCCGAGCAGCAGCGGGGGCTGATTACCGCCGATGTGCTCAACGTCCGGGCCGAGGCCAGCACCGACAGCGAAAAGGTGGGGACGCTGAAGGCGGGCATGGTGGTGGACATCGTGTCCGATCTGGGCAACGGCTGGTATCAGGTGGAGTCCGGCTATGTATCCGCCGAGTACGTCACCCTGGTGGGCGCTGATTTTGAGGGCTCCAGCGAGCTGGGGACCGCCGCAGCGGCCATGGCCAAGAGCCTGCTGGGCTGCCGGTATGTCTCCGGCGGGCGCGGCCCCAGCACCTTCGACTGCTCCGGCCTGATGTACTACATTTACAAGCAGCTGGGCCATCCCATCGCCCGGGGCTCCTCCAGCCAGTATTATCAAAGCGGCTACTTCGTCTCCACCGACGCCATGCAGCCCGGCGATCTGATCTTCTTCTTCGACCGCCGCTTCGACAGCTCCGGCGGCACGCTGCCCACCACCCATGTGGGCATGTATGTGGGCGGCGACCAGTTTATCCACGCATCGACTACCTCCTACAGGGTGCAGTACGACAGCATTTATGGCTACTATGCCCCTTATATCGTGGGGGCCAAGCGCATCGGCTGATTACATACCAATATCTTCCAGCCGTCCGGCCAAAATGCCGGGCGGCTGGGCATTTCACGGAAAATTATTATTTTGCCTCTTTACATTTGATCCCATCTGGGATAAAATATGCGTAATGACACAAAGGGGGTGCGCCCATTGAACGATATGGACTATACACGCAAGTTCAGCGTCAGCCTGAACAAGGATGAGGAGATCCGCACGATTCTGTCCTCTGTCTACAATTCCCTGCGGGAGAAGGGCTATAACCCCATCAATCAGATTGTGGGCTATATCCTCAGTGAGGACCCCACCTATATCACCAACCACAACAACGCCCGCACGCTTATCCGCCAGCTGGATCGTGACGAGCTGCTCCAGGTGCTGTTGAAGAGCTATCTCCACGAAAAATGACAGGGAGCCGCCGGCCTGGGGCCGGCGGCTTTTTTAGAAGCGATAGAAGGAAGTGTTTCACGTGAAACGTACGTTTGCTATCTTGCTGGTCTGCGGGCTGCTGCTGGGCTTGCTGCCCGGCTGCCGGGAGGGCGCGCCGCCCGAACCGTCCCAGGAGCCGTCTGCCTCCGGCCTGCCATCGGAGTCTGCGGACTCCAGCTTGTCCGCCGTCGATCTGGCCAGCGCGGCTTTTGACCGCTGCGGCCGGGAGGATCAGGAGGGCTTGGAGGGGCTGTACGCGCAGGAGAACCGGGAAGAGTTGGAGATTTACGCCCAAAACGCATACAAGATAGAGGCTGCCTGGGAGGACATGGCGGTGATTCGCGCCACGGGGGCCTCCGCCTTTGAGATCGCCGTGGTACGGATGGAAGACGACAGCGCGGCTGTCCGGGCGGCCACTGCGTTTATGAATTACATCTCCACCCGTCAAGGGGATTTTGCGGGCTATGCGCCTGACGAGGCAAATATGGCGGCCAGCGGCGAAATTTTTCAGAATGGACCCTTTGCCGCCCTGTTTATCTGTCCCGACCCAATGGGGGCCAGCGCGGCGGCGGAGGCCGTTCTGAACGGGGAGTGTCCCCTTGAGCCAGAAGCCGGCGGGCCGGGAGATGAGACCCCGGGGATGCAGACCAGCGGCGTAAAGGCGCTTCGGGATCTGCTGGTTTCCATCCAGGGAGTGGCGGAGGAAGGGCTGGAGAAGCTGGATGACGGTGATCTGGACAGGCTGAATGCTTATGTAAAGGACAGTTACGGCCTTGCCCCGGATCAGTGGGAGGAGTGTGCCATCGCCCGGGATGAGGGGTCTGCCTTTGAGATAGCGGTGGTGCGTGTCTCTGGGGGATGGGATATCATCTTGGCGGTGAACGACTGCCTGACCGCCTATCTGGACGGCAGGGAAGCTCAATTTGACCCGGCCACGGAGCAAGGCCGTCTGCTCCATGGGGCAATTGTAGGCGAGTCAATGGATGGAGCAAACTGCTATGTTGTGCTGCTGGCCTGCGAGGACAGGTCGGGAGCCATGACGGCCTTTTATGAGGCGGCGGGCACGATGGGATTCAGCTACTCTCCCCGGTACCGCTACCTGGATACCGACCCCAACTATCCGGAGCGCTGCCTGTTTACCCCGCCCAATCAGGATGATATGTCCATCTACGACACTGCGGACATCCGCGCGGCATGGGAGGAGGGCGATCCCTCCGGCCTGTCTGGATACGACCGTGAGATCTATCAGGCGGCAAAAGAGGTGCTGGACGACGCGCTGAAGGACGGCATGAGCGACTATGAGAAAGAGCTTGCGCTTTACAGCTGGATGGTCAAAAATGTGGGCTACGACTGGACACACCAGGATCGGATGGAAGAGACACCTCGGGAGTCTTTTACACCCTACGGCGGGCTGGTGAAGCGCAAGGCGATCTGTCTGGGCTTTGCCACTACCTTCCAACTGCTGATGGATCTGGCCGGAGTGGAGTGCGCCACAGTGGTGGGGGCGTCCCACAACAGCCGTTCAGACCACGCCTGGAACATGGTGCGGCTGAACGGGGAGTGGTATTGTGTGGATGTGACCTGGGATGCCAACGCCTGGGAACAGGGCGTTGGAGGAGAGGCGGAGGAGTGGGACTACTTCAACGTCACCAGCGATGATATGGCGGACAGCGATCACCAGTGGGATTACGCCAACACCCCGGAGGCTACAGCGGAGGACCGGGGGAAGGGCTGAGCGCGGAAAAGCGAATCGGGGCCTCGCCGTCTGGCGGGGCCCTAAAAAATATCGGACAGAATGAAAATTTCCTCTTTACAAATTTTTTTTTTCTGGTATAATAAACCCGTTGTAAATCATTAGGGCTCGTAGCTCAGCTGGGAGAGCGCCGCGTTCGCAACGCGGAGGTCGAGGGTTCGATCCCCTTCGAGTCCACCAAAAGCCTTGAAATCATGCGATTTTAAGGCTTTTCTTGTGTTTTAAGAGCAATGACAACAGAACGTGTGGGTACAAATCCTGCCGCCTACGGCATCAGCCGTTTCCGAGATTTTTAACCCCTCACGTTTTTGAGCTCAACGATGCAAGATACTGCAATACAATTCTATAGTCGGTACTCCAGCGAGGCCGTGATTTTTCGTTTGTGAAAGATCACGGCCTTTTTTTATTTTCAAGAAAGGAAACATCACTTGACAAGGGCATACAGGGAAAAGAAGCAAAAAAAGTGCTACCAACCTTACACAAAACACCGCCTAACGGGACAATAGGCGGTGTTTTTGTATGCGGCGGAAAATCCCTGAACCCTGGCCGCCAGGGTATGCGGCCAAAATCGAGACAAGGAGGTATTTGCAAGCATGGCAGACGAAACCAAGACCAACGCCACGCCGGAAGCGCCGGGCGGCCCTCCTGCGCCGGAGCAGACGGAACAGGCGGTGATCCCCGGCATGGACGGCGGCCCCGCTCCCTCCGGCAAGGTGATCGACCTGTCGGACGTGCGGGCGGAGTCTGGCAAGACCGGGCCGGAGTCCCCCGCCCTTGGGGAGGCTCCCCCGGAGCAGGGCGCTGCTGGCTCCGTTACCGAGTACACCAAGCAGGAATGGGAGCGGCCCCTGGCGGAAATTAAAGCGGAGCAGAAGAAGGCCCGCCGTGGCCGCCCTCCCAAGGCAGACCGGGCCGCGCCGGAGGCTGGGGAAAAGAAAACGGGCAAGGGCCGCGCTACCAAACCCAAGGACAAGGCCGCGCCCGGCAAGACCGCCAAGGCCCCCGGCAAGAGTAAGCGGGCCGCCCCCAGCAAGGGCGCTCCCCCCACCCCTGCCAAGGAAGAGGCCCCGGCCCCTCCGCCTGAACCTGCCCAGCCCCGTGACGCGACCCGCGCCGTGAAAGAGGAAGTTGTCTATCTGAACCTCTCCGATCTCCACCCGTTCAAGGATCACCCCTTTGGTGTGCGGGACGATGCGGAAATGCAGGGGCTGGTGGAGTCCGTCCGTTCCGGCGGCGTGAACCAGCCCGCCCTGGTGCGTCCCCGTGAGGATGGAGGCTATGAAATCATCGCGGGCCACCGCCGCCAGCGGGCCAGTGAGCTGGCCGGGTTTATGAATATGCCCTGTATCGTCCGCGACATGACGGACGATGAGGCCATCCTGGCTATATCATTTTTGAGGGGCCAGCGGAGGACAGGAATATGAACACTCTGGTGGATATGATCTCCGGCATGGAGGTGAAAGAGGACGATCCTGACTTTATGAACGCGGTGGATTATATGTTCGCCGGGCTGGAAAAACGCAAGCCGGATTGCTTTGCGGTGAAACAATACCGCAAGTACCGCCTTGCCAGCGGCAAAACCGCCCGCTCCATCCTTATTAGCTGTGGCGCAAGGCTGGCCCCCTTTGACATCCCCCAGCTCCGGGAGATTATGTCCTATGACGAAATGGAGCTGGACAAGCTGGGGGACAAGCGGACGGCGGCTTTCTTCATTATCAGCGACACGGACAGCACCTACAATTTTATTGTAGCCTTGGCGTTCTCCCAAATGTTCAACCTCCTGTGCGAGAGGGCGGACAACGTACACGGGGGTCGTCTGCCCCATCATGTGCGGGTGCTGTGGGACGAGGCGGCTAACACAGGCCAAGTGCCGAGCCTGGAAAAGCTGGTGGCGGTCATCCGCTCCCGCGAGGTGAGCCTGACCCTGTTCTACCAGCAGATGGCCCAATGCAAGGCCATTTATGACAAGAACGCTGAAACCATTTTAGGCAACATGGACAGCGTGATATTCCTGGGGGGCCGGGAGGCCAGCACCATCAAGGAAATTTCGGAAAACTGGCTGGGCAAGGCGACTATCAGTATGCAGACCGAGGGCCGCTCCCGTGGGCAGTCCGAGAGCTTCAGCCAAAACACCCAGCGCCTGGGCCGGGAGCTTATGACCCCCGCCGAGCTTGCCACCATGCCCGGCGACAGGTGCATCCTGCAACTGCGGGGCCTGCCGCCGTTCTATTCTCCCAAGTACGATTTGAAACAACACCCCAACTACAAATACACCGCCGAGGCCGATAAGAAGAAAAACGCCTTTGATCTCTCCCGGCTCATCCGGCGGCGTATGGACAAGCTGAACCCCAGCGAGGAATATACCGTGTACGAGGTGGACGTGCCGGACGGGGGCCACATGGAAGAGGACGAGGACATCCTCAACTATGACGACCTGGACGACCCAGACACTTTTGTATAGCTTCTGGCAAAAGGGTTCCCACAAAGTCAGTGACTTTGTGGGAGGAGGAAGCACAACGGAGCAGGCGGACTTCTGGCCAGCATGGCCAGAGGTAGCCAGCGTAGTTTGTGCTGACGAGGCCAGAGGATGGCCCTGCCGCCGTAATTGGCGGCTTTTTTCATGGCCGGGATGATATTCCCGGAGAATATGGAGGTTTATATGCAGTTTTTCTCTACCGCTGTTACTACCTTGCAGACCCTTGTTGTGGCCCTGGGCGCGGGCCTTGCCGTGTGGGGCGTGGTCAATCTGCTGGAGGGCTACGGCTCGGACAACGCTGCGGCCAAGTCGCAGGGCATCAAGCAGCTCATGGCGGGCGGCGGCATCATCGTGCTGGGTACGACCCTGATCCCCCTGCTGTCCACCTTGTTCTAAGGGCAGGGGCCTATGGGTATTCTCACCGACTGGATCA
>CAPOAR010000100.1:0-10762 GCA_948670295.1 uncultured Oscillospiraceae bacterium | reverse complement strand
GTCTTTTTCCGCCATATATCGTTGATTTGACTTGAAATACACAAAGTATTTCTGCATCAAATCGCCTTGTCTGGCGAAAAAATCCCTCGCCGCCGGGCACATCGTCAATGTTCAAACAGCGCCTAGGGCCGCGCCAGCGGCCTGCCATTGGGGTGAATTTTCGGAAGGCGGGGATTTTAATGAAAAAGGCGGCCTTTATCGGCGTGGGGAACATGGGCGGGGCGCTGGCCCGGGCGGCATGCCGGGCGCTGGGCCCGGAGGAGGTTGTGCTGGCCAACCGTACCCCGGCCAAGGCGGAGGCCCTGGGGCTGGAGCTGGGGTGCGCAGCGGCGTGCAGCGGCGGGGAGGCGGTTCGGGCGGCGGAGTATATCTTCCTGGGGGTGAAGCCCCAGGGGATGGGGGCGCTGCTGGAGGAGCTCTCCCCGGTGATCCGCGCCTGCCATGAGGCGGGGGAGGACAAGGTGCTGGTGTCCATGGCGGCGGGGCTGCGGCTGGATGATCTGCGGGGGCGTTTGGGGGAGGCCGGGTACGGCGTGCCCCTGCTGCGCATCATGCCCAATACCTGTGCCGCCATCGGCAGGGGCATGACCGCCCTGTGCGCACGGGAGGGGGAGGATGAGGCCCACGTCCGGGGGGTGGAGGAAATCCTGTCCGCCACGGGCCGGGTGGAGCGCATTCCCGAGGGGCTGATGGACCAGTTTTCCGCCGTGGCCGGGTGCGGCCCCGCCTTTGTCTATCCCTTCATTGAGGCGCTGGCGGACGGGGGCGTGATGGCCGGCCTGCCCCGGGCCCAGGCGATGGAATACGCCGCCCAGATGGTGCTGGGGGCGGCGGCCATGGTGCTGGAGACGGGCAAGCACCCCGGCGCGCTCAAGGACGAGGTGTGCTCCCCCGGCGGCTCCACCATCGCCGGGGTGGCGGAGCTGGAGCGGGGCGGCCTGCGCGCTGCCGCCATGAACGCAGTGCTGGCCGCATGGCGGCGCAGCGCGGAGCTGGGGAAATAGGAGAAAAACCGGCGGGGAGGGCGTCCGGCGGCATTGCCGCCGGACACCCTCCCCGCTGCGCTCCAGGATCAGTCCCCGCCGCCGTTGCCGTCCGTGGCCATCATGAAGTCGTAATCCCGGATGCACACCACGATATCCGGCCGGAATTGGCGGATATAGTCCAAAAGGCCCATGTCGTGGTAATGGCGCAGGTCCAGGGAGTGGGTTTCATCAAAGCTGAGATAGGCCAGGCACTCCACGGGGTTGGTGAAGCTGTCCCCGTAGATGAGGATGCTGGGCAGATTGTCCCGGCCGGTGTCGATGACGGTGCGGGCAATGTCGCCCCCCATGTAGAGGCTGTAGTCCACCGCCTCGTCTCCGCCGGAGGGCAGGCGGTATACCACCGGGTCGACGGACACGCCGTTATCTGCCCGGGTGAAGGGGACGGGCTCGTTGGGCAGCAGAATGGACAGCTGCTCCTCCCGCCGCTCCAGGTTGAGCAGCTTGCGCTCCCGGGAGCCGATATATTCGTTGGGGAGGATCTCATGCCGGAAGCCGTCCGGGCCCAGAATGGGGAAGCGGAGGCCGGTGTCTGCCGCCGCCTTTTCTAAAATCAGGCGATAGGCCGCAAAGGCCCCCTCCATGGTGTAGTGGTTGTCCACCCGGGAGGCGTACTGCGCCGAGCCCCCCGACTGGGCCAGCACAGCCTCCACGTCCAGATAGGGTACGCCCCGCTCCGCCATGGCCTGGGCCATGGCCGCGGCCTTCATCTGACTGCGCCGGGCCTGGCTGTTGAGGAACCAGGGGTATTCATCCGCCAGCGAGACGGACTGGCAGGGAACCACCGCGTAGCAGAAATACCCGCCGTACTCTGTCACGGCGGCGTTGATGTCCGCCAGATTGTCCGCCATGAGAGCGGCCCAGTGGGCAATGTCCTGCTCATCGTCGGCCATGTAGGGCAGGAAGGGGAGCAGGCTGCCGCTGGTGACCACTACGTCGTTGACCACCGGGCGGCCCAGGGCCAGATCCCAGCGGGTTTTGAACCGGAGGAGGGTGGAGCGCAGGGGGGCGTGGTCGGCCAGATAGCGCTCCAGCTGGGTAAAGTAGCCGCCGTCCCCCACGCTCTGGGGAGCGGGCTCCGGCAGGGAGGCCAGCATCCGGTTTTCCCAGAAGGAGAAGTCCTGGGGGGAGCGGAGCAGGGAGGCTGCCAGCCCAGCCCCCAGGAAACCCACAAAGCAGACGGCCATAAACCAATGCGCAATCCGTTTCACACTGACCGCCTCCTCAGAATTGGAAGTAGATGAAGGGGTTGAAGCTGCCCGTGGCCAGCTTGAGGTAGGACAGGGCCAGCAGGGCCAGCGCCGCCAGCTTGGGGCACCAGACCAGGGCCAGGGCGGCGGGGCCGCCCTCCCGCCGGGACAGCTTGGATTGCAGCCGGTTTTTTACCGGCAGGGCGGCGATGAGGCAGGCGGCCCACTCCGGCCAGTATTGGAGCAGGTAATAGACGGCCTGCCCGTCCGCCGCGCCGCCCAGGCCCAGCATGGCCTGGAAATAGGCCCCGGCGTAGGCGGCGGAGGGGGAGCGGAACAGCACCCAGCTGGCCGTCACCGCCAGCAGGGTATAGCCGTGGCGGAAAACCCGGGGCAGACGGGCCAGCCCCCGGCCCCACAGCAGCTTTTCCCCCGCCAGCAGCAGAAGGAACCATGCGCCCCACAGCACAAAGGTCCACGCCGCGCCATGCCACAGCCCGGTGAGCAGCCACACGGAGGCCAGGTTGAGGATGTTCCGGGCGGGGGAACGGCGGCTTCCCCCCAGCGGGATGTAGACGTAATCCCGGAACCAGGAGGACAGGGAGATGTGCCACCGCCGCCAGAACTCGGTGATCGACTGGGAGATATAGGGGTAGTTGAAGTTTTCCAGAAAATGAAAGCCAAACATCCGCCCCAGGCCGATGGCCATGTCGGAATAGGCGGAGAAGTCAAAATAGATCTGAAGGGTATAGGCCGCCGCCCCCACCCACGCCGTACCGGCGGCCATGGCGGCGGGGGATTGGGCGAACACGGCGTCGGCGACCTCGCCCATGGCGTTGGCCAGCAGCATTTTTTTGCCCAGCCCGAAGAGGAAGCGGACCGTCCCATGGGAGAATTCGGACAGGGTCTCCTCCCGGCCGATGATCTCCTGGGCCACGGTGGAATAGCGCACGATGGGCCCGGCCACCAGCTGGGGAAACAGGGCCACATAGAGGGCCACATAGAAGGGATTGCGCTGGCAGGGGGCGTCCCCGCGATACACGTCGATGACGTAGCTCAGCCCCTGGAAGGTGAAGAAGGAGATGCCGATGGGCAGGACGATTTGGGGCAGGTCCAGCCGGACGCCCAGGCGGCTGAGGTTGGCGCAGAGAAACCCGGCGTACTTAAACCAGCCCAGCAGCCCCAGCCCCAGGACCGCCGCCCCCCACAGCCCGGCCCGCCGGAGGGCGCGGGGCCGCCCGGGGGCGGCCAGCAGCCCGCACAGGTAGTTGACGGCGATGGAGCACAGCAGCACCGGCAGATAGCTCAGACCGCCGCAGGCGTAGAAGAGAAAGCTGAAGGCCAGCAGCACCCCGTTGCGCCAGGCGCGCAGGCGCCGGGGCAGGCAGAAATAGCACGCCAGCAGCGCGGGAAGAAAAAAGAACAGGAACAGGATGCTGCTGAAAACCATAGGATCACCGCCTAAAGGAATGCGCGCACAGACCTTAAAGGAGTGTGGCAGAACCGGTCTGTCCGATCTTTAATTGGACAGTATACCAGTTTTTGGCCAGGATTTCAACACCGCCATGGGGCGGGGAAAAGAACGCCGCCCTCCCCTGGGGAGGACGGCGTTAGCGGGCTTCGGCTATGCCTCGTCCATGGACGGGATTTCCGGCAGGTTCAGGGCGTAGGCGTCGCTGAGCTCCGCCAGCAGGGCGGGATAATCTTCGTCCATGAGCTCGGGCTGGTAGACGATGGCGGCGGAGAGGTAGTATCCATCCTGCTTGTAGTCGGCGTACAGCACCGCCACGCGCACCTTGGTGCGGTCCTCCTCAAAATAGGACACCTGCTTGATGGCGATATCGTATTCGTCCAAGTAGTAGGTCTCCTGCACGCCTTCCTCGTAGATGTCTGTGCCGGAGGAGACCATCAGCTCATAGGCCAGGTTCACCACATTGGCGGCGTTCCCCTCGGTCTGGACGATCTTGACGCTCACCTCCATGCCGTGGGCGGCGGAACGGATGGCATAGCCGTCCTCCAGGTAGACCGGCTCCTCGCTGTAGGGGACGTGGGCGTCCACATAGGACTCGCCCTGGCCGAACATCCCCTCCGGGGCCTTGATGTAGCCCACGGCGGTGAACTCGTATCCCAGTTCCTCCCCCACGTGGAACAGATCCTGGGGGTCCGGCTGGACGGTGGGGGAGGGCTCGGGCGGAAGGGTGGCGGTGGGGGAGGGCTGGGGATCGCGGGCGTCGGGGACGCTGAGCCCGCCGTCCGCCAGCAGGCCCAGCGCCGCGCCGGCCAGTGCCAGCACCGCCGTCAGTGCCGCGGCCGCCGCCAGCAGCCCCCAGCGGGGAGGGACAGGCTGCTGGACGGGCTCCAGCTCCTGATCGGGGGCGAAGCCCTGGTACGCCTTGGGGATGGTTACTTTTTTCTCCCTGCCGTCCCGGCCGGAGTAGACGCCCTTCCAGGCCCAGCGGGTTTCCTTATAGATGCGGAGGCTGGGCAGGGGCATCACCGCCGCGCTCAGGGCGCTGCCGGGCATCACCTGGCCGCTGCTCAGCAAGGCGACAGCCCGCTGGATGGATACCTTGAGCTGCTCCCGCTCCTGCTCGTTCAGGATTTCCCAGCGGATGGCCCGGAAGGCCCCGGTCCGCTTGGTGAAGCGGTATGTATCGGCGTTGTTCAGCATGGGCAGGGTGACCCGCCATACGGTGCTGCCGCTGCGGGCCATCAGGTTCATGGAGCGGTAGCACAGCTGGATGCTGGGAATGGCGAAAAACATCATGACAAAGCTGGCGGCAATGCAGCCCATCGCCGCCAGGGTAAAGGGGAGGGAGGCGCCGTTGGCAACGCCGCCCAGGAGCAGCGCGATCCCCGGTATCAGGCCCATAAACATGGCGCCCGCCGCGCTCAGCCGCAGGGGCCGCATCCAGGCCACGCTGCCGGGGTAGAGGGTGAGCGCGGGCAGCTCGCCGCCCTGGGCGGATGCCGCCGTCCCCTGGGGCAGGTCGGGCAGATCGGCGCTGCGCAGCCCCGCGATGATGGTGGGCACCGCCCCCAGCAGGGTGAACAGGTACAGCATGACCAGGTCGCCCCAGTAGGCGGGGCCCTCCAAAAGGCCCGCCTCCAGCAGCTCGGGAATGGTCTGGAAGCTCTCAAACACCCCCAGGCCGGCGGCGGAGGCCAGGGCGATGGCCCAGGTGAGCCGGTGGGCCAGCCAGGTCATCACCAGGATGAGGACGGAGGAGATCACCGCCCCCTTTTTGCTCAGCCGGCCGCCCAGCAGCTCATAGCCCTTCAGCGCGCCCACGGCCATGATCAGGCCGGACACGGACGCCACATAGCCCAGCTGCCCGATGACCACGGTGCACACCACGCCCAGCAGGGTGCCCAAAAAGGCGCCTACCACGCCGGCAACTATGTTTTCCTGTCTCTTTTTCCGCTGTTCTTCCATTTGATACTACCTCCTGCTCAATAAATGGAATCAATGATTTGTTGGAGCTCCTCTATGGTGATATCCCCGCTGATGGCGCACTCCGCCGGCCCGTTGGCCCAGACGGCCACGGCCCGCCCTGCGTTGGTAGACAGCAGGTGGATGACGCCGCCCGCCTCATAGGGGATGGGGTCCCCCTCGTCCTTCTGGAAGTGGGCGTAACTGTCGGTTCCCCCGTCCTCCCGAGGCAGATGGATGCGTATGAACTGGGTGAGCACATCCTCATCCCGCTGATAGGCCGCGTGGAAAATCAAGGAATTGGTGGAGAGGGTATCCACCACCAGCTCCACCAGCTGAAAGCCGTCCGGGATCTGCCGGGGGGCAACGGACCGCGCCAGCCCGCAGTCGCTGAGCGCCTCCTGGAGGGTGGCGTATTCCTTGGACTCCTCCGGCAGGCGGATATCGTCCATGTCCGCCTGGCCGGTCTGGGCCGGGGTGAGCTGAATGACCTCATCCGTCCACTGTGCCAGGCGCCGCCATAGGTCGAATCCGCTGGCGGCGGCCACAAGGGACAGGGAGAGCAGTGCCGCCGCCAGAACTGCCGCAGCCACCGCCACCCGCAGCCACCGCCGGCTCCTGAAGAGGGGACGCCGCCCAGGCGCGGCGTCCGATGACGGCGTGCCGCCGTCATCATAGACGCTGTCCTGCGAGGCGCATTCAGCAAAAGGGAGGTAATTCTCCTGGAAGCTCCGCCAGGCCCGGTCTGTTTCGGAATTGGGGCTTGGCTCCCGGCTGGCCAGTTCCTGGGCGGCGTGATAGAGCCCGGACATATCGCGCCTGCCATTGTCCGGGGCGTGGAAATCCTGGAGGAGCAGCTCTTCCAGGCGGCGGGTGCTCAGCTGTTCCATGGCGGCGGGGTCCTCCCCGCTGTGATACGTCTGCTTTGTCACGCGGATGCCTCCTTTCATTCTAGACCTTGAGCTTTTTTTGCAGCCGTTTTCTGGCCCGCTGTACCCGTTTTTTGCAGGCTTCCACCGACACGCCCAGCTCCTCGGACAGCTCGAGAATGGTGCACCGCTCCAGGGCGATCTGTTTGAGGAGCCGGAAGTCTTCGCTGTCCGACACATCGCAAAACAGCAGATCCACGCTCATCAGCTCCGGCTCCCCGGAAGCCTGCTTCGCCCCGGCATCCAGGGCGAGAAGGGCCTTCAGCTTGGCCTGGGCCCGCAGCGTGTTCTGCATGACGTGCTTCAGGGTGAGCATGATCCAGCCCTGGGGGTTGGGGCTGGTGAGGAACTGATCCCGCCGGGCGCAGGCGATGCAGAAGGCGTCCTGAATGGCCTCCTCCGCCAGGGCGCTGTCCTCCAGCACCCGCCGGGCGTAGGCGTGAAGGGCCGGATACATCTCCTTATACAGTTTTTCCACCGTCTCCTTCCACGGCTCGCAGCGCTTCACTCACTCACCTCCCGGCAGACGGCGGTTTGTGGTGCCGCTGCCGCCGTGTAAAAAATATGGTTAAAGCTCCCTTAACTTTTTTATGTCGGAAAATTGGGGCGGGGGGACATAGAAATCGGTTTGCGGCGAAAAGGGCTTTGGCCGGAACAGGAGGCGACACCCGAAATTGATACCTTTTTATATATTATCGGCAGCTCCGGCGCGTTTGAAAAGGGAGCAAGGGAGATTGGGGGGCGGCCGTTCCCCAATCCGAGATGGACTGGCCTAAATTCGCCCATCCCCGCCCGACGCCCACTCCTCCGCCCTCCTTTTAAAGGTGGTGCGGGACACCCCCAGCTCGCGTCCGGCCTGGACGGCGGTGACCCGGCCCTGGCGCCAGCCCATGGCCAGCTCCTCAAACCCGGCGGGCATGGGGATGCGCTCCCGGCCAAAGCGCACCCCGCGCGCCTTGGCCGCCGCGATGCCCTCCGCCTGGCGCTGGCGGATGTAGTCCCGCTCCGTCTGGGCCACGTAGCTGAGCAGCTGCAAGACGATATCCGCCACCAGTATGCCGGTGAGGTCCCGGTCCTCCCGGGTGTCCAGCAGAGGCATGTCCAGCACCACGACGGACACCCGCTTCTCCTTGGTCAGGCACCCCCACTGCTCCAAAATTTCCGTGTAGTTGCGGCCTAATCGGTCAATGCTCTTGACTACCAGCACGTCCCCGCGCCGGAGCGAGCGCAGCAGGCGCAGATACACCGGCCGCTCAAAGTCCTTCCCGGACTGCCGCTCCACCACGATCCGCTCCGGCGGCACGCCGAATTCCCGCATGGCGATGAGCTGACGGTCCTCTTTCTGCGCCCTGGTGGACACGCGCACGTAGCCATAGGTTTTTCCTGACATTCCCGGTCCCTCCTTGTGAAATCTGTCGAATATCAGTATATTTTATCGAAAACCCGCCCTCACGTATATAAGAACAG
Source organism: uncultured Oscillospiraceae bacterium (assembly GCA_948670295.1). Lineage (GTDB taxonomy): Bacteria > Bacillota > Clostridia > Oscillospirales > Oscillospiraceae > Enterenecus. The sequence goes on along the minus strand of CAPOAR010000100.1, from coordinate 2,700 downwards.
CTCAATTGCAGATGAAAAAAGCCCGCTGAAACCCGTTCAGCAGGCTTTTTTCATGTGCTTTTTCATGAAATGAGTGCACAGATTGCATAGGTTTCGTGCATGGCTCCCGCCGGTTAAAAATTTTTGCGCTACAGGCTAAACTTTTCACAAAACCTGCCGAATAAGTAAGTGAACGGCCACACGGGATGTCCAAAATGCGCTGCACGAAACCTATACTTTTTGAACAGCCCGCAGAATCGGACTTTTTGATGAGGAGAGCAGCCATGTCCGCAGAACAAACCCGAACCCCCGATGAGGAGCGGCTCCAGGCGGAGCTGCGGGAGCTGGCGCAGGAGATTGCCGGCAGCCTGTCTGCGGTGGACGCCGCCAGCGGGCGGGAGCTGCTCAGCGATTTTGTGTCCGAGCTGTTTTTCTGCGTGACCGAGCAGCAGCGCCGTGAGGACCGCCGCCAGAAGCAGGCGCAGGGTATCGCCGCCGCCAAGGCCCGGGGCGTCCGCTTCGGACGGACGGCAAGGCCGGTGCCCGATAATTTCGACCAGCTCCATCAGGCGTGGCGGGAGGGGAGGATTTCCCTCAAGCAGGCGGCGGAGAGCTGCGGCATGGCCCGGGGTACGTTCTACAACGCGGCGCTGCGGCGGGAGCGGCAGGCCGAGAGCCCCGCAGTGTGACCGCGCAGGAGGAATGTCATGCTAAAGCTGTCATTGGCCCCGGGGGAGTACCTCACCATCGGGGAAAATGTGGTGGTTCAGGTGTACCGCGCGGAGAACGGGCGGACCTATCTGGCCATCGACGCACCCAGGGAAGTCCCCATTGTGCGGGGCGCGGTGCGGGAGCGGGAGGGCGCGCAGCCCCCGGCAAAGCTGGCCCAGGTTCCCCAAAAGGGCCACAAAAGCGGCAACCCAATTTAGGTTTTGACCGGTTCCGGGCCGGTTGAAATATAGTCCCAGCGCCGGACAGACCGCGTGGCCAAGGCCAGGCCGCCCAGTCAGGCCGGAGGTTCTATGTGCTGCGGCAAAGGAAGGCCCAGGCACACAAAATAATTTTATAAAAGGAGTTTGTATCATGCGCATTCAGCACAATATTATGGCTATGAGTGCCTACCGCAACTACACCAACAACGTCTCCGCGATGAAGAAGAACCTGGAGAAGCTCTCCTCCGGCTATAAGATCAACCGCGCCGGCGACGACGCCGCCGGTCTGGCCATTTCCGAGAAGATGCGCGCCCAGATCACCGGCCTGGAGACCGCCCAGAAGAACGCCAAGGACGGCATCAGCCTGGTGCAGACCGCCGAGGGCGCCCTGACCGAGGTTCACGACATGCTCAACCGTATGGTGGAGCTGGCGACCATGTCCGCCAACGGCACCTACGACAACGAGACCGACCGCTTCCAGCTCCAGAAGGAGATGGACCAGCTCCGGGACGAAATCGACCGCATCGCCGACAGCGCCAACTTCAACGGCATCAAGCTGCTCAACGGCGATATGGACGGCGCGGGCACTGAGGTTGTCAATGACGTGACCGTGACTGCGGTGGCCGACGGCGACCAGAGCGGCGCGGCCGGCGCGGCCGGCGTCTACTCCTTCGATGTCAAGGACTTTGAGATCAGCGGCGCCGGGACGGCTACTTCGGCCACGCTTAGCATCAATATTGGCGGTGCGACCGTTACCGCTACTGTGACCCTCACCGACGGCAAGGCGTCCGCCGCCTCTGTCGCCGCTGCGATTGCCACCGCAGTGAGCGGCGGTACGTCGGTTACCATCGCCAATGCCGCCTATACCGTGACCGTCGACGGCACCAAGATCACCGTGACCCAGCAGAAGGCCCCCACCAGCACCAATCAGCTCATGACCAGCGCCAATATGAAGGTCACCATTACCTCTAACGTAGGTAACGGCAACAACAGCTGGGACCAGGGCCTCCACGTGGATACCCCGGCTGCCATCGAGGCCATGAACAAGGTGGCCCAGGGCAAGTTCACCCTGACTGCCGATATGGTCAAGGACGGCAACAAGCTGACCATCGGCGGCACCGAGTACACCTTCAAGGTGGGCAAGGACGGCAAGGCCACCGGCGACAATGTGATCGACCTGTCCAAGTACGAGGAGGGCGACGCCGATCTGCTCAAGAAGGCCGGCGAAGAGCTCAGTAAGCTGGTCAACAGCAACAAGTCCAGCAAGTTCGACGTCACCACCCAGGGCGACGGCGTGATCACCCTGACCGAGCGCAAGGGCCAGGTGGACTATGGCACCGAGTGGGATCTGAAGGGCGGCGCCGGCACTGCTCCTGACGGCAGCTGGAACGCCAACGTCAAGGGCGACGCCCACAGCGGCGTGGTCACCTTCACCAGCACCCAGGCCGGTGACCCCACCAAGGGCCTGACCCTGCAGATCGGCGACACCGCCGACCACTGGAACAAGCTGAAGGTGAACATCCAGGACATGCACTGCGATTCCCTGGACATTGACTCCATCAGCATTGCCGACCAGGATAGTGCGGCTGTCGCCATTGACAAGATCAAGGCGGCCATCAACACGGTGTCCGACGTGCGTGGTACCCTGGGCGCCACCCAGAACCGTCTGGATCACACCATCAACAACCTGTCCGTGATGACCGAGAACATCCAGGACGCCGAGTCCACCATCCGCGACGTGGACGTGGCCGAGGAGATGATGGCCTACACCAAGAACAACATCCTGATC
>CAPOAR010000099.1:0-10790 GCA_948670295.1 uncultured Oscillospiraceae bacterium | reverse complement strand
CCCGAAGGCGGAGCTGAGCCTGTCCACCAGCGTGCACACCGGCCCGCCGCCAAAGGCGCACGACAGGGCGGCCACCAGCTTATAGGCTAGGTAGTGCACTGCCATCTGAAGCAACGGCGCAAGGCACACCCCCAGCACCGTCACCATGCCGAACACACCCACCGTCCCCCGCAGCACCCCCGCCGAGGCCAGCACCGTCTCCGCCGCGTCGGACAAAATGCCCCCCACCACCGGGATGGCCCCCGAGATGGCAAACCGGGCGGCCTTCACCGCCGCCGCGTCCGCCGCCCCGGCCACCACCCCGCTGGCGGTGAGATAGCCCACAAATGCCGTCATTACAATGGTGATCAGGGTGGTCACCGCCCACTTCAGCAAATCTGCCATCCGTTTCAGCTCCTCCCGCTCCAGCGCCGCCTGGACCACCGAGGCGGCGATATACCCGTACAGCAGGGGCACCAGCAGGGCATTGATGAGGCTGATGAGCACATCGGAGAACAGCGCCGCCGCCATCTGCCTGGCCGCCGCCCCGGTGACCGCCCCGGTGGCCGCCGTCAGCACCGCCGCCGTGGGCAGCAGCACGTTGGCAAAGGAGGTCATCCGCTCAATGCTCCCCGTCCCCATGCCCAACAGGGAGTTCACGTCCGCCGCCGCCACCGCCGCCACCGCCAGCGTACCGGCCAGGGAGGCCGCCCTGACGCTCCCGCGCTGCGTCCCCCCCACCGACTCCGCCAGGGCGCAGAACAGCAGGATCACCAGCAGCAGCGCCCCCGACCTGCCCGCCCTTTTCAGCGCCCCCCTCAGCTCCCGGGTGCCCGTGTCCAGCAGGCTCTCCAGCCCCTCGTCCAGCGTGGCGCCATATTCCGCCGTGCCGCCGCTCTCCTGCGCCGCGCGCCGCAGACTGTCCACGTCGATCAGATCCTCCGTCCCCCCGCCGTAGAGCGCCCGGACGGGAAGGCACAGGGCGGGCAGCAGCACCAGAGCCAGCAAAACCCCCCATTTCCGTTTCATTACCGTCCCCTCCCTCACAGCAGCTGGGCCAGCACGTCCAGCACCGCCGTCATCAGCGGCAGCGCCGCCGCCAGCGCCAGCGCCGTCCCCGCCAGCTCCACCGCCGCGCCTAGGCCCTCCTCCTGTGCGTCCTTGCAGAACCCGGAGGCCAGCCGGGCGGCGATGGCGATGCCCGCCGTCTTGAGCACCGGCTCCACCACCTGCACGGACAGCCCCCCGGTCTCGGCCAGCTTGTCCGCCAGCTCCACCGCCGCCTCCAGTGCCCCGGAGCAGTACAGCACAATGAGGGCGCACCCTCCTGCCCCCAGCACCAGGGCGATCTCCGGCGACTGCTTGCGCACCACCACGGCGCACAGCGCCGCCGCCACCGCTGCTGCCGCGATTTTCAGCATCCCGTTCACAGCCCGAATAGATCCTTTACCAGGGTGAACAGGTCGTTGATCTGCTGCACCACGATCATCAGCACTACCACCAGCGCCACCAGGGTGGTCATGGTGGCCATCTCATCCCTCCCCGAGCGGGTGAGCACCTGGTTGAGCACCGACACCAAAATACCAATTGCCGCAATTTTGAAGATAAGGTCCACGTCCATCATCCGTCCTCCTGTGTAGATTTAGAAGCTATACCAATAGCCTCAGCACCCAGCTTTACGGCCAAAATTGCCGCCGGCTGCGTTGAGAAATCTTGAAATACACCAAGTATTCCCGCGATTTTTCGCCTTGCCGCCGGCAATTTCGGCTCGCGAATCTGAATACTTCGGCTATTCGTACAGCTTCTTAAAACTCCGCGGGGCGCGCCGTCAAAGCAGCACGATGGCCGCCAGCAGCCCCGCCGTCACCCCCAGCACGCCGTACACACGGCCCAGGCGGTTCCGCTCGTCCGCCGCCGCGCCCTGGATGGCACGCAGCCCTGCGGCCCCCTCCTCCAGCGCCAGGCGCTGGCTGTCCCCGTCATACCGGCCCAGCACCGGGCCCAGCCGCTCCAGCAGAACCCGGTCCTCCGGCTTCAGCCGCAGCGGGGCGGCGTCCAGCTCAGCCCGCCACACCTCCTGAAACGCCTGCCCGTCCGGCGCGCGGGCCCGCCGGGCGCACCGGGCGAAGAAATCCGCCGCCGGGCCGTGGAGCGCCCGGCCTGCCGCCTCCAGCCCGTCGGGCAGGGGGCTCAGACGCCAGCCCAGCTCCCGGCGCAGGGTATCCAGCCCCGCCGCCAGCTCCCCCAGGTCCCTTACCCGGCCCTCCAGCCGGGCGGCCGCCCGAAGCCCCAGCGCCCCGCATCCGGCCACCACCAGCGCCGCTCCCATCAGCCGCATCATGGCAGCGCCTCCGTCCGCGCCGTGCGCACCCCGCCCCGGCGCTCCAGAACCACCAACCGCCGGAACACGCCCAGCTCCAGCAGCGCCCGGCAGGCGGGGCGGCGGCGCAGGCCGTCCACCCCCGTCCCGTGGACGGTGGCCACCACGGCCACGCCGCACCCCGCCGCCTCCGCCACCGCCCGGGCGTCCTCACCGCCGCCCAGCTCGTCCACCGCCGCCACCTGGGGATTCATTCCCCGGATGAGGATGGACAGCCCCTCCGCCTTGGCGCAGCCGTCCAGCACATCGGTATGGCGGCCCACGTAGAGCTGGGGCTCCCCCCGCCACAAAGCGGCGATCTCCCCCCTCTCGTCCGCCACCGCCACCCGCAGGGGCACGCCCGCCTCCCCATCGGACAGCGCCCGCACCAGATCCCGCAGCAGGGTGGTCTTGCCCGCCCCCGGTGGGGCGGCAATCAAGGTGCTCACAAACCGCCCCTCCTCCGTCAGCCCCGGCAGAAGGGGCCCGGCCAGCCCGGGCACGGTGCGCGCCACCCGGATTGACAGGGACGACAGCTCCCGGAGGGTGACGATCCGCCCCTCCTTCCGCACCACCGATCCGCACATGCCTACCCGGTGGCCGCCCCGCAGGGTGACAAAGCCCTGCCGTACCCGGTCCAGCGCCGTGTGGGCGGAAGACTGGGTGGCGTTCTCCACCACCTGCCGCAGCCCGTCCTCGCCCACAGGGGGCGTGTCCAGCTCCACCTCCCCCTCCGGCACAAGCGCCGTCATGGGGAAGCCCCGGCGCAGGCGGAATTCCTCCACCCGGTCCAGCCTGTCCTCCTCCAGGGCGTGCAGGCCGTCCCGCAGATGGGGCGGCAGCACCGCCGCCGCCTGCCGCCAGGGTTTTCTTTCGTCCATACCGTTCACCGCCTTTGTTACCCCAATCCTATGAGGGCGTGTCCCACAATATTCCAGCATGGCCGGGACAAAGCGAAAACCCGCCCGCCGGAGTTTCCGGCGGGCGGGTTTGTTTTTATATTATAGGTACTTGCTAATCCAGCACGGAAACGATGCGCCGGACCGCCTCTTCCGTGGCGGCTGCGTCCCCAAAGGCCGTAATGCGGATGTAGCCCTCCCCGCTGGGGCCGAAGCCCGCGCCGGGGGTGGTGACCACACAGGCCCTTTTCAGCAGCAGGTCAAAGAAATCCCAGGACGGCATGCCGCCGGGGGTCTTCACCCAGAGGTAGGGCGCGTTCACCCCGCCGTACACCGTGAGCCCGGCGGCGCTCAGCCCCTCCCGGATGACCCTGGCGTTATTCAAATAATAGCTGATGGCGCTTTGGTTCTGGGCGCGCCCCTCCGGGGACAGCGCCGCCTCCGCCGCCCGCTGGACCACATAGGGCACGCCGTTGAACTTGCTCCCCTGGCGGCGGTTCCACAACGCATGGAGGGACACCCCCTCCCGCTCCAGCGCCTTGGGGATAACCGTATAGGCGCAGCGGGTGCCGGTAAACCCGGCGGACTTGGAAAAGGACCGAAACTCAATGGCGCAGGTCCTGGCCCCCTCCACCTCAAAGATGCTGTGGGGAACGTCCGGCTGGGTGATGAACGCCTCATAGGCGGAGTCGAACAAAATCACGCTGCCGTGGGCGTTGGCGTAGTCCACCCACACCTGGAGCTGCTCCTTTGTGGCCGCCGCCCCGGTGGGGTTGTTGGGGGAGCAGATGTAGATGAGGTCGGGGACCCGATCCCCCGCAGGCAGGCTGGGGAAAAAGCCGTTTTCCGCCGTACAGGGCAGGTATACAAGATTTGTCCACTTCTCCCCGTCGAAGTCCCCGGCACGGCCCGCCATGGCGCTGGTATCCACATAGACGGGGTACACCGGGTCGCACACCGCCACCACATTATCCGAGGAAAAGATATCACCGATGCTGCCGCAGTCGGTCTTGGCCCCGTCGGAAACAAAAATCTCATCGTCGGCGATTTCCACCCCACGCTCCCGGTAGGAATCCCGGATGGCAAAGCGCAGGAAGTCGTAGGCGCAGCAGGTCTCCTCGCAGTAGCCCCGGAAGGTCTCCTTCACCCCCATCTCACGGGACGCCTTCACCATGGCTTCCACCACCACGGGGGCCAGGGGCTGGGTCACATCGCCGATCCCCAGTCGGATGAGGGGCATGGGCGGGTTCTGGGCGGAAAAGGCCCTTACGCGGCGTCCGATCTCCGGGAACAGGTAGCCGCCGGGGAGCTTGCGGAAATTCTGATTGATGTGGGCCATGGGGACCACTCCTTACTTTATTGAGTTAAACTATTTTACAACAAGTCCCCGTCCCGGTCAATCGGCAGTTTCGCCATCAAACACGGCGGCGGCGGGGCCGGTCATGAACATTTGGCCGGATTTTTCCTCCCAGCGCACCTGCAAATCCCCCCCGGCCAGGTGCACCACCGCCTCCCGCTCCAGCTTTCCCAGGGCGGCCATGGCCGCCGCCGCCGCGCACGCCCCGGTGCCGCAGGCCAGCGTCTCCCCGCTGCCCCGCTCCCACACCCGCATCTCCAGCTCCCGCCAGTTCAGCACCCGGACAAACTCCGCGTTCACCCGGCCGGGAAAGGCGGGATGGCGCTCCACCTGCGGGCCCAGGGCGGTCAAGTCCAGGGCGGCGGGAGCGTCCGCCTCAATTACCGCGTGGGGATTGCCCATGGACACGGGGACGGCTTCGTACTCCCTGTCCCCGATGGCCAGCGCAACGGGCGGCTGCACCACGGGCACGCCCATCCCCACCGCCGCCCCCGCCGCCGCGCCGTCCCGGATGAGCAGGGACAGCTCCCGCTCCCCCGCCCCGGTCTCGACGGCGAGATGCCGCTTGTTTGTCAGCCCCTTGTCGTACACGTACTTGCCAAAGCAACGGATGCCGTTGCCGCACATGGCCCCCTCGGAGCCGTCGGCGTTGAACATCCGCATTTTGAAATCCGCCCGCTGGGACGGGCACACACAGATGATGCCGTCCCCGCCCACGCCGAAGTGCCGGTCCGACAGGCGGCGGGCCAGCTCGGGCAGGCCGTCCGGCGTACCGGCCATGCAGTTGATAAAAATGTAATCATTCCCCAGGCCGTGCATTTTGGTAAAGCGCATACGCTCCCCTCCTTATGGGAAAGCGTATGCGCTTTGCCGGCGCAGTATGAGGCCGGAGGCGCGGACGGCCCAGAGGCGGCGGGCTATTCGAACTCCGTGCGAATCGTGAATTCTTCCGGCAGATGAAAGATCTCCTCTTTCAGTAGTTAATGATATACTTATCCCGCTCCCAGGACGACACCCGGGTGCGGTACTCGTCCCACTCCGCCTCCTTGCCGGCGATATACTGGCTGGTGACGTGCTGGCCCAGGGTGGCCATGACCAGCTTATCCTTCTTCATGGCGGCCAGGGCCTCTTCCAGGGAGCCGGGCAGGGCCTCGATGCCCCGGCGCCTCCGGGCGGCGGGGGTCATGGCAAAGATATTCTCAGTGACCTCCGGGGGCGGGGTCATATTCTTGGCGATGCCGTCCAGCCCCGCCGCCAGGCACACCGCCAGCGAGAGATAGGGGTTGCAGGCGGGGTCTGGGCAGCGCAGCTCCACCCGGGTGCCCTGGCCCCGGCTGGCCGGGATGCGGATGAGGGTGGAGCGGTTGGAGGCGGACCAGGCCATGTAGCAGGGGGCCTCATAGCCGGGCACCAGCCGCTTATAGGAATTTACCAGCGGATTGGTGACGGCCGCCATCCCCTTCATATGGCGCAGGATGCCCGCGATGAAGGAATAGCACTCCCTGGACAGCCCCTTGTCCCCCTTTTCGTCGAAAAACACGTTCTCCCCGTCTCGGAACAGCGACATGTTGGTGTGCATTCCGTTGCCCGCCAGACCGTAGATGGGTTTGGGCATAAAGGTGGCGTGAAGGCCGTCCCGCTGGGCAATAGTCTTCACCGCCAGCTTGAAGGTCATGATCTTGTCCGCACAGTCCAGAGCGGGGGCATACTTGAAGTCGATCTCGTGCTGGCCGGGCGCCACCTCGTGGTGGGACGCCTCAATCTCATACCCCATCTGCTCCAGGGCCAGGCAGATGCGCCGCCGGGTGGGCTCGCCGTGATCCAGCGGCCCCAGGTCAAAATAGCCCGCCTCGTCGTTGGTCTTGGTGGTGGGCTTGCCCTCCCCATCGGTCTGGAACAGGAAAAACTCCGCCTCGGGCCCCACATTAAAGGTGTCGTAGCCCATGGCCCTGGCCCGCTCCAGCACCCGCTCCAGCACACCCCGGGGATCGCCCACAAAGGAGGAACCGTCCGGGTTGTGCACATCGCAGATGAGCCGGGCCACCTTGGCCTCCTCGGGCTCCCAAGGGAAAACCACAAAGCTGTTCAGATCCGGGTACAGGTACTGGTCGGACTCGTTGATGCGCACAAAGCCCTCAATGGACGAGCCGTCCAGCATGATCTGGTTATTCACCGCCTTCTCAATCTGGGAGGCGGTGATCGCCACGTTTTTCAGCTGGCCGAATATGTCGGTAAACTGCATGCGGATGAACTTCACGTCCTCCTCCCGCACGATGCGGATAATATCCTCTTTGGTATAGCCCATGGCTCGTTTCCCCTTTCCTGCGGCGGAGGGCCCGGCCCGCGCCGCTTAAAACGTCAAATTTTTCATTTCCCGCTTTCAGCATAGCATAAAGCCGCTTTTTGTCAACAGCTTTTTCCTTATCCGCAAAATTTCATAGTACAAAACATGTTTTACCGCATAGCAATCCCGCTTTTTGTAAAATATCACATTGCGAAAACCGCGGCGGTTTCCTTGGGAAAATCTGAAAAGACAGACAAGTCTTACTTGACCGTACTTGTGTATTCTGCTAAAATATTGCCATTGAAACCCTATCCCCGCGCTTACCCTGCACATCCGAATCAAAATTGGAGGAATGTACAATGGCTCACAAATATGTCTACCTGTTCTCCGAGGGCAACGCCAACATGCGCGAGCTCCTGGGCGGAAAGGGCGCCAATCTGGCCGAAATGACCAACATCGGCCTGCCCGTGCCCCAGGGCTTTACCATCACCACCGAGGCGTGCACCCAGTACTACGAGGACGGGCAGAAGATCAATGACGGCATCCAGGCGCAGATCATGGAGTATATCGTCAAAATGGAGGAAATCACCGGCAAGAAATTCGGCGACAAGGAGAATCCCCTGCTGGTCTCCGTCCGCTCCGGCGCGCGGGCCTCTATGCCCGGTATGATGGACACCATCCTCAACCTGGGCTTGAACGAGGACGTGGTGGAGGTTCTCTCCCGCAAGTCCGGCAATCCCCGCTGGGCCTGGGACTGCTACCGCCGCTTCATCCAGATGTACTCCGACGTGGTTATGGAGGTGGGCAAGAAGTACTTTGAACAGCTCATCGACCAGATGAAGGAGAAGAAGGGCGTCACCCAGGACGTGGAGCTCACCGCCGACGACCTGAAGGAGCTGGCCGGCCAGTTCAAGGCCGAGTACAAGGCCAAAATCGGCGCCGACTTCCCCTCCGACCCCAAGGAGCAGCTGATGGGCGCCATCAAGGCCGTGTTCCGCTCCTGGGACAACCCCCGCGCCAACGTCTACCGCCGGGACAACGACATTCCCTATTCCTGGGGCACCGCCGTCAACGTGCAGTCCATGGCCTTCGGCAACATGGGCGACGACTGCGGCACCGGCGTGGCTTTCACCCGCAACCCCGCCACCGGCGAGCGCAAGCTGTTCGGTGAGTTTTTGACCAACGCCCAGGGCGAGGACGTGGTGGCCGGCGTGCGCACCCCCATGCCCATCAGCGAGATGGCGGATAAGTTCCCCGAGGCCTTCGCCCAGTTCGAGGGCGTCTGCAAGACCCTGGAAGACCACTACCGTGACATGCAGGACATGGAGTTCACCGTGGAGGCCGGCAAGCTCTACATGCTCCAGACCCGCAACGGCAAGCGCACCCCCGCCGCCGCGCTGAAAATCGCCTGCGACCTGGTGGACGAGGGCATGATCGACGAGAAGAAGGCCGTGGCCATGATCGAGCCCCGGTCCCTCGACACCCTGCTCCATCCCCAGTTCGACGGCCAGGCCCTGAAGGAAGCCCCCATGCTGGCCTCCGCCCTGGGCGCCTCCCCCGGCGCCGCCAGCGGCAAGATCGTCTTCTCCGCCGAGGACGCCAAGGAGTGGACCGCCCGTGGCGAGAAGGTGGTGCTGGTCCGTCTGGAGACCTCTCCCGAGGATATCGAGGGCATGAAGGCCGCCCAGGGCATCCTCACCGTGCGCGGCGGCATGACCTCCCACGCCGCCGTGGTGGCCCGCGGCATGGGCCGCTGCTGCGTCTCCGGCTGCGGCGAGATCAAAATGGACGAGGAGAATAAGCGCTTTGAGCTCAAGGGCAAGACCTTCCATGAGGGCGACTGGCTGAGCCTGGACGGCTCCACCGGCAAGATCTACGACGGCGCCATCCCCACCGTGGACGCCACCATCGGCGGCGAGTTTGCCCGGGTCATGGCCTGGGCCGACAAGTACCGCCGCCTGGGCGTTCGGACCAATGCCGACACCCCCCACGACGCCGCTCAGGCCAAGAAATTCGGCGCGGAGGGCATCGGCCTGTGCCGTACCGAGCACATGTTCTTCAACGACGACCGCATCCAGGCCATCCGGGAGATGATCTGCTCCGACACCGTGGAGCAGCGCGAGAAGGCCCTGGCTAAGCTGGAGCCCATGCAGCAGAGCGATTTCGAGGGCATCTATGAGGCCATGGAGGGCTGCCCCGTCACCATCCGCTACCTGGACCCCCCCCTGCACGAGTTTGTCCCCACCGAGGAGGCCGATATCGCCGCCATGGCCAAGGAGATGGGCAAGTCCGTGAAGGATATCAAGGCCATCATCGCCAGCCTCCACGAATTCAACCCCATGATGGGCCACCGCGGCTGCCGCCTGAGCGTCACCTTCCCTGAGATCGCCAGGATGCAGACCAAGGCTGTCATCAAGGCCGCCCTGGCCGTTCAGGCCCGCCATCCTGAGTGGACGATTGTTCCCGAGATTATGATCCCCCTGGTGGGCGAACTGAAGGAATTTTCCTACGTCAAGAGCATTGTCACCAGCGTGGCCGATGAGCTGCTGAAGGAGGCGGGCTCCAGCATGACCTATAAGGTGGGCAACATGATTGAGACTCCCCGGGCCGCCATGACCGCCGATGACATCGCCCCCATCTCCGACTTCTTCTCCTTCGGCTCCAACGACCTGACCCAGCTGGTGTTCGGCTTCAGCCGGGACGATGCCGGCAAGTTCCTGGACGCCTACTACGACAAGAAGATTTACGAGAACGATCCCTTCGCCAAGCTGGATCAGCACGGCGTAGGCCGTCTCATCTCCAACGCTGCCCGCTGGGGCCGTTCCACCAACCCCCACATCCATGTGGGTATCTGCGGTGAGCACGGCGGCGATCCCGCCAGCGTGGAGTTCTGCCACAAGATTGGGTTGGACTATGTGTCCTGCTCCCCCTTCCGTGTGCCCATCGCCCGGCTGGCCGCTGCTCAGGCGGCTATCAAAAGTAGGTAGGAGTTCTCTTTCCTTGGAATTACCGCTATCTTTCGAGCAGGCGGCAGCTTACCGAAAGGCTAACGGACAGTATGTAAGGAAAAATCAATGGAGAGAAACTGCCGTAACGGTATATATCGACCTTGATTAAGAACTGAATTAGGATAAGCGTATCATTAGAAATAGTGGTACGCTTATTTTTTTCACTCGTTTGCATCTTTGAATATCAAACCGTATTTGACAAGGGTATAATAATATGAAACTCAAAAACAGAGCCAACCTACATTAAAACGCCGCTATTTTGGAAACAAAAGCGGCGTTTTTCTATGGCTCGAAACGGAAAGGAGTGGTGCTCTATTAAAATTCAAATGGAAAGGGGGAATATTTTTCTGCTGGCCGAGCCGAGGGGCTTGGCTTTTTTAATTCCATAAAAAAGGAGGTTTGCACATGGCAGACGAAAAATTGAACGTGAGCCCGGAAGAAAATCCCCAGCCCAGCTTGTTCGATGCTGGTCTGGAGGGTGCTCCTGCCCAGGATGTTCCCGCGCTGGAGCCCCCGGCCCCGGAGAACGCTCCCGAGCAGACTGGCGGGGAACCACCCGCCCAGGATGCCCCGGCGGGTGCTCCCGGCGAGGTGAGTGTCTCCGCTGACCAGATTGAAAAGCTGATGGCGGAGCGGCGGGCGGCGGAACGTGCGGAGGTGGAAAAGAACGAGCCGCCCGAACCGGAACAGCCGCCCACCCCGGCCCTGGAGGATAAGGCCGCCGGGGAAAAGGAGCCCGAGAAAAAGGGAAAGGCCGCCAAAGAGAAAACGCCCGAGCCGGATAAGCCCAAGGGCAGGCGGGGCCGCAAGCCCAAAGAAGAAAAAGCGGGGCCCGGTGAACCGGGAGGGACGGGGGCCCGCCGTGGCCGCCCGGCCAAGGCTGATAAGGCGGCCCCGGACAGGC
>CAPOAR010000098.1:0-10925 GCA_948670295.1 uncultured Oscillospiraceae bacterium | reverse complement strand
GCCCGCGTGCTGGAGGACAAGGGCCGCATCCAGTGGTTTGCCGCCAAGTTCGCCAACGCCCGGGACATCTTCTTCCTGGGCCGGGGAGCGGATTACGCCGCCAGCCTGGAGGGCAGCCTGAAAATGAAGGAGATCAGCTATATCCACAGCGAGGCCTACGCCGCGGGGGAGCTGAAGCACGGCACCATCAGCCTGGTGGAGGACAACACTCTGGTGATCGGCGTACTCACCCAGAGCAATCTGTACGAGAAAACCATCAGCAATATGGCGGAGTGTAAGGCCCGGGGGGCGTACCTTATGGGACTGACCTGTTATGGGCACTACAGCATAGAGGACACGGCGGATTTCACCGTCTACATCCCTAAAACGGCCCCTTGCTTCACCGGACTGCTGGCGATAGTCCCCCTCCAGCTGCTGGGGTACTACACCAGCGTGGCCCGGGGATTGGACGTGGATAAGCCCAGGAATCTGGCGAAAAGCGTCACGGTAGAGTAGGCCGATGGAGAGTGGTCATAACGATTTGGGCTGAAACCCCATGATCCTGTTTGGGCAAAGCTGTTCAACCGACTCAAAATCAGTGCAATGGATATTTTTTGTTTTGAGAATACTCATCTTTTGCAAAAAAGTTATCTGTCTCTGCCCCAGAAAAACAGAAGCGTCAGAAGAAAGCACTTTCTTCTGACGCTTCTGTTTTCGTTTGGCCCGTACTGCCTTACTGTCCCGCTTCACTTTGCATCCTTGTGGGGTGTAGCCGTTTTGGTTGCCGCATTTTGTTATGCTCTGGACGGTGATCTTGTTGTTGTCCTTATGCGGGGTAGCCCTTGTCCCGGCAGGTGGTTTTTCTTGGGGGAGGGTCTTTTCCAAAAGGGCACACCAAACGCCGCCTCCGCCCTGTCAGGCTTTCACCGTCCGGGCGGGGCCCACGGTCCGGCCCAGGTGGATCTCCGGGGCCAGCACGTAGGTATACCCCAGATCGTCGCAGTCCTTATTGCGGATCATCCGCATCAGGCGGGAGGCCACCTCCTGCCCAATCCGGTAGCCCTGGTGGACGGAGCAGGTGACGCCCTGCTCCTCCCAGTCGTCGTTGGAGTAGTCGAAGCACACCAGGGAGCAGTCCTGGGGCACCCGCTTCCCCTGCTTCTCCAGCACCTGCCGCACCAGCTGGTAGATCATGTAGTTGCAGCACACCACCGCCGTGCACTGGGGCAGACGCTTCAAAAAGTGGTCGATGGACCGGGTGAAGCGGGCGTCGTGGGCCTCGTCGGAGACGCACCACTTCACGTAGTCGTCCTGGTACTCCACCCCGTTTTTTTGCAGGGCGGCGGCCATCCCCTGGAATTTCTCAATGCTCTGGTAGTTGTCGGAGACAAAGATGCCCGCGATGTTCCGGTGCCCCTCCCGGATCAGCAGGCCGATCAGCTCCTCGGCGCACCGCGGGTCGTTCACCACCACCCGGGGGCACTTCAGGCTTTTATAGTAGTTGTTGTAGAAGATCACCGGAATCCGCTTCTGATAGATCCGCTGGTAGCAGTCCAGGTTGGGGTTGAGCAGGCTGGCCTTCACCCCGTCCACGATGAAGCCCCGGAAGCCCTGGTCCATCACCGCGTTGAGGCAGCGGCGTTCGTTGGCGAACTTGTTGTCCGTCAGGAAGGCGCGCAGATCCACCTGATCGGGGGGCAGGATGCTGCGGATGCCCTCCATCAGGCTGGAGTTGGCGTTTCCGTCCTGCCCCTGGAGGATCAGGCCGATCTTGATCCTGTCCCCGCTGCCCCCCAGCTCCCGGGACAGGGCGGCCTCCTTGTTGATGTAGGTGCCGCTCCCCCGCGCCCGGCGGAGCAGCCCCTCCTCCACCAGCCGGTCCAGCGCGCGGCGCACCGTCTCCCGGCTGACGGACAGCCTCCGGCACAGGGCGTTTTCCGAGGGGATCTTGGAGTTGCTGGAAAACCTGTTCTCCTCGATGTACGCCCGCACCCACAGATATACCGTCTCTGATTTCCGATCCATCCCGCTCCCCCCTGGACAGAACCCCAAGGGCGGCAGACGCCGCCCTTGGGGTTAATTTAATCTGTGATCGTGGGCCGCGCGCCCTCCGCCTGCTCGATCCAGTCCAGCAGGCGCGTCCGCAGCTCCGCCTTGGCCTGGGCGTAGGCCGGGTCGGCCACCACGTTGTTCAGCTGGTGGGGATCCCGCCCCAGGTCGTACAGGAAGTCATCGGCGTACTCGTCCGCCGCGGCCGCCTCGCCGCCGTTGACGCCGGGGGCGTAGACGGCATACAGGTAGTCCGGCGTCCGCAGGCACCGGCCCACCCGGCTCTCCGAGATCTGGGCAAAGGCCTCGTTACGCCTATTATCGTCCTTTTTCTCCACCACATCAAGGAGATTTTCCCCGATCATGGCGTCCCCCACGTCCACCCCGGCCAGGGCCAGGATGGTCTTGGGCAGGCTGGCGGTGCTGACAATCTCCTCCACCGCCCTGCCGCCCCGGAAGGGGCCGCCCGCGATCACCAGGGGCACGTGGAGGGCCCCGTCGTGGCAGGATCGCTTGTAGTCGTCGTAGCCGTTCAAATGCCCGTCCCGGTTCCGGGTCATGAAGTGGGAGCCGTGGTCGGAGGCGAAGATGATCACCGTGTTGTCGTACAGCCCCTCGTCCTTCAGCCGCTGCACCAGCCGCCCCAGGTTCTCGTCCAGGCTGGCGCACTGGCCCAGGTAGTCGGGGTACTCCTCCGCGGCGTTGCCCCCCAGGGCCTTCAGATCCTCCGGCAGGACGAAGTCCTTGAACCGCTCCTTGGAGCCGTCGGGCCCCTCGTAGTGCTTCCGGTCGTTCTGGTGGTGGGGCTCGATCTGGGAGATGGTCATGAAGAAGGGCTTCTTCCTGTCGTAGACGTCGAAGAAGTGCAGGGCCAGATCGTTGATGCAGTCCGCCCGGTAGCCCTGGAAGTCCACCCGGTTATTGTCCTCATCGAACACAAAGCCATCGTAGCCGTGGGAGGTGAACTCCAGCACGTCCGCCGCCCGCCAGTATCCGGTGTAGCCCCCCCGCAGCTCCCGGGGGATGGCGGTAATGGTGTGGTCGATGGTGGGGGGCTTCTCCAGCTCGCCGTCGCTGGCCAGGTGCCACTTGCCGATGTAGGCGGTCTCATAGCCCGCCTCCTCGATATAGCTGCCCAGGGTCTTGACGTTGGCGGGGAGCATGATGTTGTTGCGGAAGCAGCCCGTCTCGGTGGGCCATTTGCCCGTCTGGAACAGGGCGCGGCAGGGGCCGCACACCGGCTGGGGAGAGAAGGCGTTGTCGAACCTCACGCCCTCCCGGGCCAGCTGATCCAGGTTGGGGGTGATGTCCAGGGGCTGGCCGAAGCAGCCGCAGGTGTCCCACCGCTGCTGGTCGGTAAAGTAGAAGATGATGTTGTTGGGCATGGATCAGTGCTCCTTCCCGGCGGTCTGGGCCGCCTTGCGCTCGTTCAGCTTGCCGCGCACGATGGTGCCCACCGCCACGACGATCAGAACCAGGAAAATAATGCAGTAAATACTGCTGAAGAAGATGGAGGGATTGCCGTTGGAGATGAGCAGGGCCCGGCGGAAGTTGGTCTCCGTCATGTTGCCCAGCACCATGCCCAGCAGGATGGGGACGGCGGGCATATCCAGCTTGCGCAGCACCCAGGCGATGATGGCGAACACCAGGGCCACCGCCACGTCGAAATAGTTCTTGTTCACCGAGTAGGCCCCGGCGAAGCAGAAGATCACAATGATGGGGGTAAGGATCTCCTGGGGGATGGACACCACCTTGGCAAACAGCCGGGTGAGGAACTTGCCCTGGAGCAGCATGAACAGGTTCACCAGGATCAGGCCCAGCATGATGGCGTACATGATGTCCCCGTCGGTGGTGAACAGGCTCAGGCCGGGGTTCAGGCCGTTGATCATCAGGGCGGACAGCATGATGGCCACCGTGCCGTCCCCCGGTATGCCCAGGGTGAGCAGGGGGATCAGCGTGGCCCCGGTGACGGCGTTGTTGGCGGACTCGGCGGCGGCGATACCCTCCACCGAGCCGTGGCCGAACTCCTCCGGGTGCTTGGACATATTTTTCGCCGTGTTATAGCTGAACCAGGAGGCCTCGGACGCCCCGGTGCCCGGGATGATCCCCACCAGGGAGCCGATGAGGGAGGACAGCAGCACCGGGCGGACGATCCGCTTGTACTCCTCCTTGGTGATCACCCCGTTGTCCTCCATCTTTTTGGTGTCCAGGTGGAGGGCGTCCGGCTTCAGCTCCGCCTTGGCCAGAATCTCCACCAGGGCGAACAGGCCGATGAGGCACACCGCCAGATCCAGCCCCATATACAGCCGGCCGATCCCGAAGGTGAGCCGGTCGTAGCCCGTCATGGGGTCGGTGCCCACGCAGGAGAGCAGCAGGCCGACGCAGGCGGAGATGATGCCCTTGATCATGCTCTTGCCGGACACCCCGGCGATGATGGTCAGGCCGAACAGGCACACCATGAAGTACTCGGCGGTGCCCAGCTGGGCGGCCACCCGGGCCACCTGGGGGCCGAGGAACAGCAGCATCAGCGCGGAGAACACCCCGCCGAAGGTGGAGGCGTACAGGGCGATCTTCAGCGCGGCCTTGGTGCGGCCCTGCTTGGACAGGGGGTGCCCGTCCAGCATGGTGGCGGCGGCGTGGGGGGTGCCGGGGGTGTTGATCAGGATGGCGGACACGCTTCCGCCGTAGCCCCCGGCGCAGTAGATGCCCAGCAGGAACATCATGCCGGGGATGGCGGTCATCTGGTAGGTGAAGGGCAGGAACAGGATCACGCACAAAATCACCGTCAGGCCGGGGATGGCGGCGAACACCGAGCCGATGAACACCCCGATGTTAATCCAGAGAATGTTTTCGATGGTGAACAGCAGGCCGCTGGCAGGGCCGATAAATTCCAGCATCGCGTCTCCCCTCCCCTCAGAAGCTCACGCCCAGGCCGAAGCGGAAGGCGCACCAGATGCCCACCGCCAGCCCCAGGGTGATGGCGTAATAGCTCCACTTTTTGCACCGGAAGAACACCAGGAACCCCAGCGCGCAGAACACCGCCCCGATGACAAACATCCCGGTGTACTTGCTCAGAAAATAGGTGCCCAGCAGGATGCCCAGGATCACCAGGGCCTTCACCTCCACCAGGAGGTTGACGGTTTTCCAGGTGATGGGCTGCTTCCGGGCCAGCTTCACCAGCTCCTTGCCGATGAGGGCGGCGCAGGCGATCAGCATCACCGTCATCAGCAGGGTGGGAAAGGCCCGACCGTCCACCACGTCCCCGCCGCTCACCGTGATCTGGCTGGGCATGGCCAGCAGCATGGCGATCCCCACCAGGGCGAACACGATCCCCGCCGCCAGGTCGGACGGAAAGCGGAGCTCTTTGCCCTTCAACGCCTCGCCCCAGGCGTCCAGACGGGCGTCCACGCGGTCAATTAACTGCTTCAACAGGATCTCCCTCCTCTTGTCTGTTTAAGAAGCCCTGCCAATCGCCGGCACCCAGCTCTGCGGCCCAAGCTGCCGCCGGCAGGTTTGGCTCGCGAATCCGAATCCTTCGGCGATTGGTACGGCTTCTGAAAAAATCCGGGGGAACGGGGGACAGCCCCATTCCCCCGGATTGTTGGCAGGGATTAACCGGCAACGATATCCTTATACTCGTTGACGATGTTCTTCACGTTCTCGATGTGGGCCTCCACGTCGGCCTTGCTCATGGTATCCACTTCCAGCAGCATGGTGTCCTGGAGCCACTCGGCCACTTCCTTGTCGGCCAGGATCTTGCCGTACAGATCCTTCAGCGCGGAGACCTTGGCCTCGTCGGTGCCGGCCCGGGCCATGATGAAGCAGCGGTTGCGGAAGAAGGGGTAGCCGTGCTTGCCCACGCCCTCAACCCCGGCGAAGGGGCCGGCGTCGATGTCGTCCTGGTCGAAGGCGCACACGATGGACACGCCGCCCTGCTGGAAGGTCTCCAGGATCTGGGACTGGTGGGAGACGGCGAAGCCGGTCTCGCCCTTGGCCACGGCCTGGGCGGCCTCGGCGGCGGACTGGTAGGGGGTGAGCTTCAGCTTGTCGCCCGCGCCCATGGAGCCGAACAGGGCGGCGGCCAGGAACGCCTCAGAGCCCATGGCCCCGTTGACGGCCACGCTGATCTCATTGCCAGCCTCTACGTAGGCCTTCAGGTCGGCCACGCTCTTGATGTTCAGCTTGGCGTCGGCGGACAGGACGAACACGGAGGAGTACAGGTTCTCCACGAACACAAAGTCCTCATAGCTGAACTGCAGCTTGGCGGGGTCCAGGAGGGCGGTGATGGACAGCAGGCCCTCGCCCGCAAAGACCAGCTCGGTGTCGTTGGCCTTGGTGTCCATGATCCAGGTGTTGACGGTGGCGGCGTCGCCCTTGATGGCCTCGGCCACCAGGGTGATGTCCTTGGAATACTCGGTGGACTTGGCGGCGGCCTTCTGGCTCACCATGGCGGCCACGCCGGAGGGGGCCCAGGGGCAGGTGACCTTCCAGGTCGCGCTCTTGCTGCCGCAGCCGGCCAGCATAGCGGCCAGGACTACAAAGGCGAGACTCAGGCTAAGCACTCTCTTTTTCATTTTAATTGCTCCTTTTTGTGTTTTGTCAGGCGCGGCCCGCGCCGTGTCCGCCGCGCCTGTGATGGCTTCACTATAACACAAAAAATGGCATTGGTTCAACATCTTAAAAAACAAAGTATAAAAAGTTGTCTGGTTTTTGTGCTTGTCGTTAAAACTTGTCTGTCTGTCTCAAAATTTCCGTGCGTTTTACACAAATCGCGGGGAGCGGCGGGGCGGCGGCGGTCCCCCGCATATATCCTTTTCCTGTTATTTTCCCTGCCACCTCCACTGCGTAAAATAATGTCAATCCATTCTTCCGGAATCGTCTGATTGGATACTTTCGATACCGTTTCGCCCTGCTCTGCCTGTGCCATCGAAATCATGCCAACCTGTTCCGAGAACATGGAAAATATATCAAGCTGCTGGTACATTCCCTTTGTTTCGATTTTCTCTGCCACCTCTCCCGGCAACAGATACACACCATCCTCTATATAGGAATTGACAAAGAAACGGGCATCCTCCCATGACAAAAGCGTTTCCTCTGAAGGCATCTCTTCCGCTTTGTCCTTCATATAAATCCCATTTTCTTCTGCATGAAACTCAACCGTAGAATCTCCCACGCCCAGGACATACGTCATGCCAATGTGGAAACTGTTCTTAAAATATTCCGTTTGCAGCTTTGTATCCTGTTCCATTGCAAAATATCCGGCTATCTCCGGTCTTTTATGGATAAGAAAGGCATCGGAACATAAAACCCCTTTCTGCATCTCCGCTGCCTTCTCCGCAAAATGCAGATTATCTAAAAAAGAACCGGACAATGTATTTTCTCCATTACCCGGCTCTGATACTTCACTATTTGATTCTGTTTCTTCGCTTATGCGTAAATCAGTTCCCTCGTCACGCTCTCCTCCGCTGCGTGACGGATGTTGTTCATCTTTGCCACCCACCGCATCGGATCGGCTGCTTTCAGTGTCTCGTCCACGCCCTCTGACTTCGCCATCTGTTCCGTCAGGAAGTCCATTCTCTGCTCTGCCTGTTCCTGTATCTCCAGACAATGTGCCTGCAATTCTCCCGTCAGAACCATCCCGCTGTAAATCCCCCTCCGGTGTTCCTTCAGGAATTTTTTCCGCATCCTGCCGTATTTCGTGAGTGGCTGTCCCGTCTGCTCTCCCACTGTCAGATTCGGAACCAGATAATCCCCGGTTTTCTCGTAGATCAGTTTCATATGCCTCAACCTCCTTTACATTATCTCGAACATTTGTTTGGTTGTAATTATACCCTGTCCATTCCGTTTTTTCAAGTCCTTTTTCCGGATTATTTTTTATAATCTTTTCCGGTTCTTTTTCCATTTTTTTATTATACTCAGTTATCGTCTTTCCTATATCCACCAGTATCGGTCTGCACAGTTCTGAAGTAGCCGAACCAAGCACCGATATGATTTTTGGTGTATTGAAATCGCTGATATACTCAAAATTCAGTTCTTCCGCCCATGTCTCCATATCTGCCCCGCAGCGTGACAGAATGGTATAGGCGATACTGGAGGAAAGCGTGTCACGCAGACGGATTTCTACATTTAACTCATCCAGTTCTTCTAAAAAACTTCCCTCTTTGACATCATCTATCTCCGGCATCAGGTCCTCACAGTAATCCCCGGCAATCCTCATGGCAAGTTCCATGATCCTGCCTTCAAAGGACAGACTGCCCTCTGTCTCTCCGTAAGTTTTCTCCAACTGTTTTAACACCACATCTTCATGCTCTGTTTTCATTTCCCAAAGATATGGTTTTTTCCCAATCCTCTTTGCCGGATGGACATCGGAAACATCAAATACATAATGCAGCACCGGCCAGTCCCTCTCCGCATCAATCAATGCAATCCCCTTTGCCCCACGGTTTACCCAGCAGAACATTTTTTCATTCCATATCTTAATTGAGGCACAGGCGGTTGCCTCCGGCTTTTGTGCATAAATGAGTATCTGATCCTCAAAGGGAAATTTATAAATTCGTGCTGCCGTAGCCAGATAGTTCATCCACTCCTGACTGTCTGCTGTCACTCTCTTTGTGGTTTCCCCTGCGAGACTGTATATTTCATGATATTTTGTTTGCATTGGCAGTCTGCCCTCCTGTCTTTCAGTGCCGTTTTGCACTATGTTTTTGCACCATATTTTCCGGTGTCTTTTCTAATGGTTCTTTCTGCAGTACACTGTCAGCCATATGTAAAATACGTTTTTCGGCATTATATTCGTATATATGATCAGACAATCTTTCATCTTCGGATACCGCCTCTGCATTAATCATCTGTATCATAGCCTGCAGTTCTGCACAATTTATCCTCCCTGTTTTTGGCATGACAAGGGTTTCATGCACAGATGACGGAAGTACATAATAATCTCCTCCTATTGTTTCTGCCAGTTTCTGCTGCACATCCGAGAAAACAATGCAGACAGCCCCGTTTAACCCGATGTCATTTGTTACGCATAACAACTCCGGAATATTCTCTGAAATTGCTGTTTCCACGCTCCTTTTTGCTTCTTCCTCATTCGTCCTATGTTCCCTCATAAATTCCGGTACCATAAGATCCATTAAAACCTCCCCGATTGGTCTAATGACAGTCGGAGAAATCTTTTCCATACTCGTCATTGCCTGCTCATGCAGTGTTGCGAGATCAACCCCATATAATTCCATCATTTCTTTCGTTATGGCAACACTTCCGATACCGTCTTCCCCCTTAGTCATCTGGATATGATATGTTACCGCCAAATCCTCCACAGGAGTAAAGGGTTTGTCCTGTAGCCGTCTTTCATTTGCCGCACGGTTTACCAAACGGCAAATAATCTTGTCTTTAATTTTTTCATATTCCCTTATGTTCTCCAGAGGCAAATCCAGGCTAACATCTCTATTTACGGAAACAGCCTTTACATAACTATCTGCCAAAGCAGACACCACATGGTCAATCCCTGTTCCTTCCCTATACTCCTGATACGCATCATTGATATACAGAACGGGAACTATCGGCATCGTATCTTTCATAATCTTCAGCCCATCTAATACCGTATCATTATTTTTTATCTGCGTGGAAATCAAAATCTCTGCCCCCTGATACTCTTCCGGCAGGTATTCTGCGATATGACCTGTTATATATTCCTTAAATTCTTCAAAATCCATTATCAGTCCCTCCATCCGTTTTCATTTCTTTTTCTGACAGCTATCGCTGCAATATATGCCATGAAACGTTTCGTTCCCGGATAGACTGTCTCCCATTCAAAATCCGGCATTTTATTTTTTCCCCCTTTTTCTTCCCTCATTATCACAATCCTCCATTCTTTCTGTTATTACAGTTCTTGTTTCATAAGTGAACGGTTTTTGCCGTATAAGCCGTACCACGTTGCAAATAATCTCTATCAATGTCATACCGTTTTTCTGGTAAAAACCACATAAGCCGATTATGCCGATTACAGGCATACAAAGCGTTACGGCAGCATTGATATTTATACCAAAATAAAAATGCAGCAGAAGTATCCCTCCTGCCCCTGCCGCTAATGCACCGCCTCCATATAAACATTCCCTCAGAGATAAACCCTTGAAAAAATCGTCCTTAAAAGCAGACACATCCTGATTGATTGTCTTTGTCATAACATCTGCCGGAATATAAGGGCATAGCCAACCTACGCCCTGCCCCGGTCTGCCCTCCTTTCTGATTGTTACAATCCAAATGCCTTCTGCATCACGCTATCCGACATTTTTACACTGGACGCAATCGCACCCATTTTCAGACAGTATTCCAATAATCTGACTACCGCATTTTCCGTGTCCAATACCACCGTATCAATAAACGTATTGCTGATTACAATAACCACCGCAATCAAAAGTGCCGTAAGGACATAGCCAAAAAACGTCTTAATGTAGGAATACCCCACCTGTGCCGTCTGCCCTCCCGCTGCCAGCGTGGACAGAGCAAGTCCGGCAAATGGGGCAATCATATAGATTTTCAGAATACGGTTCAGCACCGTAAGTACAACGATAAACCCACAGACACAGGTAAATACAAAAAACAGTATCGAGGTCAGAAACGCTGTCATCACCCCAAAATCCCCGCTTGATATGTTCTCATACACCTTCACACCGTCAAAGTCATATACCGTATGCAGGTCATTTCTTCCCAATATTACCTGTGTCAACTGCTTTCCCCATGTCATAAACTTTGGCATCCATGTCAAAGCAAGGCTCATCACATTTGATGTAATAATCAGCCGGATAAACATTTTGATGGTTCTGTCAAAGGTAAGGTCAGCGTGTAAATCACAACTGTCCCGGCAGAAACCATAAAGAAAAAAGACACATAAAAGC
>CAPOAR010000097.1:0-11129 GCA_948670295.1 uncultured Oscillospiraceae bacterium | reverse complement strand
GGGGCGGCATGATGTTCTTCAGCTCCACCCGGTTGACCTTGATGCCCCAGGGGTCGGTGGCCTCGTCCAGGATGGCCCGCATCTGGGTGTTGATGTGGTCGCGGCTGGTGAGGGACTGGTCCAGCTCCAGATCGCCGATGATGTTTCGCAGGGTGGTGGCGGTGAGGTTCTCGATGGCGCTCATGGGGTGCTCCACGCCGTAGGTATACAGCTTGGGGTCGGTGATCTGGAAGTAGAGCACGGTGTCGATCTGCATGGTGACGTTATCCTTGGTGATGACGGGCTGGGGCGCGAAGTCCACCACCTGCTCCTTCAGGGACACGGTTTTGGCCACCCGCTCAATGAAGGGGACCTTCAGGTGCAGGCCCACCCCCCAGACGGCGCGGAAGGCGCCCAGCCGCTCGATGACCACGGCCTTGGACTGCTGCACCACCTTGATGTTAGAGGCCAGGATGCCCAGGATGATGACGACGATGAGTAGGACGATGACGGGCCCCACAACGGCGCCCACCCCGGCGGCTGCGGACAGTATGAATGTGTTCATTTGACTACCTCCTCTATATGTTGTGGCCGATGCCACAGGTTACCAATTCTTGGGCTCCCCGGCGGACACCGGGGCGGCGGTGGGCTCCACGAACACCTTGACACCCTCGATGCGCAGCACCCGCACCAGGGTGCCGGCGGCGATGGGCCCCCCGTCCTGGCTGCGGGCGGACCAGGCCATCCCACGGATGACCACCGCGCCCTTGCCGTGGATGTTGTCAATGTCCTCAGTGACCTGGGCCTCGGCCCCGATCACCCGGTCGGCGTTGGTGCGCTCCACCTTGTTGTTCAAATGCCGCTTGGCCAGGGGCCGCACGGCGGCCAGGCACAGCAGGCTCACCGCCAGAAACAGGGTGATCTGCACCCACATGGGCCCGCCCAGCAGCGCGGCAAGCAGGGCCACCAGCGCCCCGGCGGCGAACCAGATGGAGGTGAGCCCCACGGTGACGGCCTCGCTGGCCGCGAAAATGATCAATAGCACCAGCCATAGGATCTGCATCAAGGAACCTGCGTCTAAAGAGAATGGCATACGCTGCACTCCTTTCTTGTCTTGCTTCCAATAAATTGTATCACAGATTGCCGTCAAGGAAAAGAAGTTTTTCGCGCCTGGGGCTATATTATTGTTGCCAGCGCTTCCATTTTACATTATACTAGGGCTTGTAAAGTCCTTCCCCTCCCTGCGACATCATACTACACCTTCCACCAAATGTAAAGTCAAGGGGTTTTTCAAAAAATTTTCCTGGCGGTTTCCGCCAAGGCTCCGGCCCGGCGGGCGGGGATACCTGCGACCCGGGCAAAGGCTTTCAATAAAATGATTTGGAGTATTTTATGGAGCAGATATTACAATTTGTCATACCCGCCCTCATGGGGGTGGAGTCCACGGTGGCCTATGAGCTGAAAAAGCTGGGGCTGTCCGAAGTGCGGGCGGAAAACGGTCGGGTGCTGTGCCAGGGCGGGCCCGCCGATATCCCCCGGCTGAACCTGAACCTGCGCTGCGGGGCACGGGTGCTGCTGTGCCTGGGCTGCTTCCCGGCCCGCTCCTTTGAGGAGCTGTTTGAGGGCTGCGCGGCCCTTCCCTGGGAGGACTTCATCCCCCGGGAGGGGCGCTTTCCGGTGAAGGGGTACGCGGTCAGCTCCCAACTCCATTCGGTGCCCGCCTGCCAGTCCATTTTGAAAAAGGCGCTGTGCAAAAGGCTGGGGCAGGCGTATGGCCTGGAGATACTGCCCGAGACGGGAACCTTATACCAGGTGCAGTTTTCCATTTTAAAGGATCAAGTGACTTTAATGCTGGACACGTCGGGGGACAGCCTGTACAAGCGGGGCTACCGGGCCCGGAACATGGGCGCGCCGCTGCGGGAGACGCTGGCGGCGGCGCTGGTGTCCCTGTCCCGGTACAGGGGGCGGGACCCCTTCTGCGACCCCTTCTGCGGCTCGGGCACCATCCCCATTGAGGCGGCCCTCATCGCCAGGAACCGGGCCCCGGGGTTAAACCGCTCCTTTGCCGCTCAGCGGTGGGGCTGGCTGCCCTCCGGGCTGTGGATGGACGCCGCCGAGGAGGCGGAGGACCATGAGTTTCGCGGCGCTTACGACATCTGGGGCGGGGATATCGACCCCGCCGCCGTGGAGCTGTCCCGGCACAACGCCCGGCTCGCCGGGGTTGAGGACACGGTGCGCTTTGAAACGGCCGACGCGGCGGAATTCCGCCGGGACGCGCCCCGGGGCCGGGTGGTGACCAACCCGCCCTATGGGGAGCGGCTGCTGGAGAAGCGGGAGGCGGAGGCGCTCTACCGGGGCTTCGGCCGGGCGGCGTTGGCGCTGCCCGGGGGGTGGGAGGTGGATGTGCTGTCCTCCCACACCGAGTTCGAGCGGGCCTTTGGGCGGCCCGCGGACAAGAAGCGGAAGCTGTATAACGGCATGATAAAATGCGACTTGTTCATGTACGGGGGAAGCGCGGAGAAGCGGCCGCGCGGCATGGGCGCTTTGTAGCGTGACAGGAAGCGCGGAGAAGCGGCCAGCGAGGGCGCGTGGAGGTAGACAGCTTGGCGGGCCAAAGGCCCGGCAGGCCGTCCGTGGGCAGCAGAGAAAGAAAACGCTGGGAGGAGTGCCCTGTGCGGCATATCTTTATCATCAACCCCTCGGCGGGGAAGAAGCGGAGCACAAAGACGCTGGTAGAGCGCATCCAGGCGCTGGACGCTCCCTGCGAGATTCACTTCACCGAAAAAACGGGGGACGCCCGGCGGATAGCCCGGGCGGCGGCGGAGAGCGGCGAGGCGGTGCGCATCTACGCCTGCGGCGGGGACGGCACCCTGAACGAGGCGGTGAACGGCGCGGCAGGGTATGAAAACGCCGCCGTCACCAACGTGCCCACCGGCACGGGCAACGACTTTCTGAAGATATTCGGCAGGGAGAACAAGGCCCGCTTCACCGATCTGGAGGCGCTGTCCCAGGGGCCCCAGGCGGCCATGGACCTCATCGACTGCAACGGGATGCTGGGCATCGACATTGTATGCGTGGGGCTGGACTCCCGCATCGCGGTGGATAAGGACAAGTATAACGCCCTGCCCCTGGTCACCGGCATGGGGGCCTACATTCTGGCCCTGCTGGCCAACGTGATGTTCAAGAGCATAGCCCAGCCCACGGCGGTGGAGTGCGGCGACCTCCACTTTGACGGGGAGACCACCATTGTGTGCGTTTGCAGCGGGCGGTACTACGGCGGCGGCTTCATGCCGGTGGGGGATAATATGCCCGACGACGGCCTGCTGGAGACCCTGGTGGTGCGCAAGGTGAGCCGGGCCACCTTCTTCCGCCTGGTGGGCAGGTACGCCCAGGGGAAATACCGGGATTATCCCGACCTCATCTGGTACCGCCAGGGGGAGACGGTGACGATCAAGGGGCAGGACGAGCTGGTGGCGGTGGTGGACGGCGAGGCCCTCCGGGCCCGGGAGCTGACCATCGGCCTGTCGGAGAAAAAGGTGAACTTTTTCTATCCCGCCGGGCTGGACTACCGGCCGAAGACATAAACTGGAGAAGGGCGCCGGGTTCCGGCATAAGGAACCCGGCGGCAAATAGGGGGGCTGCGGGATGCGGATCGGTTTAGTGTCCTTTGTATGCAAAAACAGGGATATATCCTTTAATATGTCACAAATTGAACGGGCCCTGCGGGAAGCGCAGGGGAAGGTGGATCTGCTTTGCTTTGGCGAAGCCTATCTGCAAGGCTTTGACTGCCTGTGCTGGGACTATGCCGTGGACAAGGAAATGGCGCTGGAGCTGAATTCGCAGGCCATTTGCCAATTGCGGGAATGGTCAAAAGCATATGGGACGGCGCTGCTGACGGGGTATATTGAGAGGGAAAAAGAATGCCTGTACTCTTCCTGTGCTGTCATTGATGACGGCGAAATATTGTACAATTACAGGAGGATCACAAAAGGCTGGAAAGAATATTGGAAAACAGACGGGCACTACAGGGAAGGGGATAAAGCGGGGGAATTCACCCTCCATAATCATAAAATCATGCTTGCCCTGTGCGGAGACCTGTGGGATTGTCTGGAGAAGTTCAAAACAGACCGTCTGCTGATTTGGCCGGTATATGTTAACTTTACCGTAGAGGAGTGGAACCGTCAGGAGATGGACGCGTACGCGCGGCAGGCGTCGCTGGCAGCGGAACAGGTCTTGATGGTCAACCCGCTGGATCACGAGCCTCAAAACCACGGCGGATCCTTTTACTTCCGCGATGGAAAAATTGTCGATAGGCTCCCGTTTGACCAGGAGGGAATCCTAGTCGTAGAGATAGCGGATGCCGAGTAGGGACGAGTTCCAGAGGCATCGCCGTATCGTACGAATAAAGGCAAGGCAAACCATGATGGTCTGCCTTGCCTTTTTGCTTCTGTCCCTCTGCGGCTGCGCGCCTGGTAATCACGTTGCGAACCGGCCAGGACGCTCGCTTGCTTTCACTCCGCCCCGGCCTGGTCTGGGGCGGCTTTGCCGCCCTGTGCCCGGCCTCGCTCCGCTCCAAGCTACCTCGCTGTCCGCTTCTCCGCGCTGAGCAGCTCCCGCTCTGCCTGGCTCAATCTGTGGTAGCTGGGGGCCATGGCGGCGGCGGACACCAGCTGTCCCTCCCTGGCCATGCGCAGGGCGCACCGGGCCACACCCCAGGCGGTCTGGTACAGCAGGTGGGGGGGCATGAGGGCGCAGGGCAGGGCCAGCTCCTCCAGCGCCCTTTGGACCAGATGGGCCCCGTCCCCCACCAGGGTCTGGGGCAGGCCGGAGGTCCGCACCTCGTCCGCCAGCTCGTCCAGCCCCATGGCCCGGTCGGGGGTGAGGCGGGTGAGCGCCCCGTTTTCCGCCCGGAACCGGGCGCAGTAGACCTGGTTTCGCCTGGCGTCCATGGCGGCGCAGATCTCCCCCCCCACATGGGCGCACTGCCAGGCCATGGCCTCCAGGGTGGAGCAGGGGGCGCAGGGTTTGTCCCCCGGCCACGCCAGCCCCTTGGCGGCGGCCACGCCGATGCGCACCCCGGTGAAGGACCCCGGCCCCGCCGCCACCGCCACCACGTCCATCCCGTCCAGGGTGAGGCCGGTGTTTTTCAGCAGGTCCGCCGCCATGGGCATCAGGGTGGCGGAGTGGGTCAGCCCGCTGTTCTGGAAGGACTGGGCCAGCAGCCGTTCGTCCTCCGTGACCGCCACGGAGGCGGTGACGGCGGAGGTCTCCAGCGCGATGATTTTCATAAATCCACCCCCTCGATGGCGATGATCCTGTCGTTGTCCCCGTCCCCCCGGACGATGGACACCCGAACCGCGCCGTCCTCTATGGCCTCGGCCACGTTTTCGCTCCACTCCACGGCGCACACGCCGCCCCGGGATAGGTAGTCCTCCCAGCCGATGTGGAACAGCTCGTCGGCGCCGCCCAGCCGGTACATGTCAAAGTGAAACAGGGGCAGGCGCCCCCCCTCGTACTCGTTGACAATGGTGAAGGTGGGGCTGGTCACCCGCTCCTCCACCCCCAGGGCCCGGGCCATGCCGGACACAAAGGCGGTCTTGCCTGCCCCCAGATCCCCGGTGAAGGCCACCACCCGGCCGGTTTTCAGCGCGTCCGCCAGCCGCCCGCCCAGGGCCGCGGTCTCCTCCCGGCTGTGGGTGACAAATTCCATAGCAGCTCACTTCCCGCACATAGATTAAGAATTCGGAAACTCTTTGCAAATCAGTATAGCATAATCCGCCGGGATGTGCTATACTAATTTGCACCTGTTTTCCGCCCCGCGGCGGGCGGGACGCGCAGGAGCGAATTTGGCATCCTATATTTACAGTGTTCACCAGAGAGGAGGGCCGCGCCTTGCAGCCGACGCGCACACTCAGGGAATTTTTCAAAAAGGGCGACGTGGTTCTTCTGCTCCTGTGCATCCTGGCCAGCCTCATGGGGCTGGTGCTCATCTACAGCGGCACCCGCTATATGGACGCGCTGCACAGCTTCCCCCAAAAGCAGGCCATGTTTTTGTGCATGGGGGTGGCGGCCTACGTGTGGGTCTCCTTCATCGACATTGAGTACCTGATGGAGAAGTGGTGGTGGGTGTTTCTGCTGCTGGGGCTGTTTGTCATCGCCCTGATCTACCCCTTCGGCGAGGGCGGGGACAGCGGAAATAAAAGCTGGGTCTACCTCCCCATACCCGGCTTTCCCGGCTTCCAGCCCGGGGAGATCGCCAAGCTGGCCTATATCGTGGTGCTGGCCTGGATGATCAACAAGGAGCGGCCAAAGGGCTTGGGCCGTTTTTCCTCCATCGTGAAATACGTGGTGCTCACCGGGGTGTTCTCCGGGTCGCTGGCGGTGCTGTCCGGCGACTGGGGCATGGTCGTTGTCTACCTGTTCATCTTTGTGGTGATGGCCTGGGTGGCCGGGGTGAGCAAGTGGTGGTTTCTCGGGGTGGGGACGCCCATGGTGGGCGGGGTGGTGTTTTTGTGGCACTTCATCCTGCCCCGCACCAAATATTGGGACGATTACCGCATCATGCGCTTCCGGGTGGTGGTGGAGCACTGGAAAGGGAATAATTTAGATCCACGGGGCCATGGCTGGCAGCAGAACCAGTCCCTGGCGGCCATCGGCTCGGGCCAGATCACCGGCATGGGCTATCTCAACGGCACCCGCACCCACTCCCCCAGCAGGGAGACCCTGCCCGCCCGGCATACCGACAACATCTTCGCTGTGTGCGGGGAGGAGTTCGGCATGATCGGCTGCTGCGCGGTGCTGCTGGTGCTGCTGCTCATCATCCTGCGCTGCGTGTGGGTGTCCCGCCGGGCCCGCAGCCACATGTCCGCCTATATCGCCATGGGCATCGCCGGGATGCTGATGATCCAGACCATGATCAACGTGGCCATGACGCTGTATATCGGCCCCGTCATCGGCCTGACCCTGCCCTTTATCAGCTATGGGGGCTCGTCCACCCTGACGCTGTTCATCGCCATGGGGCTGGTGTCGGGCATCAAAATGCGGCCCCTGCCCAGCTGGCTCAAGGATCGAAGTCAATTGTAAAAAAATGCGGGCGCGTCCTGATCTGGGCGCGCCCGCATATTTCGCACTCCTTTGGTATAAGCTAGTCCCACAACCATACAAAGGAGGCTTTCCCTTTGAAAAAGCGAATCATGATACTGTCCCTGTGTCTGGCCGGGGCGCTCACCGTCCCCGCCCTGGCCCTGACCACCCCCACCGCCGAGGTGGAGAACGCCGCCCCCATCGCCGAGGACCTGACCCTCAAGACCTACAAGGGGGTGGCCATCTCCAGCCGCTTTGCCGCCGTGGACCCGGAGGGCGACCTGGTCACCTTCCAGGTGGTGGACAGCCCCGCCCGGGGCCAGGTGGCCATGGATGAGAACGACCCCGCCGCCTTCACCTACACCCCCTATGAGGGCAAAAAGGGCCGGGACACCTTCACCTACGTGGCCATCGACGCCAAGGGGAATGTGTCCAAGCCCGCCACCGTGAAGGTGAACATCCAGAAGCAGTCCACCACCGTGAGCTATTCCGACCTGGAGGGCGACCCCGCCCACTACGCCGCCCTGCGCCTGGCGGAGGCGGGGGTGTACACCGGGCGTAAGGTGGGCAGCCTTTACTGCTTTGACCCGGAGAGCACCTTTACCCGCCAGGAGTTTTTGACCATGGCCATGACGGCGGCGGGGAAGGAGCCCCTGAGCGGCGTCACCCTCACCGGGTTCTATGACGACCAGGACATCTCCGCCTGGGCCAAGGGCTATGTGTCCGCGGCCCTGGCGGTGGGCACGGTGGAGGGCTCCCGCAACGGCGCGGGCCAGACGGTGTTCGTCCCCGGCGGCGCGGTCACCTGCGCGGAGGCCGCCGTCATCATCGACCGCCTGCTGGCCACCGGCGACGTGGCGGGGACGGCCTCCGCCTTCTCCGCCGAGACCGCGCCCGCCTGGGCCTACCAGTCAGCGGTGAATATGGAGGCGGTGTCGGTGCTGTCCAGCAGCTCCCAGCTGTCCCAGCCCCTCACCAGGACCCAGGCCGCGGAGATGCTGTCCGCCATGCTGGACGTGCTGGACGCCCGGGACAGCGGCGGCTGGTTCCGCTGACACAGTTTCTTGGCGCTTGACGGGCGGGAACCCTGCGAGGCAGAAGGGCCCGGCGGGAGAACTCTCCCGCCGGGCCCTTTGTCCGCAGCCTACAGGGCGTAAAGCTGGGAATATTTTTTCTCCAGGTAGTCGGCAAATACGGTGGGGTCGAATGGGCCGCAGGCGTTTTTCACCACGTCGGCGGGCTCCATCAGGCCGCCGTGCCGGTGGACCTTCTCCCCCAGCCAGGCGGATACGCCGGACAGGTCCCCCTTGGACACGGGGCCCCATACGTCCATGTCCTGCTCCATATTGCGCAGCATCTGCGCACCGTAGGCGCTGCCCAGGGCGTAGGAGGGGAAGTAGCCGAAGGAGCCGCCGGACCAGTGGCTGTCCTGGAGGCAGCCCTGGCTGTCGTCGGGCACGTCCACCCCGAGATACTCCTTGTACAGCCGGTTCCAAGTCTCCGGCACGTCCTTCACCGCCAGCGTGCCGCCGATGAGCTGCTTTTCGATCTCATAGCGCACCATCACGTGGAGGCAGTAGGTCAGCTCGTCCGCCTCGGTGCGGATGAGGGAGGGCTGGGCCTTGTTCACCGCGCGGTAGAACTGCTCTGCCGTCACGCCGGCCAGCTGCTCGGGGAAGAACTCCTTCATCTTGGGGAAGACGGCCTGGATGAAGGGCAGGGAGCGGCCGATCAGGTTTTCGTAGAACCGGGACTGGCTCTCGTGGACGCCCATGGACACGCCCCCGGCCAGGCAGGTGTATTGCAGCTCGTCGGCGATGCCCAGCTCGTACTTGGCGTGGCCCCCCTCGTGGATGACGGAGTACATGGAGAAGTCCATATTGTCCTCGTGGTAATGGGTGGTGATGCGCACGTCCTTGTTGTTGAACTCCAGGGTGTAGGGGTGCTCCGTCTCGCCGATGGTGCAGTGGGACCGGTCCAGCCCCAGCACCTGCATCAGGTAGTCGGAGAACTTCCGCTGGGCGTCCACAGGGTAGCGCCTGCGCAGGAAGGAGTCGTCGGGGGGCTCCTTTTCCATGACCGCGTGGAGCAGGGGGACGATGCGCTCTCGCAGGGTGGCGAAGAATTTGTCCAGATAGGCCATGTCCACCCCCCGCTCATACTCGTTGAGCAGGGCGTCGTAAGGCGCCTTGGCGCTGTCGTAGTAGCCGGCGAACTTGATGTTGAAGGCCACCAGCTTCTCCAGCACCGGGCGGAACAGCTGGAAATCGCTGGCCTCCTTGGCCCGGCGCCACACGTCGCCCGCCTGGTTGGTGAGGACGGCGTACTCCATATACTCGTCCGCCGGGATGCGCCGGAGCTGGTCGTAGGACCGGCGCAGCTCCTCCACCTGGCGGCGGACAGGGCGGTCCAGCCCGTCCTTATGCGCCCACAAAAAGTCCAGCAGCTCCCCCACCTGGGGGTCGGAGAACAGCTTGTGCTGCTCCCCGGCCAGCACGCCCAGGGCCACCCCACGGCCCTCGGCGGTATCCTTGGGGGCCACGGTGGTGCCGTCCAGGTACAGGGAGGAGGACGCCGCCTGGTAGGCGTACATCTTCCTTTGCAGCTCGGCCAGCCTGGCCAGCGCTTGCTTCAGTTCCATGGTACACTCCTCATTTCTTTTGTGATTGTAGATTAAACGTATGTTTCACGTGAAACATTGTGAGTCAGACGCAATCGGGCCCGTCCTGGGAGAAGACGACGCCTTGCCGCTCGGCCAGGGCCTGGGCCAGGGCCAGCCCTCCGGCATCCAGCCCCCGGTCCTTGATGACCACCTCGCCCCACCAAAGGCCGGTGCGCCGCAGCCACAGCAGGGCCTTGACGGTCTGCTCCAGCCCGCCGCCGTCCCCCTGGGCGTCCACCACCATCCGCGCGGGGCACACCCCCGGCAGGAGAAGGGCCCCCAACGCCAGCCACCCCAGGCCCACCAGCCCGAAGGCCGCCAGCAGCGCCGCCAAAAACTGAACCACCTGCGTCATTTCCGCCGCCTCCTTTTTAGAAGCTGCACCAATAGCCTCAGCACCCGGCTTTACGACCCAAATTGCCGCCGGCCGAGTTGAAAAATCTTGAAATACACCAAGTATTCCCGCAATTTTTCGCCTTGCCGTCGGCAATTTTGGCTCGCGAATTTGAATACTTCGGCCATTGGCACAGCTTCTTAAACTGAGGCATTCTATGGCGGCGGGCGCTTTTTTGTCACCGGTTGAAGCAGACCAATTCCGCCCCGGCCTCATCTGCGCGGATGGTGGAGTAGGCGCCGTGGCGGAAAAACCAGCCAGGCCGGAGCAGGTCCTGCTCTCCCGCCAGCCCCAGGTACAGCAGGATCAGGGACAGCGAGCCGTTGTGGGCCACCACCAGGGTATCCTCCCCCCGGTCCAGGAGAACGTCCACGCAGCCCGCTACCCGCCGCAGCATATGGGAGGGGGATTCCCCCTCCGGCGGCGTGGTGTGAAGCCAGTCCGCCAGCAGCGCGCCGATGTGGTCGCCGAAGCGGGCCTCCGCCGCGCCCCAGGTGAGCCCCTCCATCGCCCCCATGTCCTGCTCTTGCAGGGCGGGAGCAGGCTCGGGACTCACCCCCCGGCCCTCTGTGCAGATCAAGGCGGTGTCCCAGGCCCGGGATAGGGGACTGGCCACGCAGCGGGTGAAGGACACCTCCCGCAGCTTGTCCGCCGCCTGCTTTGCCTGCTCCCGGCCCAGCGGGGTGAGAGGATAGTCTTTTGCCCCGAAAAAGAGCTGTCTTTCATTGCCCACCGACTGGCCGTGGCGCACCAGATAGAGATACATAATGCTTGCCCGCCTCCTTGTCACGCTGTGCAGGCGGCCGCCTGCTCCGCGCTTCTTGCTTGTCACGCTGCGCCTGTTCGCTGCGCGCGGCTTCCCGCCGTCTCGGGCAAAACCCGGCCCCGCAGGGCGGGCCCTGGGCTTTTTCCCTCGCTCTGGTCCATCCGCGCGGCTCACGCCTGCTCCGCGCTTCTTGCTTGTCACGCTGCGCCTGTTCGCTGCGCGCGGCTTCCCGCCGTCTCGGGCAA
>CAPOAR010000096.1:0-11191 GCA_948670295.1 uncultured Oscillospiraceae bacterium | reverse complement strand
GGGACCGGTAGCCCCCGCCGCGCCGTCCGGGCCGGTGGGGCCTGTGGCTCCGGTGAGGCCCGCCGCGCCGTCCGGGCCGGTGGGGCCGGCTGCCCCGGCAGGGCCCGCCGCCCCGTCCGGGCCTATGGCGCCTGTGGCACCGGCAGGACCCGCCGCGCCGTCCGGCCCTGTGGCCCCGGTGAGGCCGTCCGCCCCGGTGGGGCCGGTGGCCCCCGTAGGCCCTGTGGGGCCGGTGACGCCCTGGGCAGGCCCCGTGGGGCCTATGGCGCCTGTGGGCCCCGTGGGGCCGGGGAGGACCGGGGCTTTCAGAGCCGCGGCCAGCTTGGCGGACAGCACCATCTGCTGCTCCACAATGCCGGACAGGGTGTCCTGTACGCTCTGGTTGACCCGGATGACTTCCTCAAGGGCCGCCGCCTCATCCAGTCCGGGCAGGGTGCCCAGGACATATTGCAGCTTTTCGCCTTCGGCGTTGAGGATGTGGCTCAGGCTCAGCTCCTCCATGGCGATGGAGGCGATGATTTGATTCAGGCTTCCCTCGCGGGACAGCGGGGGATCAATCTGGGGAAAAGTGGGCTGAGACATAAAGCACCCCTCCTCAGCTCAAACGGAGCAGCGTCAGGGACGCCCCAGCGGAACCGGGCAGCAGCGTGGCCGCCGACGCGATGCCGAACATTTGCAGGGAAACGGTGTTCCCAGCGGTCAGATCCAGCAGAATCTCGTTGGAAAAGTGGCTCAGGGAGATCACCGGGGCCACCGTGGAGGCGAGGTTGGGCGCGCCGTTGATGAGCAGGCGGGTGCCGCTGCCCAGGGCCGCGGTGATGTTGATGTCATAGGAGAGCTGATAGCGCCCGGTGGTGTTTACCGTAAACACGGTGTTGGTCCCGTCGACTGTGATATCCGGGGAGAGCAGCTGGCTGTCGGGCAGGGGCACCAGGGTGCCGCCCAGCGCCACCAGAATGCTGCTGCCCTGGGTGTTGGCGGCAAAGGCGGAGGTGGCGGTGACGTTGGGGCCTGTGGGGCCTGTGGGGCCGGTAACCCCCGTGGCTCCTGCCGGGCCGGCCGCCCCGGCAGGGCCGGTCGCCCCCGTGGCGCCAGCCGCCCCGGCAGCTCCCGTGGCGCCTGTGGCGCCGGCAGCGCCGTCCGCCCCGGTGGGGCCGGTGGGGCCGGTGGGACCGATTGCGCCGTCCGCCCCGGTGGGGCCGGTGGGGCCGGTGAGGCCGGTTGCGCCGGTGGGGCCGGTGGGGCCGGTGGGACCGGCGATGCCGGCGGAGCCTTCAGCGCCAGCAGGCCCTGTGGCGCCTGGGGCCCCGGCCGCGCCTGTGGCGCCTGTGGCCCCGGTCGCCCCAGTGGGGCCGGTGGGGCCGCCTGCGGGGCCCGCAGGGCCGTTGGGGCCGGTGGGGCCGGTGGGCCCCTGCATGGGGGAGGCGGTGAGCGCGCCCTGCATCTTGGACTTTAAAAATATCTGGTTTTGTACGGCGGTCTCCAGCAGGCCCCGGACACTCTCGTTGGCGGCCAGCACATCGCTCACCGTGGCGGTGGGGCCGCTGAGGCCCGGAATGGTGCCCAGAATATATTGCAGCTTTTCGCCCTCGGCGTTGAGGATATGGCTCAGCCCCAGCTCCTCCATGGCGATGGAGGAGAGGATCTGGTTAACCGCATCCTCCCGCTGGATGGGCGGGTCAACGTTGGGAAAACTTGGCATAGACATAAAAGTGTGTCTCCTTTCAACCCTGAGGCTTGTTTGAACATTGCCGGCGTACCCAAACGACGGGCCTTGTTCCGTCGTATGGCGTTGGTTTAATGTAAATACACAAAGTATTTCCGCGTCCAACCGCCTTGCCTGGCGAAAAATCCCTCTCCGCCGGGCACACCGTCAAGGTTCAAGCAGCGCCTAGACGCAGGCCGGGGCGCACCGAAGCGGCGGCGCAGGAGAGAAGCCCTCCCCGGCAAAGCGTCCACGGCATTCTATGTCCCCGGCCGGCGGCGGGTGAGTGCGGAACAGGGCGGTTCCAGCCGCATAGGATGGAACGGCGGCAGGGCCTTCCCGGCCGCACAACCCGTCCCGGCCCCAAGCCGGGCGGCGCTATGGAGTATCTTAAATATGTCTATGCCTTCTTTTCCCCCCAATGGGGCAGACCTGACCCGGGAAGAGGCCCTAACCATGATTATTGCCTCCATCGCCATGGAGGAGCTGGCTTTGAGCCACATCATCAACGCCGAGGGCGAAAAGCTGCAGTACATCCTGGGCACTCTGCCGGGGGCAAAGCCTTGCGCTACGCCCCAGGACGTGCTGGTGGTAAACAAGAGCGTCGCCTCCCTGCTGGATGTGGTGGCGCAGAATCAGATGCTGCTGAAAAGCAAGCTGGAAAAGGTGCTGGCGGTGTGTCCGCCCCTGGCGCCCCCCTGCCCCTCCCCCGGGCCGTGCCCGCCGCCTGTATGCGAACCCTGTCCGCCAACCGTGCCCCCCGCCTGCGGGCCGGGGGTATGCCCGCCGCCGGGCTGGCCGGAGAAAGGGGAAAAATGTGCCCTCCATCTGGCAGAGCGGCAGGCAGGGCTGCTATGGAGTCCGGGCTGCCGCCTGTCCTGGCGGCAGCAGGCCCGGCGTGGAGAGTGCATCCGCTGGAATGCGTGTAATCCCACCCAAATCCGGCTGGATACGCGGGCGGCGTACGCAGTTCGGTGCACGCTGTGCGCATATGCGATGCCCCCGGCGAGGGGCGAGGGGATCATCTGCCTCAGACAGACACCCTGCGGGGCGTTTACCGAGGCGCAGCCGCTGCGCTTCTCCCTGGAGCGGATGGCGGGCAGCCTCCAGACGCTGCAATACGCCTCTGTGCTCAATCCCCGTGTGGGCGTGAACGGCGTGGCGGAGCTGTCTCTGGTGCTGGACACCCGGAACGCCCTGTGTGTGGAGCGGGCGGCCATGGATGTGGTGGAGCTTTGATGGAGACAGGGCTGAAAGGTCCGCGAAATGGACGGGACACTTTGGACAGCGCATGAAGCCGCTCAAAGTGTCCCGTCCATTTTTAAGAAGCTGTACCAATAGCCTCGGCACCCAGCTTTGCGGCCAAAATTGCCGCCGGCCGGAATCCCCCGGGGGACAACTTTTTAGCCATTGCTTCGCACTCCCTGCTTTCTTTTCTATCTCCCATCTGTTATACTGGTTCCGGCGGCGCTGTCCCGCCGCATCAATTCAAATTTCCGCCAGGCTCCAAACAGCGCTTGGGCGTTCTGTCAAAGCAGCCCGAGGACCTTCCACCACAGCGTTT
The DNA here is from genome assembly GCA_948670295.1 of uncultured Oscillospiraceae bacterium. GTDB lineage: Bacteria > Bacillota > Clostridia > Oscillospirales > Oscillospiraceae > Enterenecus. The sequence goes on along the minus strand of CAPOAR010000096.1, from coordinate 7,922 downwards.
CCACAACGACAATGACAAACAGCGTGATGGCCAGAAGGGGAATGCTGAAACGGATGGTCTCCCTTTGTGTATACAGCCCGTTTTCCTCCCCGCACCCCACCAGGATGCTCATGTTCTGGAATGGAAATACGTAATGCAGGTTAATTGCGCTCAGCACCCACAGGGCGGGGACCAGGGGATTTAAGGATGTATGTGCCGTAAAGGCCAGAATGGCGGGGATCGCCACGCCCATAACCGCGATTACGCTGCCCAGCAGCATGTGGATCACGATAGAGACTGCGGCGATCAGGGCGGCAAACAGAAATGGGTTGGATGGCGCCGCGCCGGGGAACACCGTGTCCGCGATCCAGGCGTTCATTCCTGTGGCCGCGCCCACCCTGCCGATTGCCATGGCCGCCGTGATAAACAGCAGCACGTGAACGGGCACCTCGCTCCATGCCTGGGCGGGCAGCAGCTCCCCCACCAGAGGCATGGACATGAGCATGGCGATAATCAGCGTGACCCAGCCGATGTCGGTGCCATGGATGCTGTCCGTCGCCCACAGAACCACCGCGGCCGACAGCCATATGATGGCGCGGAGCTCCTGCCTGCCCAGCTTTCCCATTGCGGCCAGCCTCTGCCGTGCGGATTCCTTGTCGACCAACACGGGCTGGCTGGGCCGGAATACCGCCAGCAGGGCCGCGCAGGTGAGAACTGACGCGGCCGCGCAGGGGACCCCCATCAGCTTCAGCCATCCGAACCACCCCAGCTCCACGCCGGCGTACTGCACCGCCAGCGGGTTGATGGAGCTGTCCCCGGTCAGGAAGATCATAGAGACGGGCACGGATGCGGCGAATACCGCGTAACCGATGGGAACCGCGTCTTTACGGGGGATTTTGGCGTTTTCGATCACCTCCCGGATGATGGACATGATCAAAAACGCGCGGGGCCAGGGGTGGGGGATGATAACGCTCAAAACGAAGGTCAAGCCGAAAATAGAGGTGAAAATGCTTTGATACGAGTGCATGAACCGAACGATGAACCAATAGGCGATTCGCTCGCCCAGGCCGGAGTTCTTCACCGCCGATGCGATGAGATAGGCGCCGATGATGAGATAAATCGTGGTGCCGGTCCACGCGGAAAATACCACTGGGGGCTCAGCGACCCCCAAAACCACGTACAGCGCCAGCAAAAGGGCGGAGACGTACCCTGGCTGGGCCACCTGGCAGGCCCAAAAAATTACGGTCATGATGGTCAGCGACAGGCAGATTTGTCCCTCGCGCGACAGCCCCGCGATGGGCGCCGCGTACAGAATGACGGCCGCGAAAATGCCCGCAAACAAACCGATGACTCTTTTTTGATGGTTCAATTTTCTCACACCTTTCTTATTTTTGACCGTTCCGATTGAAGGAGAAGGCTCTATGACTCTGCAACAGATGTCCTTTTTCGTCGCGATCTGCCGCTGTGGGAACTTTACAGCGGCCGCCGACGAGCTGTATATTTCGCAGTCCTCCATTTCCAAAAGCATTATTGCCCTGGAAAAAGAGCTGGGGAGCGAGCTGTTTGTCCGCACCACCAGGAAGATCCGCCTGTCCGAGGTGGGGCGGAGGCTGCTGCCCTATGCCACGCGGATGGTGGAGGAATATGATAACCTGCTGGCCTATACCGCGCAAACGCAGCGCACGTGCAATCATACCATCCACGTGGGCGGGGTGCCGGTGCTGAGCATCTATGGGCTGACGGAGGTTATCATGCAGTTTGAGGCGCTCCATCCCGGGCTGTGTGTGGACATCTGCGAAATCAAGACCGCCGACATTCTGAGCCAGATCAAGGGCCGCGCGCTGGATGTGGGGATTCTGCGGCTGTCGCTGCCGCTGGAGCGAAAGCCGCAGGATTTAACCGTAATTCCGTTGATTGACGACCGGCAGGTGCTGCTGGTGCCGAAGACAGACCCGCTGGCCGGGGAGGAGGCGGTCTGCCTGGAGCAAGCGGAAAAGCTGACCTTTGTACAGCTCAATTCAGACCCCCTGGTGGCTGCGTACCACACGGACTGGCTGAAATCCGTCCTGCCGGACGCGCCGGTCTATCTCGCCAATACCCAGCTTAGCACCATTAAGCAGTACATTTTGCAGCGCGGCTGGGCCTCGCTGGTGATGGAGAAGGTGGCGCAGTATGCGTTTGCGCCCGAGGTGTGCTCCCTGGCGCTTTCGCAGCCGCTGTGCCTGACGCTGTGCGCCGTCCTGCGTAAGGATATATCCAACTACGATGCACGGGAGCTTGTCCGTTTTCTGCGGGCGCAGCTGCCGGGGAAAACCAGCTTTCTATAGCGGCCGGGCCGTGAGTTAAGAACAGGCCGCCTCCTGACTGGGAGGCGGCCTGTTTGCCTGTCAGCGCTCAGGGCACTCGAAGAGGACCGCGCCCTGCTTGAGCAGCATATCCTGAAGCTCGGACACGCTGCCCTCCAATTCCCTGGGGGTGACGCCCTTTCTCACGCACAGGCCCGCGGCCGTACCGGCGGCCTGGCCAGTCACCATGGTCTGGTGCAGGTACCGCAGGTAGGCGGGGCGGTCGGTGGACACGCACTTGCCCGCCGCCAGAAGGTTGTCCACCTTCCGGGGCACCAGGCACCGGTAGGGGATATCGTAGGAGCCGCCCCCCTTGGGCCAGGACATGCGGGGATCGTCCACGTTCACGTTCAGCGTGTTCACGTTGGTCACGTGATATCCCCCCGCCTTGAAGGAGCTCTTGCCGATGGTGTCGGGGAACTGGCGGCACTGGGCCACGTCATCCCGGGTCAGGATGTAGTCGCCCACAATCCGGGGCCCCTCCCGCAGGCGCAGCTCCGTGCACACCTTGGTGATGTAGGCGTTTTTGAAGCCGGGGACATAGTTCTTGAAGAACCGCCAGGCAATCAGGTTCTGCCTGCGGCACTCAACCATGCAGCGGGTCAGATCCCATGCGTCGGTGGGCAGGGCGTGGTCCCACTGGGAGGAGTGCTGGAAATGGGCCTGGATATGGCCGCCCTCCCTGGGGGTCAGGAAGAAGCCCACGCCGGAATAGGGGTGCCAGTCGCCGTTTTTCAGCCCCATGTCCCGCAGCTGGTAGAAGCCCATCAGCTCGCCCAGCTCGGTGATATCATGGCACTTGCGGTAAACATCCATCACGGCCTCGTGGGTGTTGTCCGTATACGGGTTGGTGAGCTGCTTGAAGGCAAACTGGTCGGGGTGCGCCCGCACGTAGGTGAGCAGGGTGTCCCAATCCACGCCGTCGACTTGTGGGCGCGCTGCGGGAGTGCGGCGATCTGATGATCGGCATCGGCGTTGTCATGGCCATGGCGGGCATCGTGGTGGGCTGCATCAACGCCTCCGGCCTGGCCTTTAACCTCAGCCTTGCCCTGACCCGGCTGGGGGCCAATAACGTGCTGTTCCTGCTGGTCTGCGCGGCGGTGGCCTCCCTGATCCTGGGCATGGGCATGCCCTCTGTGGCGGCCTATTCCCTGGTGGCCATACTGGTGGCCCCGTCCCTGGTTGAGTTTGGGATTCCGGCCATGGCCGCCCACCTGTTTGTGTTCTATTTCTCCGTCATTTCCAACATCACGCCCCCGGTGGCGGTCTCCTGCTTTGCCGCCGCGCCCCTGGCGGGAGCCAACCCCACCAAGGTCGGGACGACGGCGTTCCGCCTGGCCATCGCCGCCTATATCGTCCCCTTCGTGTTCTGCTTCCAGCCAACCCTGATCATGATCGGCAGTGCCGGCGCCATTATCATGGACGCCATCCTGTGCGCCTATGCCATCTTTGGCGTGTGCATCGCCCTGTCGGGCTATTGGCAGCGCAGTGTGCCGATGGCCATCCGCCTGGCCATATGCGCCGTATGCGCGGTGATGCTCTGGCCCACCACGCTGATCGTCAACGCGTGCGGGGCCGCCGCCCTGACGGTTCTCCTGTTCCCCGACATGAAAATGTCTGTTCAAAAAATAAGAAATCGCCATTCCGCACAGCAGGAATGACCCGCTCGCCCCATCCCTTTCCTTTTATTTTTACTTTTGGAGGTTTTTACCATGGCATATGATACGATTTATGACGTAATTGTCTGCGGCGCGGGCACATCGGGCACCGCCGCGGCCATCGGCGCCGCCCGGACCGGCGCAAAGACCCTGCTGGTGGAGCGCACCGGCACCATGGGCGGGCAGATGAGCCTGTCCGGCCCCCCGGGCTTCGCCTACGCCCGGCTGTTCAACCCCCAGGGAAAGCGGGATATCGGCGGCATTGTGGAGGAGACCTACCAGCGCCTGTTCCGAACCGGCCACGCCCTGCCCCATCTGCGCTATCCCGTCCGGGAAAAGGCCGGTTATTCCTTCTCCTACGTGGACCCCGAGTGGTGGACCATGCTCATGTTCGAGATGATGGACGAGGAGGGCGTGGAGCTGCTTCTGGACACCCTGGTGGTGGGCGTGACCAAGGACGGCGGCGCCGTCACCGGCATCACGGTGGAAAACGCCAACGGCCGGAATGAGATCCGGGGCAAAATCGTCATCGACTGCACCGGCGAGGGATATGTGGCCGCCCAGGCCGGGTGCCAAATGGACTGCGTAAGCCGGGAGGATATCCAGCCCCACACCCTGGCCTTTACCGTCGACGGCGTGGATTGGGACACCCTGCTCACCTACATCCGCGAGCATCCCGAGCAGTTCTCCTACCGCCAGCTCATCTTCCCCTATCTGCAAAACAACGTGCTGCCCAATGTGTACGACGAGCGGGACCAGGACCCGGACGGGAACTGGACCTCCGTGGACCGCACGGCGGAGTACGACAAGCTGCTGATGAAGTACATCGAGGACCGCACCCTTTACGAGCACGCCCTCATCGACATGGACTACAACGACTATATCCTCAGCGTGTTTGCCGGGGCCCCCGCCAGCTCCTCCCAGGCCGCCCAGGATCGGGTCCAGGAGGAGATTCAGCGCCTGGCGGAAAAGATCAACAGCCTCCAGGCCGTCTATTATGAGACCAACGATGAGTATAACGAGTACCTGGGGGCGCAGAACATCGTGATGCTGTCCAGCGTGAGGGTGACGGAGCGGTTCCCCATCCTGATTTTCACCGTGCTGGTGGTGATCATCTTCGGGGCGCTGGGCTGCGCCGGCGCGGCGGTATTGGGCAGGATCGAGGACTTCATCGAGTACTACGCCTTCACCAACAAGGTGGACGGCCTGCCCAACCGGGCCAAGTGCGACCAGTTCATCGCGGCCCGGGAGGGGCGGCCCATCCCGGAGAGCTTCGCCTGCGTCGTGTTCCGCCTGGCAAACCTCCAGACGGTAAACGCCCGGATGGGCCGGGAGGCCGGGGACCGGATGATCAAGGACTTCGTGTCGGTGCTCACCTGCGTGTTCCCGCCCTCCGGCAGCCTGTTTGTGGGCAATAACGGCGCGGGGCAGTACCTGGTCTTCGCCGAGGCCCTGGATAAGGGGCAGGTGAGCGCCGCCCTGTCCCAGATGGGCGTCATGCTGGAGGAAAAGTCCGGGAACGGCGGCGGTCAAATCGAGCTGCGCCACGGCTTTGCCTGCGCGGGGGAGGAGAAGTGCCGCTACATCCGTGAGCTTTTGTCCATCGCCATGAAGCGGGTGGGCAATGCCCGGCCCGAGCGGGCAGGCGAACCCGTGCCGTGGTGAGCGGCCCGGCGGAAGGGAGGCGCTGAGGATTGGTTCCCGCGATCTATACGGCCCTGGCCACGGCGATGTTCTTTTTGCAGGACGCCTATTTTTCCATCGGGGGCATGGAGCTCAGCCTGAAAAACCCCTGCGCGCTGGGGATCGTGTTTCTGGCGCTGCTGAATTTCATCGCCACCGTGCGCCTGGGGCGCTTCATGCTGCTGGTCCGCCACGCCCTGGTTCAGGCCCTTCCCTTTCTCATCCCCCTGGTGTTTTCCGCCGCCATCTGGGTGTCCACCGGGGCGGACAGCGCGGCGGTGGTCAACGGCGTGGGCATGATCGTCCCCCAGCTGCTCTCGGTTCTGGTTGCCGCCGCCACGCTGTACCTGTTTGGGGAAAAGGGGATCTGGTACTGCCTGGGGTCCATGTGCGCGGCAAACTTTCTCAGCGTCCTGGTGGTGGTCCAGGAGGGGGGGGCTGGGCCAGTTTTTGCAGGAGTTCTACCAGCTGCTGATCACCTTCAGCGGCGAGACCGGGCCCTTGATGGTGCGTCTGGAGAGCCACGATATCACCTTTGCCTTCGGCCCGCTTCTGCTCTACCTGCTGCTGAACTGGAAGCGCTCCCCCCGCCCGCTGCTCTGGCTGGCGGCGGTAACCTTCTTTTTCCTGGTGGGGCTGAAGCGGATCGCCATCCCCGCCGTGGCGCTGGGCTTTGCCGCGGCGTTTCTTCTGCGGCTGCTGCCGGAAAAGGCGTCGCGGCAGGCGGCGCTGTGCGCCGCTGCGGCCATGATGGCGTTCAGCTTCCTGTACATCGCGGGGATTCGGTACGGCCTGTTCCAGTACCTGGAGGAGCGGCTTCAGATCAATACCATGGGGCGGGTGAATATGTTCGCCAACCTGGAGCCCTATTATGACATGTCGTTCACCTTTATGGGCAGGGGGACGGGGTTTGAGCGCTTTGTGGACTGGGCCTCCGGCACGGTCTATCAGACGCCCCGCCAGGATCTCATGCCGATTCACAACGACTTTCTGCGCATGTATCTGAACATCGGCTTCGTGGGGTATTGGGTGTGGCTGTGGGGATGGCTGATTGTGCGCCTGCGCTACTGATTCCGGCAGGGGGGCAGGGACGCGGGCTGCCTGTTCCTGGGCGTATGCGCCTACTGCTTTGTGCTGTACGCCACGGATAACAGCATCTACTATCCCTATACGCTGCTTGCCTGCGCGCTGGCCCCCATGGCCCAGGGGCTGGACGGGCAGGCCCGGGCGGCCCTGGAGGAGCAGTGCGCCCAGTGGAGCCGCCGGGGCGGGGAGGCGCCGCCGCCCCGGACCGATTCGAAGACAGGAGATGATCCGGCATGAGGCGAACAAGGCCCAGGCTCTGCTTTGCCGCGTCCTCCGGGGGGCATCTGGAGGAGCTGCTGATGCTCCGGCCCCTGATGGAGCGGTATGACAGCTTTATCGTCACGGAAAAAACGGCGTATGCGGCGGCGCTGAACGGCGTGAGATGCCGCTACCTGCTCCAGGTCAACCGAAGGCAGCGCTCCTGCCTGCCCAGAATGGCGCTCAACGCGGCGCACTCCCTGCTGATCTGCCTGGCGGAGCGGCCGGATGCGGTGGTGTGCACCGGGGCGCTGGCCACCGTTCCCCTGTGCCTGCTGGCCCGGGCGCTGGGGGCCCGGCTGGTGTTCATTGAATCCTATGCCAAGGTGAACACCCCCACCCGGACGGGACGGCTGCTCTATCGGTTTGCCCATCGGTTTTACATCCAGTGGCCGGAGCTTCAGGAGCACTACCCGAACGCCCTGTACGCCGGCGGCGTGTTTTGAGGGGCGCCATGATATTTGTGACGGTGGGGTCCCAGAAATTCCCCTTTGACCGCCTGATCAGGCAGGTGGACCGCATGGCGGAGGACCGGACCATCACGGGGGAGGTGGTGGTCCAGACAGGGCACAGCGGCTATGTCCCCCGCTTCTGCCGGGGCCGGGCGTTTTATGACCGGGAGGAGTTTGGCGCCCTGCTGGAGCGGTGCGATATCCTCATCACCCACGGCGGCGCGGGCACCATGGTGGAGGCGGCCAAGCAGGGGAAACGGATTGTTGCGGTCCCCCGGCTGGCCCGGTACGCAGAGCATGTGGACGACCACCAGCTGGAGCTGACGGGACGCTTCCACGCGCTGAAGCTGGTCTATGCCTGCCCGGAGACGGAGGGGCTGGCCGAGGCCCTGCGGTGGGTCCGGGGCCATCGGCCCGCGCCGTTTTGCTCCAATACGGAGGCGTTTTTGGCGTCTTTGGAC